>NZ_AP024861.1:2724013-3026681 GCF_024346755.1 Vibrio aerogenes | reverse complement strand
ACGAAGCCGGGTTATGGATGTCAGGCTGTTTTTCGGAGATTAATAAAATTCAAACAAAGGAAAAGACAGCTTGCAGACACAACTACCGATGGTCCCGCGGGCGTGTCAAACTGCCATGAAAGCCATAATCCACACAAGACTGAAATACAACCAATACATGAGGCATAGATCGCCATTTGTTCTGGAGTTGTGGAGATTTTTCGGGCAGCGGCAGCCGGAATAATGAGGAGCGATGTCATGATCAGTGCGCCGACAAACTTCATTCCTACGGCGATAACAAGGCCTATCATCAACATGAGTAATAACCGCATTAAATCAGTTGGTGTCCCCTCAACAGCGGCAAGTTCTTCATTGACGGTTGAAGACAACAACGGCTGCCAGAAGAAATACAGAACTATCGTAATGACGCCAACACCGCCCCAAATGAAGATTAAGTCATCCGGAGTAATGGCAAGTAAATCCCCGAACAGATAACTCATCAGATCAATGCGGATGTCGTCAAGAAAACTGACGGCTATCAGCCCAATGGATAAAGAGCTGTGTGCGAGTATGCCGAGCAGAGTATCTGTTGAAATCACTTTTTGTTTCTGCATCGTGACGAGCAGAGCTGCGATCATGAGACAGCAGACGATGAGAGCCAGGTTCAGATTGATATCCAGTAAAAAACCAAAAGCCAGCCCCATCAGAGATGCGTGCGATAAAGTATCGCCAAAATAGGCCATTTTCCGCCAGACAACGAAGGACCCTAAAGGACCTGAAATTATCGCAATTCCCAGACCGGCAAGAATTGAAGGGATTAAGAGATCAATCATGGTGATGGTGTCCGTGAGTGTGCTCGGAGCACTGTGAATCGTCCCGGGATACAGGATACCCGGACAAATCATGATAGTGTTTGTGGTGATGGTTGTAGAAGGCAAATGTTTCATTTGTCGGCTGACCAAATAGGGCGATATATTTGGGGTGGCGGGTAATTTCAGCCGGAGCGCCATGGCAACAAATATGGTGTTGCAGACAAATGACATGATCGGTTTTAGCCATGACCAAATGCAGATCATGAGAGACCATGAAAACGGCACATTCAAATCGTTGTCTCAGTGAATGAATTAAATTATAGAGATCGATTTGTCCCTGAACATCAACGCCTTGAGTTGGTTCGTCCAGAACCAACAGATCCGGGCGTTGTAGTAAAGCTCTTGCAAGTAAAACTCTCTGACTTTCTCCGCCCGATAGCTGATGCATATTATGATTGATTAAATGCTCTGCCCCGACTAACTTTAAAGCGCTCATTTGCTCTTGCTTGCTAAAGCGACCCGCCAGCTTCAGGAATCTGATTACAGTCAGCGGAAGTGCTTCATTCAGTCGCAGTTTCTGAGGAACATAGCCGGTTCGCAGACGGTCTGGCCTGACCATTTTGCCGGAATGAATGGGCTGTAACCCAAGTAACACCTTGACTAAGGTCGATTTTCCGGCACCATTCGGGCCGATTAATGTTGTAATTGTTCCTTTATCAACAGTGAGGCTGACATGGTCCAGAACATATCTCCGGTTGAACTCAACGCAGATGTTTTCTAGTTTTATGAGAGATGACATGAGATAACCCGGTTGTCTGGTGTTATGTTATAATGTAACATGTTAGTAATATTAGTTATCCTCTGAGAAAAAGTCATGAAGTATTTTCGTTCTATACTACTTTTTATTGCTTCGGTTCTGATTTCTTATCCATCACTTGCTATGAACGTTTTGACCAGCGTAAAGCCGATTCAGCTTATCTGCTATGAGTTGATGGCTGGAGTGAGTGAACCGGATGTTTTGCTGGCAGCAAATACGTCGCCGCATGATTATGCACTACGTCCTTCAGATGTAAAGCGAATCAGAAAGGCAGATTTAATTATATGGTTTGGTGAAGGTTTGGAGCCATTTCTGACCAAGTCACTCAGTCGTCATCCAAATGTACTCACCATTAGTCAATTGCCTGATATTCATTTCAGACATTTCGAGCATGGGCATGAGGATGACGGACATCACCATCATGGCAACATTGATCCGCATTTTTGGTTAGGCATTGATGTCGTCCGGGATGTGGCAACAGCAATTTCAAAGCGTCTGGTTGCTGCAGACCCAAAACATGCTGAACGCTACCAGACCAATTTATCTGATTTTATCCGCAAGCTGGATAAAACGGATACAGAAATTAAGCATTCTCTGGCATCTGTCCATGAGCAACCTTACTATGTTTTTCATGATGCATACGGCTATTTCGAAAAACGTTATGGTTTAAATAATATTGGACACTTCACTGTCAATCCTGACAGAAAACCCGGGGCAAAAACTTTGGTTCAAATCCGCAGGGTGTTGAGTCAGCAACAAGGCGTCTGTATTTTTTCTGAGCCGCAGTTCTTGCCGGCAGTCATTCATTCTGTAACACGTGGAACACATGCAAAGCAGGGCACATTAGATCCTCTGGCCACGAATATTGAAGTGAGTCCCGGTGGCTATTTCCATTTTATTGAGCATATTACGAAACAATTTACAGATTGCTTAGGGAAGTAATGTTTAGTCTGTCAGGTGTAGCGGTGTTGGTTTTAATACCATTCTAAGTCATTTTCTGATCTGGATATATCTGGTTCCGCAAACCGCTCAAGCTATCCATGGGCGCTTAAACAAGGGCTCCATGCCCTTGTATGTTTGCTCCACCAGACACATCCAGATGATCAGTTTATTTTCCAGATTGGTATAAAACGAATTGGTTATAAAACGACTTGGTTATAAAACGAACAGATTGAAAGCAGCCTGATAAAAAAAGGGTCATGGTACAGCCCTAAGGGCTATACCATGGGCGGAATTCGCCATCAATGAGATATACCTGGTTGTTAAAACGAAGGTTTTTGGAATATCTCTTTCGACTAAAGAATAAATAGTAGGACTCATACCGTACAGCAGATTATTGCGAACAATCCCCCCCTACTGCAGCGGTATAAGCGCTTGAAAGCATAACACCACATCTTCTCTTCGTCAGTCTTAATTTTAAAAAATTGGTGATCATATGACTTTATTTTGACTTTTTTGTTGGTTAATTAAACAGTTTTTGCATTTTTTGGTGATTTGTTGATTATCCCTTGATGTGGTTTTTACGTTACAGCTGGCGATTGACACTATTTATTGTTATCCGAGCACTTCAGTTCAATTTTAAAATTTTTTTGATTTACCTCATGAACTATAAGGACATTCGGTGTATTGTACGTAAGTGATAACGACAACGATAATACTTCTCAATAGGTATTGAAAATGAAACTAACTCAACTTAAAGCAGGGCAATGTGCACAGGTGAAATCTTTTCACCACCTTTCTGAGTCGGTCAGAAAACGTTTAATGGTTATGGGAATATTACCCGAGACATCCATCCGCTTAGTCAGACGTGCTCCTTTAGGAGATCCGTTACAGGTTGAAGTCCGTGGTGTATTACTTGCAGTAAGAGAAACGATCGCCTCTGCTATTGAAGTCGGAGATGTGAAATGAATTATAAAATTTTAACTGTAGGAAACCCAAACAGCGGAAAGACAACATTATTTAATGGTTTGACCGGTGCGAAACAGCAGGTTGGTAACTGGGCTGGTGTGACTGTAGAGAAAAAAACCGGTAAGTTTTCTCATGCCGGAAATGATTTTTTACTGACAGACTTGCCTGGTATTTATGCATTAGACAGTGGCAATGATAGCCACAGTATCGATGAATCTATTGCATCTAAATCTGTGTTATCTCATCCTGCTGATTTAATTATCAATGTTGTTGATGCAACTTGCCTTGAACGAAGCTTATATATGACCTTACAGCTTCGTGAGCTTGGTCGTCCGATGGTTGTCGTTTTAAATAAGACGGACGCACTAAAAAGAGAAAGATTAACGATTGATGCAGCAGAGTTAGAGAAAGTATTAGGTTGTCCTGTTTTTGCGTTATCTGCCCATAATAAATCTCAGGTAAAACAGTTTAAAGAAAGTATGCATAAAGCTTTGGTTCAGGGGATACCACATCGTGAACTGAAGCTGGATTATGGTGATGAGTTTGAATCAATTATTTCCTCAGTTGAACCTTTGTTTGAGGAAGAGGACGTTTCTGCAAGAGCTTTAGCGATCAGAGCGCTGGGTGATGATAGCCTGGTGATTAATCGCCTTTCTGAAGAAAGCCAACGTGAAGTCACGACTAAACGTCAGCAGTGCTCTTTAGATATTTATTTGCATGTTGCAGATACCCGTTACACTTTCTTACATGACCAATGCCAAAGAATCCGTAAGAGTCAGGGGAAACTCGGGCATGGGTTTACTGAAGTTGCCGATCGGTTCGTGCTCAATAAGTGGATTGGTATTCCATTTTTCTTTTTTGTCATGTATTTGATGTTTATGTTTTCCATTAACATTGGTAGTGCATTTATCGACTTTTTTGATATATCTGTTGGTGCATTGCTTGTGGATGGGGGACACGCGTTGCTGGATAATCACCTGCCGGTATGGCTGACAACGATTATTGTTGATGGTATTGGTGGTGGTATTCAGACAGTTGCGACATTTATCCCTGTGATTGCCTGCCTGTATTTATTTCTCGCCGTGCTGGAAAGTTCCGGTTATATGTCACGTGCTGCGTTTGTGCTGGACAAAGTGATGCAGAAAATTGGTTTGCCGGGTAAAGCGTTTGTTCCGTTAGTCTTGGGCTTTGGTTGTAACGTGCCATCGATTATGGCGACACGGACGCTGGATCAGGAAAGGGAAAGACGTCTTTCAGCAGCCATGGTGCCATTTATGTCATGTGGTGCCCGTTTACCTGTTTATGCTCTGCTTGCTGCTGCTTTCTTCCCTCATTCAGGACAAAATATTGTTTTTCTTCTTTATCTCATTGGTATTTTAGTCGCTGTGTTTACCGGTATTGTATTACGTCATACGATTTACCCCGGTAGCAGTGACAGTTTGCTGATGGAAATGCCTGATTATGAAATACCAACCTTACAAAATGTTTTGATTAAAACATGGCAAAAACTGAAAAGGTTTGTATTGGGCGCAGGGAAAACAATTGTATTAGTTGTGGCTATGCTGAGCTTTTTGAACTCTGTCGGTACCGATGGAAGCTTTGGTAATGAAGATAGTGAGTTGTCCGTCCTGTCCAGAGTTTCTCAATGGGTGACGCCTGTCTTTGAGCCAATTGGCGTTGAACAGCAAAACTGGGAAGCCACCGTTGGTATTATTACCGGTATTTTTGCCAAAGAAGCGGTTGTCGGTACATTGAACAGCTTATATTCCTCCGGCGGTGATGAGGGGGGCGAGTTTGATTTAGCTGCCAGCCTGAAAGAAGCAGTCATGACAATCCCCGATAATCTGAGTGCTCTGAGTTACTCCGATCCTTTGGGAATTGAAGTCGGTGATTTATCTGATAGCTCGAGTGTTGCTGAAGATCAGGGAGTAGATGCATCAATTTTTGGTAATCTGAAACAAAATTTCAATGGTGCAGCCGCTGCTTTTTCCTATCTTGTTTTTATCCTGCTCTATACGCCTTGTGTTGCTGCATTAGGGGCTTATGTTCGTGAATTTGGCACCAAATATACGAAGTTTATTGCCCTTTGGACATTTGGTCTGGCCTATTGCCTGGCAACATTAATCAATCAGGTTGCGAATTTTGGCGGGCATCCGCTGAAAAGCAGCGTCTGGATTGTCATGATTGTTGCTGGTGGATATATGCTTTATCGCTGGCTGAAACATAAAGGGAACGTATTAGAACATCTTGAGGTACAGCTGGTATGATTCTTCATGAGCTGAAAGATTATCTGGAAAAGCATGGTACAGTGAGCCGAAAAGAGCTCGCCCGACATTTTCATCTCAGCGAAGATGGTATCGATGCTATGCTCAGTGTCTGGATGAAAAAGGGTGTGATATCCCGTTTAGTTGATACTCGCAAAGGGTTATCTGCCAACAAAGGACTATCAACCAGTAAAGAACTATCAACCAGTAAAAAACTATCAACCAGCAAAGGGCTGTCAACCGGTCAAGAAAGCTCCGCTGATTCCGGGGAAGGTAAGCCCCGGCAGGTGAGATACCGGATAAACCGGGAGCGGGCATTATCACTGACGGTGATTATGTAAAACATATTCTTATCATTGAAACAGCTGCTGATGGAAATAGCAGCTGTTTTTATGTTTATCCTCTGCATACCTGAGTGGCATCTTACCCTTCGGGAGCGCATCAACAAATTCATTTCTGCGTCAAATCACTTCGAAAGGCGTCATTATTCCTTCAGTTATTTTCCCTGAACTGAACTTGTTGATGAAGCTCTGAATCCTGCAGCTTGAGGTCATCTGGGTATAAAAATAATATCAATCATAAAATTATAATAATTATTAATTATGCCTTATGATGCGATTAATTTGTTACTGATCGTTTTATTTTTTGTGGGTATAAATATTTGGTAGATTGTCTGATTATAATAAGTGTTTGTCTGAATTTTTTATGAGTCTGCTATTACTATGTCTTTTGTTTTTTTAATTTATTCATAAATAAGATTTTTTGATTTCGGAATGATTCTGTAATTAAAATTTAAATCTGGTGGTTTATTTGATTGTCCGATGCTTTTGGGGTAAAAATACCACCGCAAACTGAAGAATACTCTTTATATCGGTTTGTGATTAAATGAAGGAATTAAAATGAAAAATAAAATTACACTCGGCTTATTTAGTTTAACTTTAGTAGGTCAACTTGCTTATTCAGCAGTACCATATCACGGAAAAAATTATCAGTTCACACAACCAAATGGTGATGTCATCACATTGACATTAACTGGTAATGATTATTTTGCAGAGCAAAGAACAAAATCAGGACGTCTGGTTGTTTACGATAATCAACTAAAAGGGATGGCTTACGCACAAGTCTCGCAAGATGGTAGCCAGCTCATTTCAACCGGAAAGCTGGCTGTTCAGTCAGATAATCAATTACCGATGATCTCTACGATGAGTCAGCAAGGTCTGACAGCCGCTGCAAAAGGTAAGCTGGCTTTGAAAAAACGTCAGGCAATGCTGAAAGTCAAGGGTGATACGCCCTTGGGGAATACGCTGATAAGCACGGCATCATCATCCACTGTGACGGGTTCTCTGAAAGGGTTAACAGTGATCATCGATTTCCCGGACAAATCAGGTTCAATTACCAAATCTCAGGTTGAACATTTTCTGAATGACCTGGATTATCATGAGTTTGGAAACTTTCAGTCTATCCGGGGCTATTTCCGCTCGGTTTCCGGCGGGAAACTTGATTATACCAATGTTGTTACAACCTACTATACGGCAAAACATAAAAAATCTTACTATGCAGATTCAAGTCTTGAATCGTCCGTTCGTTCGCAAGAACTGATTCATGAAGCGCTGGACTGGCTTGAAAATCAGCAGGGATTTGATTTTTCAACCTTGTCTACTGACAGTCAGGGGTTGATTAAGGGGCTGAACTTTTTCTATGCAGGGGATTCAGACAGTTCATGGGCCAGAGGGTTGTGGCCGCACATGGGGGGTTTAAGCCCGCGTTTTTGTGCGGATGGTGTCTGTTCTAACCTCTACCAGATCTCTGATATGGGAAGCCGGTTGTCAATTGGTACTTTTGCACATGAATCAGGACACCTGATTGCAGGATGGCCTGATTTATATGACTATGACGGAAGCTCTCTGGGCTCAGTCGCTTCTTTCGGCATTATGGGATATGGCTCGGCCAGTCAAACCAGTCAGCTGCACCCGGTTCCGCCAGTCGCTCCTTTACGGGCACTTGCGGGATGGGATTCGGTGACTGAGCTGAATCCGGCGATTAATGCCAATGCGCCACAAGGGCGTTTGTCAGCGACATCCGGCTCAAACACTGATTATAAGTGGAGTAATCCGGCGAACCCGAAAGAAGCATTTTATATTGAAGCCATCCATCGGTCAGGTCAAAACACAGAACAACCGGATCAAGGGTTGGCCGTATGGCATGTTGATCCAGCGGGTGATAACTCGAATGAATGGCATCCATATATCCAAATGGAACATGCCGATGCGCTTCGTGACCCTGAAAATAATCGTAATTATGGGGATAATAAAGACTTATACCATGAATACGGCGAGTTTACGGCTTCACTACCGAATGCGTTGACATCTAAAGGCACGAACTCTTTGTGGTGGAATGGGAATGAGTCAGGACTGAATATCACAGATGTTTCTGCGCCGGCAGAGACGATTTCTTTCACTGTGACTCCGGGCGATGTGACAACACCAACCACACCAACGACGCCATCAGACACTGTTGTCTACACGGGGTCATTAACAGAAAAAGGGGAAAAAATTGAACCCGATGGCAACTGGTTTCAATATGATGGCGGAACAATCAAGCTTGCACTTGAAGGTCCTTCAAATACGGATTTTGACCTGAAAATCATGAAATGGGATAACCAAAGCTCATGGGTTCAGGTTGCAGCTTCAGAAGCATCAGGTTCCAGTGAGTCGATCACCTATCAGGCCGAACAAGGTTACTATTATTTTTCTGTGAAATCTTATTCGGGTTCCGGTCAGTATCAATTGTCCGTGACTAAATAAGCCGGTGTTTTATTTTTATAAATCAGAAAAAAGCAGATGTTCATATCTGCTTTTTTATTCAGATGACAGAGCCATTTTTTCTGGGAAATATAGTTCTGTCAGATGTTTGTTGATTTTATTGGTATGAAAGTTCTCTGAATAGATGTGCATGCCAAATAATTAATCTGTCATTGATTTAATTATTATTAATGAATTAATTTTAACATATGTTGTTCTTTATGTTTGTGTAATTTTTATATCAAGGTGAAATTATATAGGTGATATCTCTCTTTTTAATTTGATAAAAGCTAAAATGATTCAGGCTGTATTAGTTTAATACGCTTATCCCCATATACGGGCATAAGAAGTATGTTCGGATTGAAATTGTTGTGATTGGTACTGATTTCTGGTTTCAGGCAGTTGGCGACCAGAATGTTGCTGCCTTTTCTTTATCGCGATTTTAATACGTGGGATTTTTACTAATTTAACGAGGCCATTTTTTATGAAAAAAAAGTTAAAACGTCTTGTTGGTTGTGTCGGCTTAGCCTCACTTCCATTTATTACCGGTCCGGCCTACGCGCTGACCTCCGGCGCTGGTGAGGCAACGCTGTCTTTACAGAGCAGCTGGGGAAGTGGCTATTGTGCCAATGTCAGTATTACCAATAACGGTGACGCGAATATTACAAGCTGGACTGTTGAGCTGGATCTGAAAAGTGCAGCAGTCAATAATCTTTGGAATGGTACGCTCGATGGCTCAACCGTAACGCCATCTGGTAATGGTACGATTTCTCCCAATTCAAGTGCATCATTTGGCTTTTGTGCGAGTGTGACCGATGGTGTCGTCACTCCTGAAATTGTTTCACTTTCAGTCGAAGGTGGCGGTGATACCGGCGATGATAATGGCGGAAGCACTGGTGATGACAATGGTGGAAGCACCGGAGATGATAACGGAGGAAGTACCGGCGATGACAATGGCGGAAATACCGGCGGTGACAATGGAGGAAGCACAACAGATACGGAGTATGATCCAATAGAAACCGGTTGTAGTGGCTATGCGACCCGCTTCTGGGATTGCTGTAAACCACACTGTGGCTGGAAAGAAAATGTGCCAACCGGGTTGAATGCATTGCAGAGTTGTTCTGTTTCGAACTCACCATTAACAGATTTCAGCACGCAAAGTGCTTGTAGTGGTGGCAGTGCATATACATGTTTTTCTATGATTCCGTTTAAAGTGAACGACAATTTATCGTACGGATATGCAGCAACATCAAGTGGTGATGTCTGTGGCCGTTGCTACCAGCTCCAGTTTACCGGAGAGTCTCATAACTCTTCTGGTGATCCGGGCTCAGCTGCTTTGAAAGGTAAAACAATGATCGTTCAGGCCATTAACATCGGTTACGATGTGAGCGGTGGTCAGTTTGATATTCTTGTTCCGGGTGGTGGTGTCGGTGCGTTTAATGCCTGTTCTGCCCAATGGGGAATTTCTTCAAGCGAGCTGGGCTCGCAATATGGTGGTTTACTGGCTGCCTGTAAACAGGAAATTGGCTGGAATGCATCTCTTGACGAGTATAAGAGCTGTCTGGTTAAACGCTGTAACAGTGTTTTCGGATCGCGGAATCTGACAGAAATGCAACAGGGTTGCCTGTGGTATGCCAACTGGTTTGAGGCTGCTGATAATCCGGCATTGAAATATAAAGAGGTTGCATGTCCTTCTGAGCTTAGCTCGAATTCCGGAATGGATCGGGGTTCGCTTGATGATATCAGCAACGCATGCGGTAATTAATTTTCTTTATTTACAAAAAGAGGGGTAGATTTCCCCTCTTTTGATTGGTTATATTTGCGATACGATCATTGTATCCGGCACTGATTGATCTGAGGTTGAATTTTCTGCTGAGGAGGGCATTTGCAAAAGCAAGAATTAACTAAACGGCAGCAACAGGCGCAAAAAACACGACAGCATATCTACGATATTGGATTAATGCTGATGCAAAAAAATGGCTATCATGCCACAACTGTCAGTCAAATCAGTAAAGCAGCCAATGTTTCCGTCGGCGCCTTTTATCATCACTTCCGGTCGAAAGAAGATATTCTTTCACAAATCTACGAAAATGCTGATGAGTACTTCTTGCAAGAGGTGAAAGCACGCATTCAAGCATATAAAGTGCCGGAACAGGTTGTTGAATTTTTTCAGTATTATGCCGATTATAATGTCCGGGTCGGTATTGATACGATGAAGGTTCTTTATCACGCAGATAACATTTGGTTTTTAAAGAAAAACCGGGGAATGCAACAGGTGCTTCAGTCACTTTTGGCTGAAGGACAAGCCCGAAACGAAGTCATCTCCGGGCAGACGGCTGAAGAGATATCTGATTTTTTGTTTATGAGTGCGCGGGGAGTTGTTTTCAACTGGTGTATGTTAGATGGCCGGAATGATCTGGTTCGTGATATGAAAGCATACATGCAACGTTTAGTGACACTTTTTTTACCTTAATCTTCCATGAAAACAATCAGTTGTTCTCTCAATCAGATTGATTTGATGATGCAACTGATTTCTCATTTTTTACTCTCTTGATACAGGTCTGATTTTGTGGATTAGTTTTGTGCTAATTTTTAACCGAATACGTTCGGTTAAATTACAAAACATCAAAATAATTATCTGGAGGCCAGTATGAGAAGCAAGCACTATCCGAACCTTTTTGAGCCCATAAAAATAGGTCAAGTTGAGATAAAAAATCGCTACATGCTGGCTCCGATGGGCCCCGGTGGCTTTTGTAATGCTGATGGCAGCTTTAATGAGAGGGGGGTTGAATTCTATGTTGAACGCGCCCGGGGCGGTGCCGGTTTGATCATGCCCGGAGTCACGAAAGTTGAAAATGACATTGAGCCATGTGAACTTCCGATGATGCCATGTCCGACCTTAAATCCGGTAAACTTTATTAAAACAGCCAGATTGATGACAGAAAGGGTTCATAGCTATGATTCCAAAATATTCTTGCAACTTTCTGCAGGGTTTGGGCGGGTGGGCATTCCCGGATTAGTCAAAAATGCCATTGGCCCTTCTGAAATTCCGCATCGCTGGATGCCAGATGTGACATGTCGGGCGTTAACCATCGAGGAAATCAGAACTTATATCCGTAAGTTTGCTGATGCAGCTGAAATTTGTCAGAAAGCCGGATTTGATGGGGTGGAAATTCATGCTGTTCATGAAGGTTACCTGTTGGATCAATTTGCGATTGAATTCTTCAACCGCAGAACGGATGCTTACGGTGGGACTTTAGAGAAACGGTTGCGGTTCGCGACTGATATTGTTAAAGCAATTAAAGTGCGCTGTGGTCAGGATTTTCCGGTGACACTTCGCTACAGCCTCAAAAGCTTTATTAAAGACTGGTTGAAAGGGGGGCTGCCCGGAGAAAAATTTGATGAAAAAGGCCGAGATATCAAGGAAGGTATTGAAGCGGCTAAATTACTTGAAGCGGCTGGATATGATGCACTGAATGGCGATGTTGGATCTTATGATTCCTGGTACTGGAGCCATCCACCGATGTATCAGGATAAAGGGCTTTATCTGCCTTACAACGAAATTTTGAAACAAGCCGTAGACATACCGGTGATCACTGCCGGGAGAATGGATGACCCTGAATTAGCTTCCAGAGCTATTGCTGAAGGAAAAACAGACATGATTGGGTTAGGCAGGCCTCTGCTGGCTGATGCTGAAATACCGAATAAAGTAAGGGCTGGCCGGGCAGACACCATTCGTCCCTGTCTTTCCTGTCAGGAAGGGTGCATGGGGCGTCTGGCTAAATATACGATGATTTCCTGTGCCGTGAATCCAGCGGCGGGAAGAGAGCAGGATTATGCGCTGACTCCGGCGCTGAGGAAAAAGAATGTCATGATTGTCGGTGGGGGCGTTGCCGGTATGGAAGCTGCCAGAGTTGCAGCAATAAGAGGACATCATGTTGACTTGTATGAAGCGGGTGACAAGTTAGGTGGTGTTGTGCTTGCCGGAGGTGTCCCTGATTTTAAAGAAGATGACCTGGCGTTACTGGCCTGGTATGAAGCTGAATTGCAAGCTTGCCAGGTGAATGTTCATCTGAATACATGTGTTTCCAAAGACACATTCAGCGACCTCAATCCGGATGCCGTGATTATTGCCACCGGCTCTGAAGCGAAAAAGTTTGATATTCCCGGTGCTGATCGTGTTTATACCGCAACGGATATATTGTTGGGACATCAGGATGCTGGTGAGAAAACGCTGATTATTGGTGGTGGATTAGTTGGGTGTGAAACGGCTTTATGGCTAAGGAATCAGGGGAAAACGGTATCGATTGTTGAGCAGGAAGATGCGTTGCTCTCACTGGCTGGTCCACTTTGCCATGCTAATAGTGAGATGTTACTTGAATTGCTTGATTATAAAAATGTTCAGGTTTTCACCCGATCAAGAGTCACAGAACAATCTGGTGAGGGCGTTGTGATTCATCATCAGAGCACCGATTCGCAAACAACTGTTCCTGTTGACTCTATCATTCTGGCGGTTGGTTATGATTCAAAACGACGCCTCTATGAAGAAGTTCAGCATAGCATCCCTGAACTTTATTTAATTGGAGATTCAAGGCAAGTTCAGAATATTATGTATGCTATTTGGGATGCATATGAGGTCGCCCGGAGTCTATAGACTCAGGGCGTGTTTATCTTTCATCATTGTATATTTTCCGTTTCTCATTTCATAAAAGGCGGGCTGTCTTTCTGGCTTGTCTTTTTTTATGATGAAGGATAAATACGTTCCAGAGCCTCAGAATATCCATTGACTTCTTTCATTGAACTACAGTAATTTTTTCGAAAACGTATTGATTTAACACAATAAAAATATTCAGAATTTTAGATAAAGAACATCTGACATTACCCATGCTAATCTGTTTTTATATTTTTATACTCAAATATTATTTAAAAATTGAGGATGCAGAAGGATGAAAGAGCTGATTGACAGAGTTGAAATGGGATTTGATAACCCCGATCTGGGTAAACTCATACTACGGGTTAGTTTTAGTCTGATGTTTTTACTCCATGGTATACACAAAATTTTTGCTGGCACCGCATTTATTCAGGGATTATTTATTAAAGCAGGTCTGCCCGGTTTTCTGGCGTATGGAGTTTATCTGGGTGAGGTCGTTGCTCCTTTGTTGATTATTTTGGGGTTATACACACGTGTCGCTTCCGTTTTCATCATGGGCACTTGCCTGGTGGTTATCGGATTACTTCATACGGGTGATCTGTTTTCACTGAATAAGTTTGGCGCATGGGCTGTAGAGGATATTGGTACTTATCTTTTTGCTGCGATTGCTATCTTTTTTCTGGGATCTGGAAAATATGCCGTGCGGCCGAATACCGGTAGTTAATGACATATTTTGCTTGAGTGACAGAAGAAAAAACAAATCCGGCAGAGGCCGGATTTGTTCTGTAACAGAGAAGATTACATTCGATCCAGTGTCTTAATTCCTAACAAGTTTAATCCCTGATGAATTGTTTTGGCGGTCAGGGCTGATAGTTTCAGACGACTTTGTTTTGTATTGTCATCATCAGCTGTCAGGATCGGGCAGGCTTCATAAAAACTGGAGAACTGGCCTGCCAGCTCAAACAGATAGGTACACAAAATATGAGGCTGACCTTCGCGGGCAACCGCTTGAACTGTTTCTTCAAACTGAAGCAATCGCGCAATCATTGCTTTTTCCCGATCATCAGTAATATGAATATCACCGGATAAATCGTCCATGGCAATACCAGCTTTAGAAAAAATAGATACAATCCGGGTATATGCGTACTGCATGTACGGCGCGGTATTTCCTTCAAAAGCCAACATATTATCCCAGTCAAAAATATAATCAGTCGTTCTGTTTTTCGATAAATCCGAATATTTGACTGCAGCCATTGCGACTGTCGTTGCAATGTGTGATTTTTCTTCCTGAGATAACTGAGGATTTTTGTTTTCGATGAGCTTGGTTGCCCGCTCTTCTGCTTCATCGAGCAGATCAGCAAGACGAACAGTGCCACCAGCACGTGTTTTAAAGGGCCGGCCATCTTTACCCAGCATCATACCGAATGCATGATGCTCTAAAGAGACACTTTCCGGGATATAATCAGCTTTGCGAACAATCGTCCACGCCTGCATCAAGTGCTGGTGCTGACGTGAATCGATAAAATAAAGTACCCGATCTGCGCCTAATGTTTCGTAGCGATATTTAGCACAGGCAATATCGGTTGTTGTATACAGGAAACCACCATCCCGCTTCTGGATAATGACGCCCATAGGTTCGCCATCTTTATTCTTGTATTCGTTCAGGAATACAACCTGCGCACCGTCATCTTCCTGAGCGATCCCTTTTTCCTTCAGATCAGCAACAATTGCCGGCAGCATGTCGTTATACATGCTTTCACCCATCACATTATCGCGGGTCAAAGAGACATTCAGACGGTCATAGTTCTTCTGGTTTTGCGACATGGTGATATCAACCAGTTTTTTCCACATTTCAGTACAGAACTGGTCACCACTTTGTAGTTTCACCACATATTTTCTGGCAGTTTCAGCAAAAGCTTCATCTTCGTCATATAGCTTTTTTGATTCGCGATAGAAAGCTTCCAGATCGGATAATTCCATCGAAATTTCACCGGAATTATTTTGAATTCTTTCCAGATTAGCAATCAACATACCGAATTGTGTTCCCCAGTCCCCGATATGGTTTGCCCGAATCACTTTGTGACCGAGAAACTCGAGAGTACGGACAACTGCGTCACCAATGATTGTTGAACGAAGATGACCAACGTGCATTTCTTTGGCTACATTCGGCGCAGAATAGTCAGCAACAATTGTTTGCTGTTGTTCTGGTGCAATCCCTAAACGTTCATCAGCCAGTGCAATACCGGCTTGTTCAGCGAGGAACGATTCACTCAGAAAAATATTAATAAATCCGGGGCCGGCGATTTCTGTTTTACTGGCTATCCCTTCCAAATCAAGAGCATCTGACACTTTTTGAGCAAATTCACGTGGGTTTATCCCCAGTTTCTTCGCGACACCCATAACACCATTTGCCTGATAATCACCAAATTGTGGTTTTGCTGACTGTCGAACAGCTGCCGGGCTGCCTGCTGGTGCGCCTGCGGATTCAAGAGCCTGAGCGACTCTGTCATTGATTAATGCTTGGATATTCACCTGCTTATCCTTCAATTTTTAGAATATGTTGACTATGTATCATTGCCAGGCTGTTGACCTTGGAGAATTGGGACACATATCTCGATTTTTAACGAAAATTGGCAAACATGATAGCAATTATCTGGCTGTGCTTATAGTGAGAAAAAGCCGAAATTATCTACTTTTATTCTGATAAGATCACCAGGCTTCAATGAATATTCTATGTGTAGGGAATAAAACAGACCTCGATACGGATATTCATGCACTTTCTGCCAACGGAACCTCAGTATTTTATATGGAATTGTGCATATCAGGGCGGTCAGTATGACGGGTGAAAAAGGCATGACTATAAATCAGTATTTTTGTCTTCAAAGGGGATACCTATGCAAAATGGATTAACAGAGAAACGGCTGACTCCGGAGTTGATGTATGCAGACATTCCCGGATTTATGAATCAAATTTTTCAACTATGTGCGCTTCTTGAATTGGATTTGACTGCTTATGAAATGGATCATATTGCCATGCGGCTGAATGATATCGATCAGGCAAGGGCTGCTCATCAGGCGTGGAAGAAGAGAGGGTTGGTGATTTCTGAGTCATTGATTCATGGCAGGCCGATTATTGTGATTGAGTTGTTTCAGCCCGTGAACCTGGGTCACTGGCAGACAGGCTATCTGGAATTACCTTATCCGGTTGAAGGGAAATCTTATCCTGTTGAAGGATGGGAACATGTTGAATTCGTTATTCCTTCAAAGGCTTCCTCTGCTGAAGATTTTTATGCGGAATTATGTCAGAAGTTTCCACAGATAGAGGAGAATACCGGGAAGCATCAGATAAAGGTTAAACTGTCTTCGCCTCAGGGAGAAGATGAACGCCTGGCTAATCCGACAGTGGCGTTTAAATGGAAAAATGTTTGCGTCAAACTTCATCCTCATTCTCTCAAAGACGTGATTTCATCTGAGCGAAATTTACTCAGATGAAGTGTTTAAGCAGCCATGACTGATTCTCTTTAGCCTAAATCATATGCTTTAGGCATCAGCTGGAACTCATGAATGGAATTAATCTCTCTGCCAAGGGTTAATTCCTGAGAGGCGTGGTGTACATTTCCCCGGTTATACATAATCAGCCGGTTCGCAGTACGTGGTTTTAACTGATTAACAACAAAGCGAATCATATCCGATCGGGACAAACGTCTGAGTTCCTGAAGGACCTGATCACGTTGTGAGAATTCCGTATCCTTATTACCTATTGCAACCCATAACCTTTGTGCTCTGTTACGCAAAGAGGTGTCTGGTGCAGAAATTTGATTCCATAAGCCCCGTTTACTGCTGTGCCACTGATATTCGCTTAATTCCAGTAACACCAGATAAAACGCATTTAAAAATTCGTCAATTGAAGCCATTAATTCTGCTGGTCCGGCATTAGGTGATTGAACATAAAGTACAATTCCCGGGTGTTTATTTAATGGGAGATTACCGGTTCCCACCATGTAGCCAAGTTGCTGCTTTGTGCGGATTTCGTGGAAAAATGTGGCAGACATCAGGTGGTTCGCAAGTGAATAAAGGGCAATGTTTTTTGGGGAAGTACATTCGCTTTGATAATAAATGACGACGGCGGAATCATCCTGATCACAATGAATTTCATGTCTGAACGTTCCCTGCTTGCCAAGCATCACCAAAGGTCTCAGCGACTCTTCTGATTGAGCATCCTTGATGTGCAGCGCCTGAATCAAATCTTTGCCAATACTGAATGCATCAGATTTTCTCCAGTCACCGTAAATAAACATTTCGATGTGACGCTCAGAAAGCATTTTGTCAACGAAGGGAGCCAGTTCCTCAACATGGATTGAATGGAGAGCCTTCAGTAACTCACGGTAAGGTGGATTATTGGGTTGCAAAATACCGGTCATTGCATTGAATAGCTGAGATATTGGCCGGTCTTTGGCCGCGTTCTTCCAGCTTCTTTCAAGCTGCTGCTTAATTGAATCGAAGCGATGTTTGACAAACTCCCGTCGTTCGAAACGATCAAGAATGACTTTCAGTAATTCAGGCTGTTTCTGGCTGAATCCTGAAATTGTGAGTGTTACGCCTCCCTGATGTGCATACATGTTATACCCCATCCCTGCGATTTCAGCCTGATAAGTCTTTTTTGCCAGAGAATCAAGGAATAACTCAACACATAGCCGGGTCATCACTATATTGCGTGTATTTTTAACTGAATAAGGACTATCAATTGCGACATAAATGACGCCTTTTGGGACACTAAACTCGTTATCCTGCATATGCCAGAGACGAAATTCAGGCGTTTCATAAATAATTTCAGGGTTGGTATTGCTCGATTCAGAGGGTTTGGGTGTCAGCTCACTACATATGAAAAGGTTTTTCTCCGGAAGCTCAATATGGAGGTCACAGGATGGAGCACGAAACGCACCGAGCTGCTCTTGTGTAAAAGGCGTGACAGAGTAAGGTGTAAAATACCATGCTGCTGTCTGTTTATAATCCTGACCTTGTGCAAATAATGTGACTCTCAGGTTCTCAGGAACGAAGTCGTCGAGAATCTGACGCAGCAGCGATTCATCATAGCCTTCCATGATATAGTCACCGCATACAACATCATCTTGTTGATAATGCTGCATATTCATCACAAGGTTATTGACCATTTCCATCGGGCGGGTTGGCTCCTGATAACGGAAAGCTGCATTTAGGACGGTCTTTTTCTCCTCATACCGCCAGCTCTCAAGTCCTTGAGTCCGGATGAGTCCGATATAATGGAAAACCGCCTGAATGATATCGTTTGTGTACATCATTCCTTCTTCAGTTAAATGCATACTGACCGTAAACTCCCGGTAGTTACTGCCACTGATTCCACCACCCGCTGATAAGCTTGTAATCCATCCCTGTTCTTTCAGGGCCAGCATCAGGCTGTTTTGTCCCTCATAACCCAGTAAATGAGCAAAGTATGAGAGTGGTTTTACACGGTAATGTTGAGTCATGCCGCCAAGCGGAAATGCAAGAGACAGCTTCCGGATGTCTTTTAATGGCTCAACTTCAATTTGTATGCCGGTTTGCTCTGCTGTGACAAAAGGAACTGAGACGGATTTGCCTCGTTTCATCTGATTAGGTATTGCGGAAAAAAACGCATTGGCGTGACTTTCCAGTACGTCGAGTGGTTCAGGCGCAAGCATAACCAGAGTCATTAAATCAGATGAATAATTTTGTTGATAAAAATCCAGAATTTCCTGACGGATGCTGACGCCGTTTCTGTCCGATAGTGTTTGCAGGTTACCGACAGAAAACTTTGCAAACGGATGGAGAGGATTTATTGTTTCTTTGTGAACCTGATAAAGTCTGCGGGTATCATCGTTGATTTTTAGTTTATATTCAGATTCAATCGCCAGACGTTCTTTATCAAGTGCCTCTTCATTAAAAAGTGGTGAAATAAAAAAAAGAGCGAAGCGGTCGAGGGCTTTTTCAAACGCAGACGGAGAAATATCAAAGAAGAAACAGCTGTGCTCAGTTCCTGTCCACGCATTGTGTGAACCACCATGCTGGTTGATAAAGTTTTGAAATTCTCCGGTCTGTGGGTGTTTTTCTGTGCCGAGAAATAACATATGCTCGAGATAGTGAGCAAGTCCGGGGCGATCAGTTGGGTCGTCAAAGTGACCGACATTAATGGCTAATGCAGCCGCACTTTTGGGCGTGTTTTCATCGTGAATCAACAGCACTCTGAGTTGATTTGGCAGGGTGATGTACCGATATCGATTGGTGTCATTAGGGCTGATATGCACGGTGGAGGCCTCCCGGCGAATGCTGATTTGATTTTTATTATTACTGATTATGACTAGTATGACGTTGAAAAGGTTCAGAGCCAACTACAAGTAATATTTTTATGAGTAAAATTATTTTAGTTTTTGAGATATTAAAAGCATCGGCTTTGGGTTGCTATGCAGTTATGGGATAATGGCCGGATTTTTCTTTATTAAGGCCAAAAAGTGCAGGTTATCGCGGTAATAAAATGATTTTTAAGGTTAATCGTATATGAGTATGAAAATTTATATCATGCGTCATGGTGAAGCCGGATTCAGTGCTTCCGGTGATGCAGAAAGACGCCTGACCGCACGTGGTAAGGTTGATTCTGTGAGTGTTTTACAGCAGGCGGTTGCTCATCAGGCTATTTCTGTAGACCGGGTTCTTGTCAGCCCTTATCTTCGTGCTCAGGAGACCTGGCAGGAAATAACCGGTTATGTGAATGCCAAAACAGTGGAAATTTGTGATGACATTACCCCTTATGGGCAGGCCGAGCATGTTTTTAGCTATATGATGGCTTTGGCTGAAGTTGAAAAAATTGAGTCATTCTTTTTAGTTTCTCATTTACCTCTGGTTGGATATTTAACCAGCGAATTTGTCAGAGATGTGACGCCACCGATGTTTCCGACATCCGGTCTGGTCTGCCTTGAATATCAGCCGGATACTCAAAAAGGTCAGATATTACAACGCTTCTTCCCAACCGTATCGTAGATACTGAGCATTTATCCTGTGACATCATAGGGAGTAGCCATAAAATTGACATAACCATGGTGTGATAATTGCATGTAACCGCATCATTGAGTGAAGTTCTAACTACTTATTTCTGTTTAGAAAGTTTTTATTGGTTATCTATGAAGTTTTCGTTGCCATTTGCGGATAAATTACCATCTGTCTCCCAGCGTAGTATGCCAGCGATCGGTGCTCCGATCATGGTTCTTGTTACGTTGGCGATGGTGGTTTTACCTATCCCTGCGTTTTTACTTGACCTGTTTTTTACTTTCAACATTGCATTAGCAATGGTGGTCCTCCTTGTGACGGTGTATACCCGTCGTCCTCTGGATTTTGCAGCATTTCCGACTGTTCTGTTGATTTCTACGCTCCTCCGTCTGGCTTTGAACGTGGCTTCAACCCGGGTTGTTTTGTTACATGGGCATGATGGTGCTGATTCTGCCGGTAAGGTTATTGAAGCTTTCGGTAACGTGGTGATTGGCGGGAATTATGCCGTTGGTTTAGTCGTATTCCTGATTTTAATGATCATTAACTTCATGGTTGTAACCAAAGGTGCCGGACGTATTTCTGAGGTCAGTGCCCGCTTCACTCTTGATGCATTACCCGGTAAGCAGATGGCTATTGATGCTGATTTAAATGCAGGTTTGATTGATCAGGATCAGGCCCGTCTGCGTCGTTTTGAAGTGACGAAAGAGGCCGACTTTTATGGCTCTATGGATGGTGCATCAAAATTTGTAAAAGGGGATGCTATCGCCGGGATTTTAATCCTGTTTATCAATATTGTTGGCGGTTTATCCATCGGGATGATTCAGTACAATCTGGATTTTGGCGATGCAATTAAAATCTATACATTGTTAACGATTGGTGATGGCCTGGTGGCTCAGATCCCGTCTTTATTACTATCGATTGGCGCTGCAATTATGGTCACGCGTCAAAATACTGATGAAGATATGGGACAGCAGGTCATTATCCAGATGTTTGATAATCCTAAGGCATTGATTATTACTGCATCTATACTGGCTGTCATGGGTATTGTTCCGGGAATGCCTCACTTTGCATTCCTTTCTTTAGCTATTTTGGCGGGAGGTGGCGCATATTTATTGCACAGAAAGAGGAAGAAAGCTTCTGAAGAGAAGGTTATTCCAGAGCCAAATCCGTCAGACTCACCTCAACAAAAAGAACTATCCTGGGATGATGTTCAGCCGATTGATATTATCGGTCTGGAGGTCGGATACCGATTGATTCCTCTTGTTGATCGTGAACAAGGAGGAGAGTTGCTTGAGCGGGTCAAAGGCGTCAGGAAAAAATTATCTCAGGATTTTGGCTTTTTAATTCCACCGGTCCATATCCGGGATAACCTGGAACTCCCGCCGAACAGTTACCGGATTACACTGATGGGCGTCGCTGTGGGAGAAGCGGAGATTCGGCCGGATCAAGAGTTGGCAATCAACCCTGGGCAAGTCTATGGTGCAATTGAGGGTGAAGAAACCTACGATCCGGCTTTCGGACTCGAAGCTGTATGGATTGATGATGAACACCGGGAACATGCTCAGGCTTTGGGTTATACCGTTGTTGATTCATCTACGGTACTTGCGACTCATTTAAGTCAGTTGTTAACAAACAATGCATCTCAGTTACTTGGGCATGAAGAAGTACAAAACCTGCTTGATATGCTTGAACGTACTGCGCCGAAGCTGATTGAGAACTTTATTCCGGATCAGCTCTCTCTTGGTGTTGTGGTTAAAGTCTTGCAAAACCTCCTTAATGAAGCGATTCCGATCAGGGATATCAGAACAATTATTCAGACACTTGCGGAATACTCAGGAAAGAGTCAAGAACCCGACATATTAACAGCAGCTGTCAGAATTGCATTGAGAAGATTAATCGTACAGGAAATCAATGGGATAGAGCCAGAGTTGCCTGTGATTACATTGATTCCTGAGCTGGAACAAATATTGCATCAAACAATGCAGGCTGCTGGTGGTGAATCCGCAGGGATCGAACCGGGTTTGGCTGAGCGACTTCAGTTCTCGTTAAGTCAGGCGACCCAAGAGCAAGAGTTGAAGGGAGAACCTGCCGTATTATTGACATCCGGAGTATTAAGAACCACGCTCGCAAAATTTGTCAAAAATACGATACCGAACTTAAGGGTTCTTTCTTACCAGGAAATCCCTGATGAAAAGCAAATCAGAATAGTACAGGCTGTAGGGAATTAGCAGATAAATATGGCAATGGTGGATTACTGCATTGAAAATTAAACGATTTTTTGCCAAGGATGTAAAATCTGCATTATTACAAGTTAAAGAAGAACTTGGTGATGATGCTGTGATTATGTCAAACAAGAAAAATGCGGGTGGTGTTGAAATCGTCGCGGCTGTTGATAGTGAGAGTGTCATACCTAAAAATCAGGCCCAGCAGCATTACAGTGCTAAGTCACAATATCATCAGGATAAGCATCCTGCAGCAGAATATGCGGGTGGTCGTCGTTTAAAAGAGGATCAGGTTAAAATCGGAGGTCAGTCTCAGTCATCTGATCGTAACGGAAAACCGACCATGACTCAGCAATTTGCGAGTTTACTGAAGCATTATACACCCAACCAGTCTGGTGGTTCTGATTCTGAAGCCAATTCATTATCTTCACTGCTGCAAAGGCAGGGAAACAATGACCAGGGTAAGCATGAAAACCCACTGACTCAACGTTGGCAAGAAAACGACCAGAAGACTGATTTGCATGCTGGCATGCAACCGAATCAACTTGATCCCACACGGTTTATCCGGCGAAATCCAAGAGAGGATGAACAACCAAATCCTGATATTGAATTAATGAAAGATGATATTAACTCAATCCGTCGGTTGTTAGAGCATCAGGTATCGGGGTTAATGTGGCAGGAAGTTGAACGAAGAGAACCTCTCCGCGCGATGTTGATTAAGCGTCTGGCACGGATGGGAGTCTCTTTAGAGCTTGCAGATCAGCTGGCATGTTACATCCCTGAAGAAACGCCACCACCTAAAGCCTGGAAAGCTTTACTTGGTCTGGTATCTGACCAGATTCCTGCCTCCAAGCAAGATATTTTAAAGAAGGGAGGCGTTGTTGCTTTGCTCGGGCCGACGGGGGTCGGGAAAACAACAACGATTGCCAAACTAGCCGCCAGAGCAGCCATGGAATATGGTGCTGATGAAATAGCATTGGTCACGACTGATACTTATCGTATCGGTGCGCATGAGCAACTGGCGATATATGGAAGAATTATGGGTTGTCCTGTAAAAGTTGCTAAAGATTCCAAAGAGTTAGCCGATGTTATACACCAACTGAGAAATCGTCGCCTGATTTTGGTTGATACCGCGGGAATGGGACAACGTGATGTCCGTCTTTCTGAGCAACTTGATACATTGATGCAGGACCGGGGCAATGCTATAAGAAGCTATCTGGTTTTACCTGCAACAGCCCAACGAAAAGTATTACAGGAAACGATTGATCATTTCAGACGAATTCCTTTGTCCGGATGCATAATGACGAAGTTGGACGAGTCCCTGAGCCTTGGAGAATTTGTGAGTGTTATTGTTGAGAATGCTTTACCGGTAGCATACATCGCTAATGGCCAGCGGGTTCCTGAAGATATTGTTGTTGCTCAACCGAAATATATGGTAGCAAAAGCAAACGAGTTGCTAGAAAAGTCGGCAGATAATGAGCCTCACTACTGGAGTAGTGACTCAGAGAGAATCTAGGCGGCGAGTGGATATGACAAATAAGATGATTTACGACCAAGCAAGCGGCCTGCGTCGCTTAAATGAGCCGACACTTACGAAAGTTATTGCTGTGACGGGCGGTAAAGGAGGCGTTGGCAAAACTAATGTCACATTAGGAATGGCAATGAGTATGGCACGTCAGGGCAAAAAAGTGATGGTGCTTGATGCTGATTTGGGCCTTGCTAATGTGGATGTCATGTTGGGTATCCGACCTAAAAAGAATCTGGGACATGTGCTGGCCGGAGAATGTGAACTTCAGGATGCAATTACGGATGGACCTCTTGGTATAAAAATTATTCCTGCGACTTCCGGCACTCAGTCCATGGTTGAACTATCTCATGCGCAGCATGTTGGTTTAATCAGGGCCTTTGGCAGCCTGGAAGAAGAGATGGATGTCCTTTTGATTGATACGGCTGCCGGCATTTCAGATATGGTGGTCAGTTTTGCAAGGGCAGCTCAGGATGTTGTTGTGGTTGTATGTGATGAACCAACATCAATTACAGATGCATATGCATTGATAAAATTATTAAGCAGAGAACATCAGGTACAAAGATTTAAAGTCGTTGCTAACATGGTTCGCAGTTACCGTGAAGGCCGTGAATTATTTGCTAAGTTGACTTTGGTCACAGAGCGTTTTCTTAATGTAAGCATAGAACTCGTCGCTTGCATTCCTTTAGACGATAATGTACGACAGTCAGTTAAAAAACAAAAAATTGTTGTGGATGCATTTCCACGTTCACCCGCTTCGCTTGCTATTAGCTCTTTAGCAAATAAAGCGTTAACATGGCCCATACCACGAACACCGAGTGGCCATTTGGAATTTTTTGTAGAGCGCTTGCTTAATCGTACAGAAATAGTCGGGGAACCATTTAGTGAATAAGGCGTTAACTTACAATCAATATGGAAACATCAGCAGCCAACAGGTTTTTTTGGAAAAATATTCTGAGTTGGTGAAGCGCATTGCACATCATTTGATTGGACGTTTACCGCCTAGTGTACAGGTTGAAGACTTAATTCAGGCTGGCATGATTGGTCTGCTTGAAGCTCAAAAAAACTATGATGGAAGCAAAGGTGCCAGTTTTGAGACCTATGCCGGAATTCGTATTCGGGGTGCAATGCTTGATGATATTCGTCGCGGAGATTGGGTTCCGAGGTCGGTACACAAGCATAATCGTGAGATCAGTCAGGCAATTTCAACACTTGAAGGTGAATTAAATCGGGATCCAACGGATTCTGAGGTTGCTAATTTTTTAGGAATGTCGTTAGATCAATACCATAGCATTATCACTGATATTAATTGTTCACGTATCATTGGGATCGAGGATTTAGGCGTATCAGAGGATGTTATATCCCCTTTTGATGTTGACGGTGATAGTTCACCATTTAAAGGTGTTGCTGACGAGTTATTTCGTAAAGCATTAATTGAGTCAATAAAATCGCTTCCTGAACGTGAAGCTTTGGTACTTTCGCTCTATTATGATGAAGAGCTAAACTTAAAGGAAATCGGTGAAGTACTTGGTGTAAGTGAATCTCGCGTAAGCCAAATATTGAGCCAGACGATGCAGCGTTTAAGGACAAAACTTCGTTCTTGGACACAAAATGATTAATATCACTGATTCTCATACTCAGTGGAGGCAATTTTGAATAAAAACATGAAAATTTTGATTGTTGATGATTTTTCAACAATGCGTCGGATAGTAAAGAACCTACTCCGTGACTTGGGTTTTAATAATACTCAGGAAGTGGATGATGGTCTCACGGCGTTGCCTATGCTAAAGAAGGGTGATTTTGAGTTCGTTGTGACTGACTGGAATATGCCAGGAATGCAGGGAATCGATTTATTAAAAAACATTCGTGCTGATGATGAATTAAAACACTTGCCGGTTTTAATGATTACCGCTGAAGCAAAAAGAGAACAAATTATTGAAGCTGCCCAAGCGGGCGTGAATGGTTACATCGTAAAACCATTTACAGCAGCAACGCTCAAAGAAAAGTTAGATAAAATTTTTGAGCGTTTATGAGTTTAGAATTTCTCTTGGGACACAGGCATTAAATTTTTCAACTTGTGGAAGGCGGCTCATTCAAAATGATTTCATTAGAACAAGCCCGGAAACTCGTGCAGTTTCTCGAAAATGAACAGCAAGATGATGCGAATTCGTTGCTAATTGATATTTATCAATCTGGTGCTGCTGAACATCAAATTTTTCAACAAATTGGAAGTTTGACGAGAGAACTACATGAATCACTGAAAGAGTTCACTCTGGATGTTCGGATTGGTGAAATCGCTAAAGATGAAATTCCTGATGCAAAAGATCGTCTGGCCTATGTGATCTCTAAAACAGAGACCGCGGCTAATAAAACGATGGATTCTGTAGACAGGTGTATGCCTATTGCAGATAAATTACATCAAAGCCTGTTGTACGTCCGTCCTCAATGGAATGAACTCATGCATGGGCATGTTGAGTTAGCCGAATTTAAAGCTCTGTGTCATCGGATTGACGATATATTAAGTCAGATTGAGGGTGATAGTACTGAACTTCGTAGCGAATTAATGGAAATATTAATGGCTCAGGATTTTCAGGATTTAACGGGGCAAATCATCCGGCGCGTCATTGAATTGGTCAATGAGGTTGAGCAGCGATTAGTTGAAATTCTGACTGTATTTGGCACAGCAAACCAACAAGAACAACAAATAGATAAAAGTCATCACCCTTCTGAACCAGAAGGGCCAATCATGAACCCTCATGAGCGTGAAGATGCCGTTGCATCTCAGGATGAAGTGGATGACTTATTATCAAGTCTTGGTTTTTAGGGGTACCGTATGAGCTACGATTTAGACGAAGATATTTTGCAGGATTTCCTGGTTGAAGCGGGAGAGATTTTAGAGTTACTTTCCGAGCAGTTAGTTGAACTTGAAAATAACCCCGAAGATAACGACCTATTAAACGCAATTTTTCGTGGTTTTCATACTGTCAAAGGTGGTGCCGGATTTTTGTCTCTCACCGAGCTGGTTGAGACGTGTCACGGTGCTGAAAACGTATTTGACATATTACGTAACGGTCAGCGAAGTGTTTCCGCAGATTTGATGGATACAATGCTCCGGGCTCTTGATACGGTAAATGATCAGTTTGCTTCAGTGCAAAACAGAGAACCGCTTAATCCTGCTGAACCTGATTTATTAGAAGAATTACACCGCCTTTCTCAACCAGCTTCCGAAGATGAAGCTGTTACTGAAGAAGTCCCTCCCCCTCCAGCCGTTGAGGAACCAGAGCCAGTCGTAGCAGAATCTTCTGTATCTGAAGAATCTGATAAAGCGCCTTCTGCTAGTGTCGATGCTGGATCTATTGATGAAATTACTCAGGATGAGTTTGAACAGTTATTAGATGAGCTTCATGGTAAGGGTTCTGCGCCCGGAGCTCATGAAGAAGCAGAAAGTGCTTCACCGGCACCATCTGCCGAAAAAAACAGTCATGTTAGTGGTGATGACATTACTGATGATGAGTTTGAACAGCTACTCGATGAATTACATGGAAGAGGACATGGTCCATCTGCACATACAGAGCAAAAATCAGCTGAGCAAAAATCAGACTCTTCTCCTCAGACACCGAAGAAAAATGACGCCGCATCAGCATCTGCTGGTCAGGGTGATAGTGATCTAATGACTGATGATGAATTTGAAAAGTTATTAGATGAATTACATGGTCAGGGGAGTGGTCCTTCTGCCGAAGAGCTTGAAATGGCGGTTAAGCCAGTTTCTGAAAACCCTAAAGCCGATGTTAAAGCTCCTGCACCTTCTAACCAGCCAACAGCTAAGCCTGAGAGTAAACCAGCCGCAGCGCCAGCTGCTCCTAAGCCAGCAGCACCAGCGGCGAAGAAGACCGCTGTAGCAACTAAAGAATCGAAAGAAGTTGCTGTGAAAAAAGCTCAGCAAACAGAGGCAACGGTTCGGGTTGATACCTCTACGCTGGATATTATCATGAATATGGTCGGTGAGCTGGTTCTGGTGAGAAACCGGCTGTTAAGCCTTGGACTCAATAGCAATGATGAAGAAATGTCCAAAGCAGTTGCAAATCTGGATGTTGTAACTGCCGATCTACAAGGGGCTGTGATGAAGACCCGGATGCAGCCAATTAAGAAAGTATTTGGCCGTTTCCCACGGGTTGTTCGTGATTTGGCTCGTAGCCTGAAAAAAGAGATTAATCTGGAAATGCGGGGAGAAGATACCGATTTAGATAAAAATCTGGTTGAAGCGCTTGCAGATCCACTGATTCACTTGGTCCGAAACTCGGTTGACCACGGTGTCGAAATGCCTGATGTACGGGAAAAAAATGGCAAACCCCGGACCGGTAAAGTCATTTTGTCCGCATCACAGGAAGGTGATCATATCGAACTTTGCATTATCGATGATGGTGCAGGAATGAATCCGGATAAATTGAGAGGCATTGCGGTTAAGCGTGGCTTAATGGATGAAGACGCAGCATCCCGCTTGTCGAATAAAGAATGTTTCAACCTGATCTTTATGCCGGGATTCTCCAGTAAAGAGCAGATTTCTGATATCTCAGGACGGGGTGTTGGGATGGATGTTGTAAAAACAGCCATCAACACTTTAAATGGTTCCATAGATATTGATTCTGAAATTGGAAAAGGAACCAGAATTGCCATAAAAGTACCATTAACACTTGCGATTTTGCCGACCTTGATGGTTGGTGTGGCTGGTAGTCCTTTTGCTTTGCCACTTGCAAGTGTGAATGAGATTTTCCATTTAGATCTGAGCCGTACGAACGTTGTTGACGGGCAGTTGACAATTATTGTCAGAGAAAAATCAATCCCACTCTTTTATTTACAAAACTGGCTTGCACCACATCAGTCTGTTGAGCGTGGTAAAGGTCATGGACATGTTGTGATTGTTCAAATAGGAAGTCAGAGAGTTGGTTTTGTCGTTGATACATTAATTGGTCAGGAGGAAGTTGTTATTAAACCTCTGGATAATCTGTTACAGGGAACTCCCGGGATGGCTGGAGCAACAATTACAAGTGACGGCCATATTGCATTGATATTAGATGTGCCTGACTTATTGAAGAACTATGCAGCAGCATCTCGAATCTGATCATTCTTATAAATCAAAAGGGAAAATATGGCGATTAAAGTATTAGTGGTTGATGACTCCAGTTTTTTCAGACGTCGTGTTAGTGAAATCATTAATTCAGAATCGCGTTTAGAAGTGATTGATGTCGCTGTTAATGGTAAAGAAGCCGTTGATAAAGCCAGAACATTAAAGCCTGACGTGATTACGATGGATGTTGAGATGCCAGTGATGGATGGTATTTCAGCCGTGAAAGAAATTATGGCTGAAAACCCCGTGCCGATCTTGATGTTTTCCTCCTTGACTCATGATGGCGCCAAAGCGACATTAGATGCATTAGATGCTGGTGCAATGGACTTTTTGCCGAAAAAGTTTGAAGATATTGCCCGTAACCGTGATGAAGCTGTGTCGCTTTTGCAGCAACGTGTGATTGAGATTTCTAAGAAGAAATCTCTGCTCAGACGCTCTTTTTCATCTCCTGCTGCTCCGGCCGCGGGGCGAACAACCCGGTCGACCGCTGCGCCTTCCCGGCCAGAGAACCGTAAAAGTTTACAGTCAATCACCCGGCCGTCAACAACACAGGCGGTCCGTTTTAAGCCTACAGGTAAAAAATATCAACTTACTGCGATTGGTACTTCAACGGGCGGGCCTGTAGCTTTGCAAAAAATATTAGTTAAGCTCCCAGCGGCTTATCCTCATCCCGTGTTACTTATCCAGCACATGCCTGCTACATTTACCTCTGCATTTGCAAGCCGGTTAAACTCTTTATGCCAGATTACTGTGAAAGAAGCTGAGGATGGTGACATTCTGCGGGCGGGAGTTGCATACCTTGCACCTGGCGGTAAACAGATGATGATCGAAGGTCGTCCTGGCAGTGCAAAAATCCGGATTATCGATGGTGGCGACAGGATGAATTATAAGCCATGTGTTGATGTGACATTTGGCTCTGCTGCTAAAATTTACGGAAGTAAAGTCCTTTCTATGATATTGACCGGAATGGGGGCTGATGGGCGTGAAGGTGCCAGGATGCTGAAAAAGGAAGGAGCGACGATCTGGGCTCAGGATGAAGAGACGTGCGTTGTTTATGGTATGCCTCAGGCAGTTGCAAAAGCAGGTATCTCATCTGAAGATTTACCGCTTGATCGCATTGCAGAACGCATATTGGTTGAAGTGGGGCTTTCATAAGGAATATCAATGATTGTTTGGAGTGTCGCCAACCAAAAAGGTGGTGTGGGTAAAACAACAACGACAATAACACTTGCCGGCTTGCTTTGTAAGCAGGGAAAGCGGGTTTTGCTGGTTGATACTGATCCTCATGCTTCATTGACTACTTATCTTGGTTATGACTCAGATGGCGTTAAGAATAGTCTCTTTGATTTATTTCAGCTATCAACAATCTCGCGTGATTCAGTCAGCCCTTTAGTCATGAAAACGGATATTGAAGGGATTGATATCATCCCTGCCCATATGTCTTTGGCAACCTTGGATCGCGTTATGGGCAACCGAAGTGGTATGGGGCTGATTTTAAAAAAAGCACTATTTGAACTTCACGATCTTTATGATTACGTTTTAATTGACTGTCCCCCAATCCTGGGGGTCATGATGGTGAATGCAATTGCTGCCAGTGATCGTATTCTGATTCCTGTTCAAACTGAGTTTCTTGCAATGAAAGGTCTGGAACGTATGATCCGGACACTGGCTATCATGCAAAAGTCCAGGCATAGTGAATTCAGAGTCACTATCGTTCCTACAATGTATGATAAGAGGACGAAAGCATCTTTGCAGACTCTGACTCAATTAAAAAAAGACTACCCGGAAAGAGTCTGGACTTCCGCTGTTCCCATTGATACTAAATTCAGAGATGCGAGTTTGAAACGTCTGCCTGCTTCTCATTTTGCTGAGGGGAGTCGGGGAGTATTTGCATATAAGCAGTTGCTTATCTATTTGGAGAGGTTAGCAATTGATGAGTCGTGACATGGTGTTATCAAGTGAACAAGCTTTAGATGATTATTTCGCTGCTTTACTGGATGAAGAGAGTGGTGATTTAGAGCTGGTTCAAGAAAAAAAACCAGAATCACCCTCACAACTTTCTAAAGAGACAGAGGTTGTACCACAATTACAGAAGCAGCGTGTCGCTGAACATGTTGCAGAAACAGGCGATTCTTACACGTTACCGAATCTTGAAGATGTTCAGCGGTTGTTAAATCAGCTGGAATCGACAAACCCTGTAGATCAGATAGAAGATATAGAAGAGTTACTTGATAAAAATACAGATAAAATCGCATCACAGATTCAGGTGAGTGAGAATACTGTTGCAGCTTTAGCTGAAGTCGCTGAAGAAACATTATCACCTTCAGTGGAAGAAATTCAGGAATGGGATATTAGTGTTCAGTCTGATGATGTTGTTGAAGTTAAAACAGAAATTTCAGAAGTAACAGAGACGGTAACAGACTCTCAACCAGAAGCAATCGTGGCTGAGCCAGAAATAAAAACTGAGTCATTTTATGCTGAACCTGCTGTTGAAACAGAGCAAGAACAAGAAATATCTTATCGTCAGGAAAACGAGACCGAAACAGCTCAGGACACATCACAGGATATTGAAACTCAGGCTGAAGGCAAGGCGAACCACTGGAAGAGTATTGAGCGCAAAGAGCGCTTTCAAATATTATATTTTGAAGTGAATGGTGTTATGTTTGCCGTTCCTTTAGATGAGTTGGGTGGTATTCATCGACTGGAAACATTAAATCATCTCATTGGCCGGCCCCCGTGGTATTTGGGGTTACAGACAAACCGGGATAATCAGCTTGATGTTGTCGATACAGCTTGCTGGGTAATGGCCGATAAACTGACCGATGAGAATTACAAATCCGGATATCAGTATATCGTGATGTTAGGTGATAGTTCCTGGGGATTGGCCTGCGATCACCTGAAGGGAACCGAACTACTCGATAGCGAGAAGGTCCGGTGGCGTGAAAAAGCAGGAAAGCGCCCTTGGCTGGCTGGTATGGTAAAAGAAAGAATGTGTGCTTTAATCCATGTTGAAGCATTAATCGAGATGCTGAAAGCCGGGTTGGATGTCAAAGCGCTCGATAATTAGATACGTTGGTGTCGAATTCGACTTAGAGAGGATAAGGTATGTCTCAGACAAATGAAGTAGAAGTGAAAAAAGACCAGTCTAATGACGAAGTGCTTCAGTGGGTGACGTTCCAGTTAGAGGAAGAAACTTACGGCATTAATGTTATGCAGGTCAGAGAAGTACTTCGCTATACCGAAATTGCACCTGTCCCTGGAGCACCTGACTATGTGTTAGGAATTATCAACTTACGTGGTAATGTTGTAACTGTGATTGATACACGTTCACGATTTGGATTGGTTGATGGTGAAGTTACTGATAACACAAGAATTATTGTTATCGAGTCTGAGCACCAGGTGATTGGTATTTTGGTAGACAGTGTTGCCGAAGTTGTATATCTGCGTTCATCAGAGATAGATACAACACCAAGTGTTGGTACTGATGAAAGTGCCAAGTTTATACAGGGTGTAAGTAACAGAGATGGCAAGCTTCTTATTCTGGTTGATTTAAACAAATTGCTCAGTGATGAGGAGTGGGATGAGATGGCTCATTTATAATTATGATTGATAGTGAAGTATTTTTTAGCTTCCCGGCTGCATTGATTGGGGGAGCTGTATTTTTTGTGCTGTTGTTTTTTGTACTGCTGTTTCGTTTAAAGCATATTTTATTGATGCACTCTGAAAACCGACGTCAGGAAACCAGAATGTTAGATAAAACTTTGCAGAAGACAAACAAGCAGTTAAATGAATTGAGGTCGGCAGTTGTTGGTTTAGGACAAAAGATTACCGAACAGGAAGATACGATACTTCATCTGAATGAAAGAGTAAAAGATCTTGAACAGCAAGTACAGGACACTGATTCCCGGCTTTATTCAAGAGCATCTAAGTTAGTCCAGCTAGGTGCTGATGTTGAGGAATTAATTGAAGAGTGTGAACTACCGAAGGCTGAGGCTGAACTTATGCTTTCACTTAAAAAGAAAATTTCAGGAGAAGAGAAAGTTCCACCGTTGAGTAAATCGCATGCAAGAGAACAACAAAAGGCTCGCTCTGCTAAGAAAAATGCATAAATCACGTCCTGTTCAGGTTCAGTTATGAGGAAGTCCATTCAAAGGGCTTCCTTTTTATTTATGCCCAGAGCGTGTTTATCTTTCACAGCCTGACCAGTAGTCTGTTTTTACCCTGACCACGTTGGCAAATGTTGAATATAGACTGCTGTTCTCTACATTTGCCGCCTTGCCAGAGTCAAAAATAGCCTCCGGCAGGGACGGAGAAAGATCAACACGCTGTAGTGAAGTAATTACATGGTTAAATTCATCATAAGTGTTGATATAATGACGCGCTTGTTATTTGATTTGTGTTCAGACTCTATAATGGAAAGATATGATGAATGACCGTCTAAGACAGTTTTTTTTGTTTTTAATGATAATTTTGTTAGGCGGATGTAGCACAGTTCCTGAAAATTCTGAATCAGCCTACGGAAGCGACCCTCTGGAAAGTATCAACCGGACATCGTGGGCATTAAATTATGATTATCTGGACCCTTACTTTTTTAAACCCCTTTCATTGGCTTATGTTGACTATGTGCCAAATCCATTCCGGAGAGCAATTGCGAATTTTTTATCGAATTTAGATGAGCCTGCAAGTGTTGTTAATAACCTGATTATGGGAAATGGAGAAAAGGCTGTTGACCATTTAAACCGTTTTTGGATGAACAGTACTTTTGGTTTGTTTGGGTTGATTGATATAGCATCTGCTGCAGGTATTCATAAAGATGATGAAAAACAATTTGGTGATGCGCTGGGACACTATGGAATCGGTAATGGTCCTTATCTGATGTTACCTGCGCTTGGTCCGTATTCAGTCAGAGATACCGCCGATTTTGTTGATAGTACTTATTTACCTTTGTCATATTTGAATATATGGGCTGTATTAACAAAATCTTTCTTTGAAGGGCTTGAAACCCGTGCTGCTCTGGCAAATCAGGAGTCTATGCTCCAAAACTCCCCTGATCCATATGCTTTGGCCCGGGATATGTACTTTCAGCACCAGAACTATAAAGCTGAAGTCGAGCAAAAAGAAGAATATGATCCCGATCAGGAAGAACTGTTTGATGAATATCTGGATGAAGCAGAGTAATCCGTTTTTATTGTCAGGCTGACATGGTTCTGCCACTAAAATATTCATTTTCAACAATATATTCAGTATTTCTGATCAATTCATCCAGCTGGATCGACATGTTTGAGCTGGTATCCTGAATCTTTTCTGAGGGAAGAACTGCACCGACCCGGATGTTGAATGGTGTCAGCTCCTTTGACCAGCTCTGTGTCATGCCCGAAATCATTGAGGCAGAGCTTTCGAATCCCTGTATACCATTCTGATCATTGCTCGACATAATATTGATAATAACACCTTCCTGATCCTCTTTTCTCATTCTTTCCGCACTCATCTGGCCGAATGAAAAAAGTGTGGAAATCATATCGGTCAGATTTTGCGTAAACTGTTCCAGAGGATGTTCATCTGTGACTGAAGGCAGAGGCGTTCCTGGCCAGTGATTAATGAGAATATCCGGAGCCTGATTAAATTTAACCTGAATAAAATTAAGTAAAGCTTCGATTGACTCAGGTTTGTAATCATCCATATAAAAATAGTGAATGTTGTTTGACACGGATTTACTTTGTTCATAAACGGAGATTAAACGCTCATGGTCTTTGTCTGCCAGGATAATTCTGGCGCCTGATTGTGCGAAACGTTCTGCCAATGCATTGCCAAAGAGCGTTCCTGCTGAAGTCAGTAGAATAATCGAGTTTTTTACATGCATTGGTAGATCCTGATATGTTTTTTGTTCCGTTAGCATGGTTGAAGAGATTGAAGGATGATGTGAAAAAAGTCATAGAATGAGTTTTCAGGGGAAGAGTTGTGAGTCGTTTTGAGGCGTAATTCACACTACGGTAGTCTGATATAAACTGAATCCATTTAAGAATCAGATAGTTGCCTGAATTTGAGACTGACGGTAGTTGCTAACTAACTGATTATAGAGATCTGAGGCAATAACCGGGCTTTCAAATTGATCTTCCAGCTGTCTGCGTTGATGACCTGATAAGTTATGATATACATCTTCATCAAGTTCATGTGTTGCTTCTGGTTGGTAAGTCAAGGCGTCCGGTGCCAGATAGTGTTGAAGTTTTGCTGAAGGCAAGCCGCCATGATGAAAATAATGAGCGATGTTTGCTCCAAGGTGATAGGTATCCTGATTTGAACTCAGAGGCTGCGGTGAATTCAGACCAAATTGATCCCTGAGAGTATTTTCTGCCTTATCCGGAACGGGGAGTGCTTCACAGATGGTGTTTTCTCTGGCATCAGTAGAGAGCATTGCCAGAAGAAGCGTAAAATCTGCTCGCCGGTTTTGAGATACCGCCTGATTGACAGATTGGCCACACTGTAATTCATTAATTAAGTGGGCTTTATCCAGTGAGTGAATGAGTTCAGCGGTTTGTAATGACATCACGTTCTCCTTGACGATACAACATTATCGACAAGAGGTACGAAAACTTGAGAAGATTGTTCAGACCCGGTGTTTTTCAAGAATGAATGCCACAAAAAAAGCCTGTTAGTTGACCTAACAGGCTTTCGGATATTTTAACCAGGATCTATTTTGCCAGATTTTCAGCAACAAATTCCCAGTTAACCAGAGCCCAGAATGCAGCCATATAGTCCGGACGAACATTACGGTAATCAATGTAATAAGCGTGTTCCCACAAATCTACGGTGAGTACAGGTGTCACATCATCTTCGGTCAGTGGTGTTGCTGCATTTGATGTATTGGTAATCGCAAGAGAACCGTCTGATTTTTTGACCAGCCAGGTCCAGGATGAGCCAAAGTTGTTAATTGCTGATTCTGTGAACTGTGCTTTGAATGCATCAAATGAACCAAATGATTTTTCAATTGCATCAGCAACAGCACCAGTTGGTTCACCACCACCATTTGGAGACAGGCAGTGCCAGTAAAAAGTGTGGTTCCAGATCTGAGCTGCATTATTAAACACGCCACCAGAAGATGTTTTGATGATATCTTCCAGAGACTTACCTTCAAATTCTGTACCCGGAATCAGACCATTAAGTTTAACAACATAGGTGTTGTGATGTTTTCCGTGGTGGAAGTCGAGCGTTTCTGCAGAGATGTGAGGTTCAAGAGCATCTTTTGCGTAAGGAAGTGCTGGTAATTCAAATGACATTGCTTAATCTCCATTGTTTTCAGGGACAATTGCTCAAAATTGTCTCCTCAGGTTTTTACTTCCGGTGTATATCCGTGATATCAGGATACTTAGTTTTTTTCTTTACCTTCTGTCTAAGGATATACGGTTATTTATCTTTTGTTTTGTTTCAATATGACTGACTGGAAGTTATTTTAGCAAGTTTTTACTTTATTAAAAGGGATTTCATAAAATTTATTTATCACAGGCTGAAGAATTACGGATAGTTTCAGTTGATATTTAGTCTGTAAAATGCAATTTTTTCAACAGGATAAGTGTCTATGGATATCAACCTTACTAATAATAGGCTTTTTATTCTGGAGTAATGATTTAAAATGTAAAAAAGTTTGCTGTCAGCCAAAGAGGATGCAATGGAAACAATTGACAAGATTAAGCAACAGATTACTGAAAATCCGATTCTGCTTTACATGAAAGGTTCCCCTAAGTTACCGAGTTGTGGTTTTTCATCACAGGCCTCACAAGCGTTAATCGCTTGTGGAGAAAAATTCGCTTATGTTGATATTCTTCAGAATCCGGATATCAGAACCGAGTTGCCGGTATACGCTCAGTGGCCGACATTTCCTCAGCTTTGGGTTGAAGGTGAACTGATTGGAGGGTGCGATATCATTCTGGAAATGTATCAGAAAGGTGAGCTGCAGCCTTTAATTAAGGAAGCTGCTGTCCGTGCTGGTACACATGAAGAAAAATAAGATTTAACTGTATAAATTTACAGTTCACCCTGTTATCTTAAGGCCACATGATTATGTGGCCTGATTTATTTTGAAATGTCCCGTTTATTTATTGCAGAGAAACCTGGTTTAGGACGAGCTATCGCGGCTGTTCTTCCTTCTCCCCATCACAGGGACAGCGGTTTTATCCGTTGTGGTAATGGGGATATTGTGACATGGTGTATTGGCCATTTGCTGGAACAGGTTGAGCCAGATGCTTATGATGAGCGGTACAAGAAATGGCGATTGGAAGATCTGCCGATTGTGCCGGATAAATGGCAGCTCAAACCACGAAAGTCTTCAGCGCAGCAGCTGAAAGTGATTCGTAAACTCCTTCAATCTCATCAGCACATCATTCATGCCGGAGATCCTGACAGAGAAGGTCAGCTTCTGGTTGATGAAGTCATCGATCACTGTCGTGTGAGTCAGGTGGTGAAAAGTACGGTTGAAAGACTGTTAATCAATGATTTAAATCCGGCAGCTGTCAAAAAAGCACTCCAACAAATGCGGCCAAACAGAGAGTTTATTGCTTTATCTGTTTCCGCATTAGCCCGTTCCAGAGCAGATTGGTTATATGGCATGAATATGTCCCGTGCATATACTTTGCTCGGCCAGCGTTCTGGTTATCAGGGGGTTTTATCTGTCGGGCGGGTTCAGACCCCGGTTTTGGGACTGGTGGTCAGACGTGATGAACAGATTGAGAACTTTGTTTCTAAAGATTATTTCACTCTGGATGCATTGATTCCTTATCACTCTGAAAAGGGGACTTTAGATATTCGGGCACGCTGGAAACCCAGTGAGGCCTGTGAGCCCTGGCTGGATGAAGAAAGACGATTACTTCACCTTCCTCTGGCTGAAAATGTAGCCCGCCGGATTGCCGGACAGCCGGCCGTTGTCACAGAGTCTGAACAGAAACAAACACGGCATTCTCCCCCTTTACCATATTCATTATCAGCATTACAGATAGATGCATCCAGACGCTATTCGATGAATGCACAGCAAGTTCTGCAAGTTTGTCAGTCGCTGTATGAAAAGCATAAATTAATTACATATCCCCGCTCTGATTGCCGGTATTTACCTGTTGAACATCAAAAAGATATTCATCAGGTGATTCAGGCAATCTCAGCAACTGATCCTGAGTTACAATCTGTCATTAATCATGCTGATTTATCTATCCGGACGAAGGCCTGGAATGATAAGAAAGTAGAGGCTCACCATGCCATTATTCCAACACCTAAACAAGGAAATAACACCCGCCTTTCGTCTGATGAGCGCAAAATCTATCAGCTGGTTGCAACTCAATATTTATTACAGTTTTATCCTCCGGCAGTTTATGCCGGCTCTAAGCTGGTGTTTGAGATAGCTGGTGGCGTTTTTATTGCCAGCGGGAAGCAATTGATTGATTCAGGGTGGAAACAAGTGACAGGGCATAAAGAAGAATCGGTTGATATCTGTGACATCGTTCCGCCTTTGGAAAAAGGATGTCAACTCATTTGCCGGGAAGGTGAAATCAAATCACACAAAACCGAGCCACCTAAACCTTTTTCTGAAGCAACATTACTTCAGGCAATGACAGGTATTGCCAGATTTATTGAAGACAAAAAATTAAAAAAAATACTTCGGGAAACTGATGGGTTGGGTACGGAAGCGACACGGGCCGGAATCATCGATATTTTAATGAAACGCCAGCTGCTGACTCGTCGTGGTAAAACGATACATGGCACTGCAGCTGGCCGGGGGTTAATTCATGCTTTACCTACAGAAGCAACACTGCCGGATATGACTGCTCACTGGGAGCATCAGCTTCAGGATATTGCTGAGAAAAAGCAACCTTATCAGCCATTTATGCACTCATTAGCCGAACAGGTTACAGCACTGATGAATAAAGTGCAGTCATCGCCCTTGCCGGACAGCTTAAAATCGATGCCCCAGAATTATCAAAAACAGAAACGCAGAAGAACCTTTAAAAAGAGAAAGAGTCAGGGAAAGAAGGTCAGTAAAGGTTCCGATGGTTGATCCGGTTCAGATTAAATATGCGACCTTACCCAGCAATTGCTCTTTTTGGACTGGTTTAATCATGTAATCATTCATACCTGACGCTTTAATTTGTTCAAGAGTCTTCGCCTGGCTATCCCCTGTATGGCCAATGATCGGAATGTGGCGGTAAGGTTTATTGGATGAACGAATGTGTTTTGCTGTTTCTATACCGTCCATGACCGGCATTTCAATATCCATTAATATCAAGTCAACTTTCTGATGTTCAACCGAAGATAATGCCTCAGTACCATCATTGGCCTGCAGGACTTTATAGCCTTGTTTCTCCAGTAGTAAAGCCGTAAAAATTCTGACTGAACGATTATCATCAACAACCAGAATATGCTTTCCAGTGCTTTCCTTGTTCACTGGTTGAGGGAGCTTTTTCTCAGTCCGAAGGGGTTTTGTACCAAACAGGATTTGCTCTATCGTATTTCTGAGAGATGTGGCGTTGAGTTGTTCTGTTTTGATCGGAAAGAGTGATAAATATTTTTCAGACTGAATTAGCTCTTGCTGGTTGTGGTTAAAAAAACAACATATTTGGGCGCGGGTAAAAGCCAGTATTTTCTCTAAAGCTGCAAATTTCTGTTGCACCTTATCTGCTTGTTCAAGGTTGACAAAGATAATATCATATTCAAATTCATAATCTTTTTTATTTAAAGCATCATCTAAATCTATTTCATCAATATTGAACTCTTCCTGAGATAACAGCTTGAAAATGGAGGTATCGAATGTCTGTGTTGAATCATGTTTAATGTATAACATTGACTTCATTTTTAATATTTCCTGCTTCATCAGAGTGACTCTGTTTGATGCGAAATCAGGAAAGCTTAAAGTAAACCGGGTCCATTCTCCGAGACTTGACTCGCATTGAATACTGCCACCAAATGAGTTCATAATCCTGCGGCAAAAAGGCAGCCCCAGACCAAATCCACCGTGTTTTCCATGGGTATAAAAATCTTTAAATATATGCTCAAGTTGTTTGGGTTCAATACCCTCACCATTATCTTCAAAAATAATCTGGTTCCATTGATCATCTCTGGAAAATTTTATACGGATGCTGAAGTCATTACTTTTTCTGTAATAAAAAGCATTTTTAAGTAAATTATATAATGCGTATTTCAACAGCGTATCATTACCAAAGAAATCAAAATCTGAATGTTGTTCAAGGTTGATAGCGTTGCGATCTCCCTGACAACGATAACTGAATGATGACAAAGTTTGTTGTAAGATATCCAGCGCAGAATGCTGACGAAATGTTGAGGTTGATACCCGGTGTTGATCAATTGAGGTCAAAATTAAATCAATCGTTTCATCGGCGGAGCCAAGCACATCTTTGACACCATTTAAAAGCTGATGGATTGTGCGTAAATCATGGGGGGAGATTGTTCTGTTTTCTGCATTACTATCCGGAATCAATGATTTTAAAAGCTCGAATGAGGTATGAATTGCACTCAAAGGATTCCTCATCTCATGAGCGATCCCGGCCCCCAGAGATTTTGCGATGGATACTTTTACTTCATGCGATTTTTTATGCATATAATAAAAAATATTTCCGAATATATAGATAAATAAAATAATTGGTATATAGGACCAGTTAATCAAAGATATTGTATTATATGATGAAATATAGTTAACCGTTGCATAGGAAAAAATATAAGAACTTATACTTTGTAATAGTAGAATTTTTGTATTGTGTATTAATATAATGTTTAAGAAGATAGAGGTTATAAAAGACATCACCCATATGGTTGACCAATGATTCATAAACATCATGAAACTAAAGAAATAGGGAAGACAAAAAGTTACTGTAAAAACATAATAATAAGGAAGGAATTTTTTTAATTTTTCAGGGATAAAATTTCGTAAGACAAGAATCAGGCATAAAAGTGAGCCAAAACATCTTAATTCCATATTTTCATAAGGTTGGTGGAATAAGCTGTTCCAAATGAAATAATATACAGGATAGCCGAATATACCAAGCCATCCGAGTGTGGATAAGTTTGGCTCTGCATCTTGATAAATTTTATTAATAGTATTCATAAGAACAGTTACTCTATTGATATCAATGTAATTCTATTCGTTCTGTTTCGAATAATTTGAAACTCGTTATACCTGAAAGGTAAATGAGGGACAGTAATTATTATGCTTTTATTTTTCCGAAATATCAATCGGTTACATGATTGCTTGTTGATTTGAATGTGAATGTTAGTGGTTATTTTTGTGATCGAAGTCTTGATAAGGTGTTTGGAATACAGGTTCATGATTCTTAGTATCAGACTTCATTTGAGAAATGGAATGATGTGGTATCAATGTATCTTATGAAACTTAATATTTACTTAATTATGAACTGAAAATTCTGTTAATATCATTATCTGATAAATTATTTTGAATATGCTTCTGATTTATGAATAAACAATGAGTCTAAATAAATTTACTCATTCCTATGACTCTGTAATGTTGATACGATAAAAATGTGAATAATTGTCATTCTATATTCATATGTGTTGATTAGAGTATATTAAAATAATGTCAAATTTAATATTTATTAATCAATGAATTGTTATAAAAAATATTTGCCCACTCAGCCTGTTTGTCAGGTTGCCAGGGTACAAAGGTTAATTTTGGAGTTTATATGCAACGTTTATGGTTAGTGGTGGTCTCTGTATGTGCACTGGTTGTTTGTAGTAGTGCATATTCGGCTGTTTGTCCGGATCTTTCCCCGGTTAATCATTCACCCCAGGAACCTGCCCCTGAAAAAGTTCAGTTCGATCATATTAAAAACCGTTTATTATCAAAATTTTATACACCATATCATATGGCGCATGATGTTCTGGTTTCTGAAGGTGATACTGCAGTAATGGTCGGTAAATTCGATTATGATTTTGCCCTGCATAAAGATTTGGAGGATGAGAGCATCCATGCTTATATCTTTGGTACAGGTATGTCTGACTGGGAATATCTGGGTGATTATACAACCGATTCTGACGGTAAAATCTATGTAAACTTAGGTCGTCGGCCAGCCGGAGATTACCGGGTTTATATGGTTGTTGCCGGAGATTTATCTTCGACAACCGGTTATTTAAGTGTTGTGCAAGAGAATGAAAAAGCGGTTCTGTTCGATATCGATGGCACATTGACACAAAGTGATTCTGAAGCTGTTGGTGATTATCTGGGTTTTTCAAAAGCTAAGGCGTATGCGGGTGCGGCTGATATGGTGAAAGCGTATCAGGCGAAAAACTACCGGATTATTTATCTGACCGCACGTCCATATTGGTTAGCAAAAGGTTCCCGTAGCTGGCTGACAGCAGAAGGTCTTCCGGTCTTTCACATGCACCTGGACGCCAATGGTGAGTTACTTGAGCCAACGGGTAAAGCAGACTATAAAGCTGGCTATATTAAGCAGTTAATCAGTCATGGCGTGGATATTATCCGGGTTTACGGTAATGCAACAACCGATATTGAGGCATATGAACTCGCCGGTATCCCAAAAGCAGAGACCTATATCATAGGTAAACATGCTGGTGAATCCGGTACACAGCCGATTCCGGATGATTATCTTTCTCATATCTCTGATGTGGTTAACTCAACACCAAACGCACAATGCCGTTCACTTTAAAACAAAGACGAAGTTATTTTTTTGCAGCCTCCATGGGAGGCTGCTTTACTTTGGATGAAGTGAGAGTTTCATACCTGTTTTTATGTACCCGGTGAACTTAACGTTGTATCTTGGGTAGTGACTGAATTTGCTGTCTATGCAATGACTGAATATGAAGAGGATATGATGAATGAATAAAATCTATACCAAATTTGTAAGTAAGGCTTGTTTGCTATTTTTGAGTTCAGGTCTGTCTGGTTTCGCGGCGGCAAATACTCAGGATAATTTTAATTTATCTGAAAGTCCCTATATCTCTTTATCTGGATATTCAACCGTTGTTGCCACGCCCGATCGGGCAAAATTTTCAGTGAAAGTCAGAGCTGAAAGTAAAAAAGCGATTGACTGTAAACAGGATGTAGATAAAAAAGTAGCTAATATTTTGACAAGCTTAAAAAAGGCCGGACTTGATCGAAAAGCGGTTTCCAGTGCTCAGCTATGGCTTCGTCCGGTTCACCGAAGAGATCAAAATGGAAATACGACCTTTAAAGGCTATGCGGCCGAACGTGATATTGAAGTCACTGTCAAAAAGTTAGATGAACTGGGAGCGTACCTTGATCAGATGCTGATTGAAGGTGCAACGGATTTAAGTAATATTCGTTTGATTTCCAGTAAGCACAAAGAATATCAGGAAGAAGCCAGAAGACTTGCCGCAGATGATGCAGCTAAAAAGGCTTTGGAGCTGGCCAGTGAGTTCGGAGCAGAATTAGATCGGGTATGGTCAATTAACTATGTAGAAAATGTTAACAATGACAATGTTATGCTGGAGAACAGGATGTTTACGGCATCAATGAAGACGGCAGTACCTTCTGTACCAACATATAATGATAAAAGTATTATTTTTAATGATCGGGTTGATGTTGTTTATAAATTAAAATAGTACGGTTTTATGTTTCAGGGTAAACCATCACAGCGTTTGCCCTTTTATTCATCACCATTGATATGCATGGGATGTTCTTCTCCTGACATCATTAATGCTTTCCCATTGATGAGGCAGTCAGTCACTTTTTGCCGGGCGGATTTGACAAGATTTGCTAATGTTTGACGGGAAACCTGCATTTTTGCAGCTGCGTCCTGCTGCAACATCTTTTCATAATCGACCAGCCGTAAAGCTTCGAATTCATCAGGATCCAGCCATATCCGGGCAAGTTCACTCATTGGTCTTCCATTGGGTTTGAAACAGGTACTTGCAGGCTTACCGCAAATTGTGCGTGGTATTTTGGGACGCCCCATGATAATTCCTTTTAGCTGATAGCACAGAAGATTTATTCAACTCGATTCTTTACAGAAACTCAACAAAAAAACAGGCAGAAGCACTTAAGCTTCTGCCTGTAGTCAAACAATCAAGCCGTTGTTCATGTCTGATGATCTGAGTTAATCAATCAGCAAGCATGATGCCGAATGAATGTCTTCACCTTTTAAAACCGGCTTTGTCTGAGCACAATTGCTTGTTGCGACCGGACAACGGGTCCGGAACACGCACCCGGAAGGCGGATTCATTGGAGAAGGTAAATCGCCTTCCAGCATCTGAATTTGCTTCTCACGTTCCAGCTTTGGATCAGGAATAGGAACTGCTGACATAAGAGCTTTGGTATAGGGATGTTTCGGGTTAGCAAACAAGGCTTTTGTTTCACCAACCTCGACGACATTCCCCAGGTACATCACCATCACCCGATCTGAGATATGTTTCACGACGGATAAATCATGTGCAATAAATACCAGGCTTAAACCGAGCTCTTTCTGTAATTCTTTCAGCAGGTTGACTACCTGAGCCTGAATGGAAACATCCAGAGCCGAGACGGGTTCATCACAGATAATCATTTTAGGCTTCAGGATCAGTGCTCTTGCGATACCGATCCTTTGGCATTGTCCGCCAGAGAATTCATGGGGATACCGGTTAATCAGGTTCGGTAATAAACCAACCCGCATCATCATCTCTTTCACCCGGTCTTTTACCTCAATTTTAGATAATTCCGGATAAAACGTTTTCAACGGTTCAGCAATGATATCACCAATCGTCATCCGCGGGTTCAGGGAGGCCAGTGGATCCTGGAAAATCATCTGTATTTCTTTACGGGTATCCCGCCGCCGGACTTCTTTCATCCGGGTCAAATCCTGCCCAAGCCACAGAATTTCCCCTTCAGTGGCTTGAACCAGCCCGATAATTGCGCGGGCAAATGTTGATTTACCACAGCCGGATTCACCAACCACACCTAAGGTTTCACCTTCATAAAGTTGTACATTGACACCATCAACGGCTTTGAGTGCTGACGGTTTCGCCCATGGCCATGCAGATGAAGAAGAAATCTGAAAGTGAACTTTGAGTGACTTTACATCTAAAATCAGTGGTTTATCGTTCATTTTTCCCATGTCTCCCAGTCAGAAAAACAAGCCCGTTGGCGATTCTCACCAAATGGCGTCAGCAAAGGTGCTTTATACGTACAGTCTTCCGTTGCCCGGTGACAACGTTCCTGATACGGGCAGCCTGGTGGAAGATGGAGCAGGTTGGGTGGGTTGCCGGAAATGGTTGGCAATATTTCCCCTTCGGTATCCAGACGTGGAATCGCTTTTAACAGACCTTCAGTGTAAGGATGGCTCGGATGATAGAAGATATCGTCAACATTGCCATATTCCATGGTTCTGCCTGCGTACATGACCAGAACCTTATCACAGGAACCAGCAACAACGCCAAGATCATGGGTGATCATGATAATGGCTGTATTAAACTCTTTTTTCAGTTCATTGAGCAGATCCATGATCTGAGCCTGAACTGTGACATCAAGTGCTGTCGTTGGCTCATCCGCAATTAAAAGTTTCGGGCGGCAGAGAAGAGACATTGCGATCATGACCCGCTGGCGCATACCACCGGAGAATTCATGCGGATACATCGTCACCCGTTTACGGGCTTCCGGAATTTTGACTGCTTCGAGCATCTGAACCGATTCTTCCAGTGCGGCAGCCTTGCTGATGCCTTTATGCTTAATCAATACCTCAGTAAGCTGATCGCTGACTTTCATATAAGGATTTAGTGATGTCATCGGATCCTGAAAAATCATCGACATTTGCGAAGCACGGATTTTGTTCAGCTGTTTTTCCGGTAAATTTAAAATTTCTTTCCCTTCAAACTGGGCGCTGCCACTGATTTTTCCGTTTTTTGCCAGTAATCCCATCATGGCAAATACCGTCTGAGATTTACCTGAGCCGGACTCACCGACAATGCCCAGTGTCTCTCCCTGATTGAGTGCAAAATTCAGGTCATTGACTGCGGTGACGATTCCGTCGGGTGTGGTGAACTCAACGCGCAGATCTTTCACTTCGAGTAGATTCATTCTTTGCTCCTGTGCTTATCTGTCTTTCGGGTCGAGTGCGTCACGTAATCCGTCACCCACATAGTTGAAACAGAAGAGGGTAACCACCATGAATGCTGCCGGGAAAGCAAGCTGCCATACCGCCAGATCCATTGTATTTGCACCTTCTTGTAACAATGCTCCCCAGCTGGTATTCGGTTCCTGAACCCCTAAGCCAAGGAAAGATAGAAATGATTCAATCAAAATCATATTCGGAATCAGCAAGGTTGCATAAACCACAACGACACCCAAGACATTTGGGACGATGTGACGGGTGATAATGTACCGGTTACTGACCCCACAAACGTGGGCAGCTTCGATGAATTCTTTGCTGCGAAGGCTGAGTGTCTGACCCCGGACGATCCGCGCCATATCCAGCCAGGAAATCGCCCCTATTGCAACGAATATCAACATAATATTCCGGCCGAAAAAGGTCACTAATACAATGACAAAAAACATAAATGGGATGGCGTACAGAATTTCCAGAATCCGCATCATCACCCGGTCAGTTCTGCCACCGATAAACCCAGAGGTTGCCCCATATAAAGTGCCTATAATCACAGCAACAAAGGCACCCATCACGCCCACTGCGAGTGAAATCTGACCACCGGTTAATGTTCTGACGTAAAGATCACGCCCCAGAGCATCTGTACCAAATAAATGCTCTGCAGAAGGTGCGGCATTCATTGCGTACCAGTCTGTTTCGTCAAATTCAAATTGCGCAAAATGTGGCAGTATGAGTACAGCCAGTGTAATGAATACCAGAATGACCAAACTTGTCATGGCCGCTTTATTTTTCATAAACCGGATTCTTGCATCCTGCCACAGGCTGCGACCTTCAATCTCGAGCTGATCAGCAAATTTTTCTATTGCTTCCAGATTATCTTTTTTCGCTATCATCTTTATCTCCCTAATAGCGGATTTTAGGGTCGATATAAGCCAGCAGGATATCGACAATCATATTGAACAGAATGAACAGGAAGCCAATTAAAATGGTAATTCCGAGTACCAGTGAATAGTCGCGGTTAAATGCAGCATTGACGAAGAGTTTACCGATACCCGGCAGACCAAAAATTGTTTCAATCACGACTGATCCGGTAATAATCCCGACAAATGCAGGGCCCATATAGGAAACGACAGGTAACAAAGCGGGTTTCAAAGCATGCTTTATGATGATATAGCGATAGCTTAATCCTTTGGCCCGGGCAGTCCGGATAAAGTTACTGTTAAGTGTTTCAATCATTGAACCACGCGTAATCCGGGCAAAAGTCGCAATGTAAAGCATGGACATGCCCAGTACCGGAAGCGTCATATAGTAGAATGAGCCGTCATTCCAGCCGCCGGCCGGGAACCATTCCAGATTGATTGCAAATACGTAAATCAAGACCGGAGCAAATACAAATGAGGGAATCACGATTCCCAGCATGGTTGTGGCCATGACCGTATAATCGATCCAGGTATTTTGTTTGAGTGCTGAGATCGTCCCGATAGCAACACCAAAAAAAACTGTAAATACAAATGCGACGGCACCGACTTTTGCTGAAACTGGTAATGCGCCGGCAATCAACTCATTAACCGTGTAATCTTTGTATTTAAATGAAGGGCCAAAATTTCCCTGTAAAATGTTGGTCAGATAAGTGAAATACTGGCTGCTGACAGGTTTATCCAAACCATATTCAGCATTGATATTTGCCATGACCTGTGGCGGCAGTCCGCGCTCACTGGAAAAAGGGCTTCCGGGTGCAAAACGCATTAAAAAAAAGGATACGGTGATTAAAACCAACAAAGTCGGAATCGCCTCCAAAATCCTTTTGGCGATGAATTTAAACATAAACTCACTCTTCTTTTTGAAAAATATAGATTAAAAAGGCCGTGCATGTATCAATTACATGCACGCCTGATTATCTGATTATAGTTTTAAGCGGATATTATTTTGCCTTGATATATAAATCCTTGGTATAGATTTTTTCTTCGGCATTATGATATGGGTAACCGCCAACACGTGGAGAAAGCAGGCGGGATTTTACATACTGATAAATCGGGGCAATTGGCATATCTCTGGTCAGCAGTTCTTCTGCGTGCTCATACAGTTTATTTCTTTCTGCATCTGATGAACTGAGAATGGCCTGATCCATGGTTTCATCATATTCTTTACTATTATACTTCGCATTGTTTGAAGTATTGTTCGATTGCATCAGAGAGAGGAAAGTCGAAGCTTCGTTGTAGTCACCGCACCATCCATCACGTGCAACCTGATAGTCACCTTCACGGCGTTTGGTAATGAACGTTTTCCATTCCTGGTTTTCCAGCTGGATATTGACACCAAGAGTCCGTTTCCACATGGACTGAATCGCCGTCGCGACTTTTTTGTGGTTATCTGAGGTGTTGTAAATCAAGGTGAAATTCAACGGGTTCTGTTTTGAATACCCGGCTTCTGCCAGCAATTCTTTTGCTTTTTTGTTCCGCTCTTTTTGTGTCATTTTGCCATAGGCTGGCATGACTGGAGTAAATCCTGCAATGATTTCTGGTGTAAAGAAATACGCTGGTTTTTCACCCTGTCCCATAATGGCCTTAGCAATGATATCTCTGTCGATGGCATAAGACAGTGCTTTACGGACACGAACATCATCAAATGGTTTCTGTTTATTGTTGAAATCATAGTAATAACTACAGAGGTTACCCGTGACAGAAACAGATTCAGGATGTTCTTTTTTCAGACGTTTGAAGTGCTCAACCGGAATCTCATAAGTAAAGTCCATTTCGCCGGCAAGGAAACGGTTCATTTCTGAAACCTGACTTTCAATTGGCAGGAAAGTGACTTTATTAATGACGGTATGTGCATTATCCCAGTATTTCGGATTACGTTTGAGAACCAAACGTTCGTTGACGACCCATGTGTCTGGCACGTAGGCGCCGTTGCCAACAAAATGCTCCGGACGTGTCCACTTGCTACCCCATTTTTCAACCGTAGCTCTATGTACAGGCTTGACTGTGGTGTGTGCCATCATTTTAACAAAATAAGAGGTCGGTTTATCCAGTGTGACCTGGAATGTATAGGCATCGATGGCTTTCACACCCAGTGTCGATTTATCTTTTTTTCCAGCGATGATATCGGACGCATTCACAATGTTTGCGATTTCCATATACCATGAATAAGGAGAAGCGGTCGCAGGATCAACAACACGCTCAAAACTATATACAAAATCTTCAGCTGTGACAGGGTCGCCATTGGACCACTTGGCATCTTTTCTTAAATGAAAAGTAAAAGTTTTATTATCTTTTGTTTCCCAGCTTTCGGCGACACCGGGAACAATATTTCCTTCAGCATCTGAATTCACCAGGCCTTCAAGTACATCCCTGATGACATGAGATTCGGGTACACCTTCAACTTTATGTGGGTCAATTGAAGCGACTTCAGAACCGTTACCACGCACCAGTTCCTGTACGGGTGCCAGTTTTGTTCCTGCCGGAACATGGGCTGCCTGTACTGAAACAGAAGCAATCGCAGCCGAGATGCAGGTGCTTAAAAGAAGCCCCTTAGAAATGTTGTTTTTGCGCATTTAAAAACTCCAATTTTTATTTGTTGTATCCCTGAATTTGTTATCCGGACTCAATTAATATAAAGCATAATGATTATGCCACTATAATCTTATTGAATCGCGAATAAAAGATCACGGTATACTAACAATTATCAGGCCAATTTACTATTTTCACTCCATTGATTGGTGTTATGTTCCGATATTTTGTTTCTTGGTGGTTTCTTAATCTTTATTTGTTGCTTGTGTTAGTTGAACTGCTCTAATGCAAAGGATTTCATTGGAGGATTATTGTGTGATTAAAAACGGGTTTTTGAACCTTTTTAAGACCACTTTGAAATTTTAATTCATATTTTTTGCATTAATATTCAATGGGTTATTGGCGGTATACAAGTTGGCCTGAGTGACTGATAAATGCAAAAAAACCGGATTAAAAGTCAGCAGAGTCAGGTAATTAATCAAATGATTAGTATTGGTTGATTATTCGTCTTTTTTTATATTTCAGTTCAAGCATATAATTTTTGTGAATTATTAATTTTGTAAATACCGGGAGCTTTATATGAATCGATATGTGTTATGTTCTCTGCTATTTATCATATGGCTGACCGGATGCCGGTCAGAGTCCGGGAGCCTGGCGCTCGGAATGCTGGAACGTGACCGGATAACCCTGAAAGCAACCGCTGCTGAAATCATCAGAAGTTTGCCGGTAAAAGAAGGGCAGACCGTAAAAAAAGGTCAGGTTCTGGTCCGGTTGGATACAAGAAATCAATTAGCTGTTTTAGATCAGGCAAAAGCTGAACAAGCGAGGGCTACAGCTTATTTGCAAAAGCTTACTAATGGTGAACGTCCGGAAGATGTTGCTGCTGCACAGGCCAAAGTATTTCAGACCAGAGCGATTTATCTGGAAGCTGAAAAAAATTATCAGCGCAAGAAAGAACTGGTCAGAAAAAAACTCATTAGTCAGTCGGAAAAAGATGCGGCACAAGCAACGAAAGATTCCGCTCAGGCATCATTGCGTTCAGCCAGAGAATCATTTGCAAAGCTGACTGCCGGAGCCCGGATTGAAGACATTGAGCAAGCGAAGGCTTCGCTGGCAGCAACAAAAGCCGAAGTGACGTTACAGACGCAAAAATTACAGGAACTGACCATTGTCGCGACCCGGGATGGCATTATTGATTCATTACCTCATTATCTCGGAGAACGGGTGAGTGTGAACAGTACGTTAGCAGTTATTCAGGCCAATCGTATTCCTTATGCACGAATCTATGTCCCGGCCCGTCACCGGATTCAGTTTGTTCCCGGTAAGCGGGTCGATGTTCATGTTGATGGAAGTTCGGTTGTATATCAGGGAACAGTTCGCTGGGTGGCTCATGAAGCCTCATTCACTCCTTACTTTGCACTGACAGAAGACGAGAGAGCCAGGCTCATGTATCTGGCTAAGGTGGATTTGGATGAATCCGCAGCAGATTTACCGTCCGGGTTACCTGTTCAGGTGGATTTGACCGGGAAGGAGCGTGAGTGATGACGTTACCGGCAATTATGGCTGAAAATGTTGTGAAGCAGTTTGGCAACTTTACTGCGATTGATGACATTAATCTATCTGTCCCCAAAGGTTGTATTTACGGCTTTCTCGGCCCCAATGGATGTGGTAAATCAACGACGATCAGAGTCCTGACCGGATTGCTTCGCCCCACATCCGGGCGGGTGAATGTTCTTGGGCTGAATATACCAGGCGAGGCTGAGCAGCTAAGGCTGAAAATCGGATATATGACGCAAAAGTTTTCTTTATACGATGACTTAACGGTTGAAGAGAATTTGCAGTTTATGGGGCAGATTTTCGGTATGCGAACAAATGAACTGAACCGCCGGGTAAGTGAGCAATCACATACATATGGACTGGATCAACGCAGAAAGCAGCGTGTTTCCGGTATGAGCGGCGGGCAGAAGCAGAGACTTTCACTGGCTGCTGCGACAATGCATCGTCCTGAATTGTTATTTCTTGATGAACCAACCTCTGCCGTCGATCCGGAAAACCGCCGCGAGTTTTGGGAGCAGTTGTTTGATTTGTCTGCGCAGGGGACAACCATTCTGGTCACGACGCACTATATGGATGAAGCTGAGCGTTGTCACCGGCTGGCCATTATGGATTCAGGATTTATCCGGGCTGATGGTGAACCAGAAAAACTGATGGCTGATATGGGGGTCAATGTGCTGGAAGTGCAGGCACCGGAACTTCGTCGTCTGAAAGAGAAGCTGATTTCTTTTCCACAGGTTCGTTCAGCCGCTCAGTTAGGTGTGCGCCTTCGGGTTTTGATCTATCAGGATGTGACAGAGCCTGTCTCATGGCTCCGGCAATCATGTTCTGAGTTATTGAATGCGGAAATATCTATGGCCCGGCCCAGCCTTGAAGATGTATTTGTTACTGTAACAGGGGAGGGACGCCAGTGAGTCAGTTATTGCGGATGAAAGCTGTGATGATGAAAGAATTTCGTCAACTCTCGCGGGACAGAATCACTTTCGGGATGGTTGTGATGATCCCTTTAATTCAGCTGCTTTTGTTTGGATTTGCCATCAATACTAATGTAAGGCATGTGCCGGTTGCTGTTGTTGATCAAAGTGGAAGCCAGATTGGCCGCCTGATTACTCAGACAATCAGTGTCACGCAGGTTGTTGATGTTAAAGCGTATTATGCAACGACACAAGAGGCTGAGCTGGCGATTCATCAGGGAACTGTCCGGGCTGCACTGATTTTGCCTGAAGACCTTTCCCACCGGGTCGATCAACAGCGAACTTTAGGCCAGTGGATTGTTGATGGCTCTGATACCATGATCAGCTCTGCGATTATGCGGCTGCAAAGTGTACCAATATCGCAGGATGGTGTTGCTACAAATTCAGATCAGCAGAAAACATTTGATGTCGCTCTTTACTACAATCCCAGCCGCCGCTCTGCAGTTAATATTGTTCCGGGATTGTTAGGTGTCATTCTGACGATGACGATGATCCTCTTCACCAGTGCTGCAATTGTCAGGGAACGGGAACGGGGAAACCTTGAATTGCTGATCACAACACCTGTACATTCGATTGAGCTGATGGTTGCGAAAATCGTCCCTTATATTTTCATCGGTCTGATTCAGGTCATCATTATTCTTGGATTAGGATACCTGATTTTTGATGTACCGGTGAACGGTGCTTTGAGCCAGGTCTTGTGGGGAACATTGCTGTTTATTTCAGCCAGCCTGACACTTGGACTGGTGATTTCAACCATAGCAAGTACACAATTACAGGCAATGCAAATGACCGTTTTTATTTTGCTGCCATCCATTTTGTTATCCGGTTTTATGTTTCCTTACGAAGGCATGCCGACAGAAGCGCAGTGGATAGCCGAAGTCTTACCGGCAACGCATTTTATGCGAATGATCCGCGGTATTGTCCTTCGTGGTGCTTCATTGGCTGACTTGTGGAAAGATGCAGTTTGGATGGCCTGTTTTACGGTGATTGGCCTGTTAGTTGCGTCTGCCCGGTTTAAGAAATCTCTGGACTGAGGACAGCCCGTTCATTGCCGGGCTGTCTTTGATAACAAACTATGATTATGTTGGGCTAGAGCGTGTTTATCTTTCATCGCCGTTCCTGCTGGAGGCTATGAAAGATAAACACGCTCTGGGATTTTACTGAATCAGAATATCTGCGCCGTGTTCAGTTTTGTGAATTGTCACCTGCCGGTAATCCTGAATACATTCGACATTCATTAGCATATCGGGTGTTGCATGGGTTAATAAGCCGATGACTGTGCTTTGGGCGGCCAGTCCCGATTTTACGCCCGCAATCGCATCTTCAAAGACAAGACATTCTGCGGGTTGCAGGTTCAGCCGCGAAGCTCCCAACAGATAAGGTTCAGGGTTGGGTTTTCCCTGTTTAATTTGATCAGCTGTAATTAATATCTGTGGCCGGGGGATTCCCGCTGCTGCAATTCTTGCCTGTGCAACCGGCTCACTCCCGGAGGTAACGATAGCCCATGGGATCTGTTTTTCTGTCAGGTTGTTTAACATTGAAATGGCGCCGGGCAGCGGTGTAATTCCTGCTGTATCCTCTGTTTCCTGTTTCTTCAGCCATTCAATCTCACTCTGGATGATGTCCGGTTTACCGGCCAGTAATTCTGCGACTGACTCACTGGCCGGACGGCCATGAATCACACTTAAAACCTCATCAGGAACCAGACCGTGTCTGAGAGCTAAAGCTGACCAGCTTCGGTTAACCGCGGCCATTGAATCAATCAGGGTGCCGTCAAGATCAAACAGGCACCCCTTGCAGGGAATGGTTTTCACATCGTCTCCGGGAATATCAGTAAAGAGTGAACTTACTGTACCTGTTGAGAGAATAAATGCATACCCTTATGTGTTTGTTGCTGTTCACGCACCGGGGTATAAACCCAGCCACCCCGGTGTCGGATCGCCTTTGACTTCACCAAAGTAAAGTGCAAATGTTTGACGCCAGAGTTCAACTTCTTCTCTGTCACGCATGAAGGCCGGGAAGCCCTCAAAATTGGCATTCGGGTAATCCCAAATCGGAACTAAACCATTTGATGGTTTGATATCGGTTCGTACCGACCATGTTCTGTTACTCTGGAACTCTTCAGAGATGATCCAGTTCATATATAGTTTGGCAGCTTCCATATTCCGGGCATTTTTCACGATGGCTGCGCGTTGGCCCCAGGCCATAAATGGCGCAGATTCAGGTAAAACCCATTGAAGGTTGCTGTCAGCACTGGTGACAGGAGACCCTGACGTGCCGATACCCACGAGTTTTTCTTTTTGGCGAATGGCAACGCCAGGTGTATGTGAACCACGTTTAAACGAGATATCCTGCTCCGCCATGGCAGCCAGCCATTCCCGGCCATAAGTTTCTGTATAACATTTATACAGGTAGGCGACAGCATCATCATCATGTGGATAGGCAGAGGCAATGCTGCCGGACCATGCACCACTTGCCAGCACTTCCGGTGATGCCGGGGCGTTTGAGCCAAGAGCATCTTTGTCGACAACAAAACTGAAGGCAATAATCATGGCGGCAGTCCATGCACCATCACAATCTTTTAAAGTCGGATAAACTTTGTCAAAACCAGCAGGTTTGTAGCAATGAAGCCGGTCCAGATATTTCCAGCGTTCAAATTCTTCCAGGAGCTGAAGCTGAACGACATCGGGGATCACATTGCCCGTTTCGAATTGATTATCATATCTGACGTTATGATATTTACTGTAGTCCACCACGATATTCAGATTGATATCAGGGAAACGCGCTTTAAATGCATTACGGACGAAATCTTGTTGCCCGTCATAATCTCCGCCGGCGTAGATTGTCAGGTTGCCGCCTTCTGCCAGTGCTGCCTGATATATTTCATCCAGTGTTCTGGTTTCCTGCTCAGCACTTTGTGTTGAAATCAGGTTGCTGTAGCCAAAGACTTTGCTGGTACTTAAAGCAACAGATGCTCCAACTGAAGAGGCCAGAAAATTCCGGCGGCTAATTTGGAATTCTTGCTTTTTTTTACTCATCTCTGTGATCCTTTTATGACGCTGTTTATGAACTTTTTATTCAAATTAAAATAAATTTTATTTATTTTAACAGAGTATGGTTTATACCCCATTGCTTCTGGTTGTTCTGGCGTATTAATTATTATGACTTTTTATTTATTATACTTGTGTGGTGATATTCAGAAAAATATATCAAACTATTTTAAAGAGCAATATTCATGATTTTTATTTTTCGATATCATTAAACGGGAAAATAGTCTGTAAAATAATATAAATATATTTTTATCAATTAAATATAAGTAAGTTTTTGCCATTGATCGCAAATTTCAGTGGGTGAAGGGATGTATAGCGTATAAGTGTTTTGTACTTGAACAAATTATCTGAATGACTTTATCAGAATGATTGATGTGATTTTTTCGTTAAAACATAGCCTTGTGTGGGGTTTTCAGAGATCGCCAAACGATCTGAAGGTAGATGACTCAGTATCAGTTGAAAGGTGTGGCTCGGGGAAAGTGAGTCATGAGTATACCTCTGAATCAGTTTTTATATTTTACAGGAGTATATTTGAGGGATGATTCAGGTATTAATGGTTTATATCTGTGATAACTAAATAAAACAAGATGGGTTGTATTCCTGAAAATAAAAATTCATAGTGAATTTGATTGTATTCCTGATAATAAAAGTTCATGGTTTTTATATGTAGTTTATTGTTTTTTTTCTTATGAAAAACATGATTTAAAGTGAAACACTCTCTGGTGGCTTGTGATGCATCACCAGAGAGTGATTATATTCCTGTACACATGAATCATGCACTATCAGATTATTTGGGGATAGCTGTTTTTGCTTTTTGTTTACGGTAATTGAGCAGCCATCTTTGATTCAGCATACGGCAGAAGTAAAGCCCGCCACGGAGCCACCAATCAGCAAACATCCCAAGCCAGACACCATAAACACCGAGTTCAAAGATAATGCCCAGTAAATACCCAATCACAACCCGGCAACCCCACATACTGGCAATCGCCACATACATACTATATTTAACGTCTTTTGCACCTTTAAAGGCTGAAGGCAAGACAAAAGAAGCGGCCCATACAGGCAGCATTGCCCCATTCAGATACAATAGCCTGACAACGACTTCGATGACTTCCGGATCACTGGTATAACAGCGGGCTATCGATTCCGCCAAAGGAATACTGAGCACACCAATGATTGCCAGTAAACCTGTTGCGACCCAAAAAATCAGACGCATTTCCTGCGTGGCTGTTTTTGGACGGTCTTGCCCCAAACGTTTACCCACAAGCACTGTTGAAGTCATGGACAGTGTATTGCCGGGAATGTTAAGCAATAGTGTGATTGAGAAGGTAATAAAATTCCCGGCCATGGCAGCGGTACCCATCCCGGCGACCATCATTTGAGTCAGCAGTTTTCCGAAATTAAACATGATCGACTCGATACTGGCCGGAATTCCGATACTCAGAATCTCTTTTAAAACCGTGCGCTGAAAGGGCTGGAAATAAGCTTTAAAAGATACATTTAAAGTATGGTTTCGCGCCAGAGAGGTCAGAATCATCATGGCACCAATCCACCGGGCGATTGTGATACCAACCCCGGCTCCCTGAAGTCCCATGCCCTGCCATGTTCCGATTCCCCATTCGCTGAAACCATAAATCAGCGGATAACTGATAAGGATATTGAACACATTCATCAAAATATTACTGATAGCAGGTAAACGAGAGTTACCAACAGCCCTCAGAACTCCACTTCCGGCAAAAAGAATCGCCAGTGCCGGATAACTGAATGAAATCGTTTTTAAGTACATTTCAGTTAGCTGAATGACTTCATGTTCTGCGCCATACGCCACCACAGCAAGCATTGACCGGGCAAACAGATGGATTAGCAGGCAAGCAAATAAACTGAACACGATATTCAGGTTGATGGCGTGTACAGCGCCCTGAACTGATTGTTTTCTGTTATGTTTGGCGAAACTCTGAGCAATAAAAACCGAGCCGCCGAGTGCCGTTGCGCTTAATAAAGAGATGACGATAAATGTAATACTATCGCTGACTCCGACGGCTGCGGTATCAGCTTTACCAATCCGGCTGACGAGGATCGTGCTGACCATTCCCATCAGTACAACACAGGTGAGTTCGATAGTGATGGGCCATGCGAAGGGGGCGATGTCGCGTTTCAGCAGAACTTTATGCCGGTAGCGAAAACGGAGAGAATGGAGCCGGGAGGGTGCCGGCTCTGTTTGAGACTGATGCTCAGGATGAGAAGAATTGTTTGATTCGTGAGGGTCTTCTGGCACATTAATTCCTTTCTGTTACGGCATGAATTTCTTCATCACTGACGGTTTGGTTATAAATAACGTCAAGATCGTAAACAACTTTAATTTCCCCGTTGATCTTTTGATCGCCATGCAAATAGCCACCGGTTGATATTGCAACAGGGATTTTGTGATAAATGCCCTGACGGGCCGCTTCCAGTGCGACTAATGCATAAGGTGTTGGATCATCCAGACGGGTGTAACGATGATGTGAATCCGGCAGGAAATATCCGCGGTGATAATGTTTTTCCACCAGATTGTGACCAACCTGTTCTGCCAGTTTTCTCAGCGCCTTATTATTCGTCAGGCGTTCAAGTTCCAGTAAAGCAAATACCAGATAAGGTGAGCAAAGCTCAGTTTTCGGAGTGAGGCTGACAGGTTCCAGTGTTTGTAAATCGAGTTTCCCCAGTTTAAAGCAGGAGAACATTTTTGCTGTCAGGGTCCGTAAATCTGCATTTTCACTTAAAGCACTGGCTCTCACCAGTGTCAGTAAATATGCAGGATCGGTTGGTTGCCGTTTCAGTTCGGTTCCTTTATCACCATAGTAGCCATCTCTCGGGAAAACATATCCTGTCATATCCTGACCACTATTCCACATCGGGATAATTTCATTGGTCGATTCATCCCATGCATAACGGAAATAGGCATTAATACCTTCAATGGCCCATTCTGTCAGTTCTTCATCTGCCAGAAAACGGGCACATTCAAGAATAGCGAGTGGGTTGTCAACGACAACCGGCCAGCTGTCTCTGAACAACACATTAGCCTCGCGCGCAATTTCGCCAAACTCTGGTCCAAACTGACGTTTTGCCCTGTCACCAAACCAGGAGAATGTGTTCCGGTCGTCATCCGGGATTGGTTCGCGCTGGAGCGGTGATGAAAACTGATAGACCGGCATCCGTGTCTTTGGATGTCGTGCCAGAACAAACTGATGATATAAATGTTTAGCCCACTTGATCGCATTTTGGTCCCCACTGTATTTATAGTAGTGACATGCCGCATAAATCAGATCTGTGGATGCATTCACGAATGTTAAGCCAATGGTTTCGGGCAATTCCGGCCAACGGTTGGGGTTGACGACTGGCTGGGGTTCTGTTTGTCCGAATATATTTTCGGGGAAAGATTTCCCATATTCACCATGGCGGCTGAGGTCCAGTTTACGCCAGTCAAGAACATGTGCTGCCCAGAATCCCTGCAGATATTTTCTGGTGGTTTCAGGGGCAACCTGATGTAAGAGTTCGTAATAAGGAAAATGGTGTTTGAGTTCGTGGACACATTCTTTACTGGCCGGACCTTCGATATTTCCTGTATCCCGGTGAACAAACCGGTGCCCTCCCCAATGAAATAATCCACTCTCTTTATCGGTGTAATGGGTCAGGAAGTACTCCGTGGTCTGGTTGGCCTGCGCCTGATATTGCTCGTCCCCGGTAATCAGACTCATGGCTGATAATCCACGCATAAAATTTTGCTGGCTGGCAAAATTACTCATCGGAACCTGTTGACCATCGGGATAGGTCCAGTATACGGGGGTGTCATTTAAACTATCAATACCATCTGCAAGCAGAGGGGATGAGCTCGCCTGTGCCCGTGCATAAATTCGTTGATAATATTCTGTGAGTAATGGCAGAAAAGACGCTTGTGTGTTCATGGTTTTCTCCGGATCGTTCAGCGTAAAACATACATAGTGCAGGGAGCAGGGTATAACAGATGGTCAGTTAATATTTTTCTTATATGATTGAGGTTCTATTTTTTCCTGAAATTATTGTTTTGTTGTCAGGGGCAACAGACCCTGGGTTTTTATATTGATCGGTTTTTGTCTCATTTCAGATTGTTGGTGCAATGACTTTCGTTTCTGCAATTGAAGACTTCAATGAATAAATTTGTGTTCATCTTCACTGGCTGTAACGCCAGTCATGGGTATATAAAAAGTGATATAAAACAGCACCCCGGCAGTTGAGGGTGCTGTTGGTTATCGCATGACTAATTATTTAGCGATGCGGCGTAGTACACGGTTACCCCGGCGAATGAAGTTTTTCGCAGATTTAGCGGCATCAGACTGACCATAATCCAGATGCTGCATCTCTTCTTCAAACAGTTCCATTAACTGAGCATTATCAGTGTAGGCTGTTGGCAGAATAACCTGAGGCAGTGATTGTGCCATTTTGTAGCCCTGGAATGGTAAGCTTGTTTCATCCAGTTCTCCTGCTTTTTTCAAAGCAGCCAGACCGCTTGAACTCAATGGAACACCACGTGCCAGTCCCATTGCAACCACACCATCAGGATCGTTCAGCAGGAAGTTAACCAGTTTTGCTGCAGCTTCAGGGTGCTTAGTGTTACGACCCATAGAGAACATCATTGATGGGCGGGCCAGCAGACCTGAATCAGTTGCACCCGGAGCCATTGGGTAAGGACCTAACTCCATTGACTGAGGTGGTTCAAGGTTATCCGCATATTTTTTAATCGATGTGTTCCACATATACAGACCACCAAAGTGACCATCAATCCATGGACGCATTTCGTTCATGTTTCCTTTACCGTAAGAAGCAAACTCTTTGGTTGAAGGAAAGACATGATTGTTCACCATATCCACATAAATCTGGAAGAATTCCGTCATTTCTTTCGGTGACAGATTCAGCATATTTGTCTTGTGATTAATGACATCCTTTCCATATTTCTGGATAAAGATAGAACGGTTAATTGCAAAAACATCACGAGCTTCTACAACCAATGGATAGTAACCATCGCCCAGCTTGGCTTTAAATGCCTGACCAGCTTTGTTGAAATCTTCCCAGGTTGTTGGATATTTCACGCCAGCTTTTGCCCAGCTGTCCTTGTTATAGTAAAACACACGGGAAGTAATACTGACTGGCAACCCATTGACCTTACCTTTTACTGTAACCATATTCATTGGCTGTTTAGGGAAGTTGCCGATATGCAAAACATCCGCTTTTTGGCTCATATCATAGAAGCCTTTACCATCCCGGGAGAAGATTGGCAGCCAGTTCCAGTTGGTTTGCATGACATCTGGTTCTGTATTCCCGGCGACCTGAGTGGTCAGACGGGAAAGGTGACCGTTCCAGCCTGTATATTCACCTTTAACGACAATATCCGGATATTTCTCATGGAATTTTTCAAGAGCTTTTAATGTTGCCTGGTGACGAGAGCTTCCCCCCCACCAAGACATACGCAGCTCAGTTTGTGCAGTAGCAGCCGTCGCTGTCATTGTGCCGAGTGCAACCATGGTGAGTGTTGTTAACAGTCTTTTCTTAATCATGAGATAGCCTCCAAGCTATTTATTATTTTTGAATAGGTAGAGAGATGTTCACTTCTGTTTCTTTGTCAAAAATATGCGCTTTGTTCATATCGATCATGAAAGTTACATTTTTACGTAGCTCCATGTTCAGTTTTTCTTTCACATCGTCAATTGGTACACGGGCCGTGAACTCATTTTGTCCAATACCAAAGTAAACAAAAACTTCATGTCCCATGTTTTCCATCCGGATGACGTCACCCTGAATCGTTTGTACTGACTCGTGGTGAGTTTCTTCTGCTAATGACAGTGTGATGTTGTCAGGGCGGATACCTAAGACGGTTTTACCGAATCCATTATTGCGGATGTTTTGTACTTTATCTGCGGGTAAATGCAGCTTTTGCCCGGCAATATCAATGGCTAAGTCACCATCTTCCTCGATCAGGTTTACATCACTCATGTTCATTTCAGGCGCACCGATAAATCCTGCAACAAACATGTTAACCGGGTTATTGTAGAGTTCTTCCGGAGTATCAACCTGCATAATTTCGCCAAGTTTCATCACACAGATACGATCACCCATTGTCATGGCTTCTGTCTGGTCATGTGTCACATAAACAGCTGTTGCCGGACGTTTTTCTGCTTTCAGGTGCTTGTGCAGATCTGAAATCCGAATCCGCATTGAAGCCCGAAGTTTTGCGTCGAGGTTGGATAGTGGTTCATCAAACAGGAAGACTTCTGGTTTTTTGACGATAGCTCGTCCTACAGCAACCCGTTGTGCCTGACCACCGGAAAGTTGTCTTGGCAGACGATCCAGCAGCTCTTCAATCTCAAGAATTTTTGCCGCATCAGTGACTCGCTGGTTAATTTCTTCTTTCGGCAGCTTTTGTAACTTCAGACCAAAGCCCAGGTTTTGACGCACAGTCATGTGTGGGTAAAGTGCGTAGTTCTGGAATACCATGGCAATACCCCGATCTTTCGGCGGCAGGTTATTCACGACACGCCCGCCAATCAGAATCTCACCACCTGTGATATTTTCCAGCCCGGCTAACATCCGTAATGTTGTCGATTTTGCACAGCCAGATGGTCCGACGATGACCAGGAACTCACCATCGTTGATGGTTAAATCAATACCGTGAACTGCTTTAAATCCGTTTGAATATGTTTTCTCTAGTTTATTAAATTTTACTTCAGCCATTGTGTTATCTCCCCAAAATTAACCTTTAATACCGCTGCTAGTGACACCTTCAACAAAATATTTCTGTGACATGAAGAACACCATGATTGAAGGAATAATTGCTATAGAGGCCATTGCCAGAATCTCGTTCCATTTTGCGCCCTCTGTGACGTCGATAGACATTTTCAGTGCAAGAGCAATTGGATACTTCTCTACACTGGAGACATAAATCAACGGACCGAGGAAGTCATTGACTGACCACATGAACTGGAACAATGCAACGGAAATGATTGCAGGACGAATCACAGGAACAATCACATACCAAAGTACCTGGAATGAGTTACACCCGTCGATCATGGCAGCTTCTTCCATATCTGTTGGTACACCCCGGAGGAACTGAACCAGCATGAAGACAAAGAAGCCTTGTGTTGCAAATGCCATTGGCAAATAAAGTGGCAGATAACTATCTAACAGACCCATTTCACGGAACATCAGATATTGAGGAATCAATAATACTGACTGTGGAAGCAGGATAGTGGCAACCAGTGTTGCAAACCAAAATCCTTTCCAGGGAATTTCAAATCGTGCAAAAGCATAACCAACAATTGTTGAAGAAATTACCGTCAATACGACTTTAGGGATTACATAGGCAAACGTGTTAATGATGTAGTGTCCGAAAGTAAATTCCGTTCCGGTTTTCCAGCCGTTGATAAAACCTTCCCAGCTGATATGTTCCGGAATTAAACTCATGGACGAAAATATTTCATGATTGGGCTTCATTGAAGCTGAGAACATCCATAAAAGCGGATATAACATCAGAAGACCAACAATCAGAAGAACTGTATAACGAACAAAAGCATTAATTTTCTCGCGGCGTATTGTTCGTTCATTTTCCAGGTTGCGCTCAATGACAGCCTGATTTGAGGAAACTGTAGTTGAAGTCATGATTATTTACCTCCTTTGTCGCCAGAGTAGAACACCCAATATTTGGATGACCGGAATGTGATGGCAGTAAATATTGCCACAACAACAAACAGCGACCATGCAAGCGCACTACCGTAGCCCATATCAAAGAACTTAAAGGCAGTTTCATAAATATAGAGTGAAATCAGATAGGTGGATTTCATCGGACCACCACCAGTGACAACATATGGTGCGGTGAACTCCTGGAAAGCCTGAGTCGTTTGCATGATAAAGTTAAAGAAGATAACCGGTGTGATCAGTGGCACTGTTACTTTCATGAACATTTGCCATTTACTTGCACCATCAATCATGGCTGCTTCGTATTGTGATTTCGGGACATTTTGTAATGCTGCCAGGAAGATCACCATCGCAGAGCCAAACTGCCACGCACGTAACAACGTAATTGTAAACAGTGCAAAAGACGGCTCACCCAGCCAGCTAATCGGGTCAACACCGAAGAAGCCCAAAAACTGGTTGAGGACACCATCAATGGCGAACAGGGCGCGCCATAAAACGGCGATTGCAATACTACTTCCCAGAATAGACGGGATGTAATATGCAGTCCGGAAAAAACCAATACCTTTGAGATTGAAGTTCAAAAGAAACGCAATAAACAGAGCAAATGCGAGTTTGACCGGAATCGTTAAGAAAACGTACATGAACGTCACACTCATTGATTTCCAGAAGACATCATCTTCAAAAAGCATATATTGGTAGTTTTCGAGACCAATAAAATCCGGGGTTGTCATCAGATCGTAATTGGTAAAACTCATCAAAAACGATGACACAAATGGAAAGGCAGTAAACAATACCAACCCTATTATGAAGGGTGATAAGTATGCCAATCCCAGCTTGCGACTTTCATACATTTTCTTATCCTCGATTAATTAAAGATTACTTACTGAAAAGTAGGAAACAAATACCGGGTCACATTTCAGTTTCTGTGTTCATTAAACTAGGATGAAATATTAACTTCCACTGATTCATGTAATAATTGTGATCGATAATTATATTTTTTTTAAATTATCAATAAAAATAATGAAACGCAGTTTTATCTTTTTATATTGGTCTCATATAAAAATGAAAACCAATAGTGATTCAGGTCAATTTATTAATTATAATGTGGTTGCATATCAAGGTCTTTTCAAAAGAACAAGGTGTGTTTTTCTAATATCGACATAGATATTAAAAATATAAATAACTTGATTGAAATCAAAAAAATTAATCAAATTTTTAGTGATTGAATTATTAATAACCATGAAAAACGTTGTAAAATAACAACTAAATCCACGTATTGCAACGTCATGGTTTTTATCCTAATCTTCTGTTTTTATTGATATTATTATTAAATATCACATCCCCTGCTTTATTTGTCTTTATAGCTTAGTCTGACTTACGTTGTTTTTTTACTATCAACATCACTAAAAATGAAATCATCTGAATGAATGTAATTTATATATAATATATGCCATATGTTTTATATCATCCCGAGCTGTATTTAAGGTTGATCACAATTCAACTTTTTTTTAATTCTGACAATGAACTCTGGATCACATATTTTGTCTCCGGGTGTTTGATTTTTTAAGAATTTAATTAAATTGAAATCTCGAATCCGATAAAGTGAAATGGTGTTTCATTATGAAAAGAAAAATTTTAGTGTCCGCAGTGTTACTCGGTTTAACTAGTTTAGCTGCTCAGGCTGCAACTTTAGATGTTCGTCATGAATTTGTGCCGAGATATGATGGCCAGAAAGCATCACATGCTGATCGTTTTCAGGTTACTCATCGTTTTAAAAACGGGATTGGGTTTGGGCTTGAAGCAAAGTGGTCAAGCGGTAATGAAGATGCTTTTGGTGAACAAAAAGGTAATGGTAACCAGGCCAATGTCAGTTACGTTTACAAAATTAATGATAAGTGGTCATTGAAGCCTCAGTATAAATGGGAATCTAAGTCTGATCGTGTGGGTCATCAGTTTAACTTAACGTTGGGCTATAAAGTCAACAGCGACTGGTCAGTTTCGTTCCGTCACCGTTACCACTATGAAAACAAAGTCGATGCACGTAACGGTCATTACAACCGCTGGACATTTGGCGCGGGTTACGGTGGTGTTGAAAACTGGAAATTTGGTGCATCTCTTGATTACACATTTAACGAAGATGCCTCTGGTCCTCGTTGGGAAGACAAAAAATCCTGGTTCTCTGAGCTGAACTTCAAAGGGGAATATAAAGGTCTTGAGAGTGGCTGGCGTCCATATGCCGAGATTGGTTTCAAACCCTATAAATCTGGCGATAAATATGAGTTCAACGGTGATATGGTTAGTGCGAATGACAAATGGCGTCCTCGTTTCCGTGTCGGTGTGAAATATAACTTCTGATAAGCAAACCTCTTTTTCTCATTTCTTCATGGCTTATTCTGGTTGATTTCCGGAATAAGCCAGTTCTCATCAAGGTGGCTGATTATGAAAATAGCACAAGTCCCATTAGTACTTTCATCTGTTCTTGTTGTAGCAGCATGTAGTACTCATCAATCAACAGCGGACTATATCAAAAACAGTGATAACCTGACCTGGCAGGCAATCACATTCGGGCAATCAACGGATTTAAACTTCGGTTCAACGATTTTGCCTGAAAAAGTCGGGACAAATCAGGTGACTGTCAATGGTAAGCCGGTACAGGCTGGTCCGGTTGCGAACCAATTTACCATTGAAAGTCGTGGCGGAAAAATCGCCAACTCTCATGAAGGTGTAACTTTCTATTACACCAAATTGCCTACGGATGTGAATTTTACATTATCTGCAACGGTTGTTCTGGAGCAATTCGGGCCTGAAACCGGTTCAAGACCGAACCGTCAGGAAGGTGCAGGTCTGATGGTGCGTGATATTTTGGGTAAGCCAAGACTTAATCCTCAACCAGAAGGACTGGAAGAATTTCCTGCCGCATCCAATATGGTGATGAACCTGCTGCGGGCCAACAAAAAAGCGAATAATGGCTTAATCAATATTAACGCTGCCTATCGTGAGGGAATTTACCAACCATGGGGAACTGCGCATAACAAGATGAGCAAAAAAGAGTTCATCAAAGGCGTCACTTATGGAGAAAATAAACCATATCACATGACGCTGACCCGGACTGATACCGGTTATCAAGTGACTTATGATAATGGTACGGTAAACAAAAGTTACAATGTGAAAGGCGCAGATGCAAACATTGTTGAGATGCAGGATCCGGATTATCAATATGTCGGCTTCTTTGCTTCCCGGAATGCAAAAATTCATGTCAGTGATGTGAAACTGAAGCTTTCCGAAGCACATACTGTTGAGACTCCCCGGTATGTGCCTAAAGCGGTTGCGCCATTAATGCAACGTGCCTCATCTTCTGTTTCTACAGTGAATCAATATGTTATTCAGGCTCGTGCAAATTATTCAGGTTCATTCTCTGCGACTCAAAATGGCAAGGTGCTGGTAAAAGATCAGGCAGTTAAAGCCGGAGAAATGTTTAGTTATCCGACGAAGCTGACCCGGACAAAAACGAAAGTCGCTGTGACGTTTACACCATCGGAAGGGCCTTCTGATAAAACTATCACAGATGAATATACGGTTGTCAGAAAAGTGATTGCTAATCCAATGCGTTTGGTCGTAAATCCAAAAGGAACCAAAGGTCGTCTGGACCTGGCCACCGCCGTGAAGTTGTTACCTCCGGGTGGCACCATTGTTATGGAGCCTGGTGTTTATACTGATGAACTGACTATTCCTGTTTCTGCCAGTGGGACAGCCAATGCCCGTAAAACCCTGAAAGCCCGGAAAGGTGTAAAACTAACCGGGACTTACATGCATGAAGGGAACTACTGGAATGTATCTGAACTCGAGGTTGATGGTGCCAGAACAATCGTCCATGGCAGTCATAACAACTTTGATCACATGCTGACACATAACTCACCGGATACAGGTTTTCAGATTTCTTCCACGAAGAAGGTCGGTAAAGCATTGTGGGCGAGTTACAACGTGGTTCGTGACAGTGAAAGCTATAACAACATGGATAAACCACAAATCAACGCTGATGGTTTTGCTGTGAAAATGCGTGTGGGTGAAGGTAATACACTGATTCGCTGTGTCTCACACCATAACATCGATGATGGTTATGATTTATTCAACAAAGTGGAAGATGGTCCGAATGGTGCGGTGACTATTATTGACTCTGTTGCTTATATGAATGGTCAAACCATGAAGATGAAGAACAAAAAAGGCGGAACGAGAGGAAACGGTTTCAAACTCGGTGGGGAAGGTCTGCCTGTACCACATGTGGTGAAAGGTAATCTGTCATTCCATAACAGCATGGACGGATTTACAGATAACTTTAACCCAGGGACGTTTACTGTCGATGACAACGTTTCAATCGATAACAAGCGTTTCAACTTCCTGTTCCGTAAGAGTCCTTATTCAAGCAAAGTTAAACAGGGTACGTTTGAGAACAACCGTTCTTATCGTTTCTATGTGACCAGCCAGTATAGTGATGTTGTGAATGCGTTTAAGAAAGAGCACAACCACTTTATTTCTAAAGGTCATACCACAGATGAAAACGGCCACGAAATTCCGGCAATGAAACTGAATAAGCTGAAAAAAGCAGCGTATGTTTCATCCGGCACTGCATCTGCTTACAGCAAAGCGGTACAGAAGATAGAAAAAATTATCGAAAATGATAGCGATCTCAATTAAGTCATTGTAGATCTGGGGGCTGCTTCAATGACTTGAAGTAGCCCTTTGCTGATAATAAAAAAAACAGAGTTTACTGAAATTTAAGTCATAAATGATGCATTATGTGCCTGTAATACAGGAAATGATTGTTGTACTTTCCGGGGTGAGGATACAAGAATCATCTGTCACTTCATGGAATGAAGTTTTACAGGTGAGCAGTTGGTGTGATGTGTCGAAATTGAATTATGGAGGCAATTTATGATTTCATCTTACCAGAACAGAAGTGTTGGTCTTCAGCTTAAGCTTGCTATTATTTTTTGCTTACTCATTGGTTTCAGTTTCACCGCGACAATTGTTTACCAGAACGCATCGAAAATCCTGCTGCAATCCTCTCTCAGTGAACAACAATCCAAACTGAACGCAGTCGCTGAAACTGTCAGCGGACAGTTTAATGCTTATGTTGAAACCACCCGGATTTTGAGCTCAACATTTGAGAATGGTTATCTGGCTGGTTTTGAAGTCCAGAAAGAGATCATTGATTATGCCGGCCAGAAAATAAGAAACATCGATTTATATGGTTTGCCACTAGTCAATAATACTGATTTAGTTGATATCTTTACCGAAGACACCGGCGCTTTCGTTACTTTGTACTCTTCAACCGGCGATGCATGGTTCAGTATTGCCAGTTCGCAGAAGGATGGTGAAGACAAAAGAAATATTAATAAAATTTTAGATTCATCTTATCCGGGGTATCAAAAGCTGAAGAGTGGCCAGCCATATATTACGCAGGTGTCAATGTTTGGTCATACCTATATGACTTATTATGATCCGATTGTGGACGAAGATAATACTGTTGGTGCAATTGTCATGATTGCATTACCGGTTCAAAAAGCAACCGAAGCGATTTTGAATTCATTGAAAAATGTGCGTTGGGGAGACACCGGTGAGACGGTTGTTGCTGACAATCATACTGCGCGATTTGGTACCTATTTACTGGGCTCTGTTGACGGGACGGGGACTCAGAAGAAGATGACAGACTTTATTGATGCCGATGGAAAAAGACCATTTACCTCGATTCAGGGGTCTCAGGAAGGTATTTTACGTTTTCCGGTTGCAATCAACGGAGAACAAAAAGAAAGATACATGGTTTACCGGCAGGTTCCGGGCTGGAACTGGGTGTTGCTTGGCGGCACATGGACCAGCGAAATTACGCAGGATAGCCGGACACTGCTCATTATTATTGCTGCAATTTCAGTTGGCGTTGGATTTGCAACCTATATCCTGATGACCCTGATTATTCACCGGACATTAAGACCTCTGAAAAAATTAACTCAATATATGGAGCGACTTGGTGAAGGTGAGGTCAGTTTAAACATCGCTGTTGATGAAAAACCGTCTGATAATGAGATGACGATTTTATCTCAGGGCGTCAGAGGGATGGCGGCTCATCTCAATCAGCTTGTGGCACAAATACGGGAAACCAGTGGCAGAGTCAGCCAGCAGTCACTGAGTGTCGCCCATGATGCGGGTGCAAGCTTAAAACAGCTGGATGTTCAGCAGCAACAGGTGGAACAGGTTGTCACTGCGATTGAAGAGATGGCTGCATCGGCTGAATCTGTCTCCCAACAGGTTGAATCCATAGCTGAAAATGTCCGGGAAGCGAATCAGGATACGCAGTCCGGTCTTTCGGTTGTTGGTTCTGTTTGTGATAACGTTGCCGCATTGAATGAACAGCTCACGCGTTCATCTCAGGTCATTCAAAAACTGAGTGAAGAAAGTGAGAGTATTCATAGTGTGACACAAATGATCGATGAAATTGCTGAGCAGACCAACTTACTGGCACTGAATGCAGCAATAGAAGCGGCAAGAGCCGGAGATCAGGGAAGGGGGTTCGCTGTTGTTGCAGATGAAGTCAGAACTCTGGCGATGCGGACACAGACATCAGTGCAAAATGTTGTTGATATCATTAATCAGCTTAAAACTTCAACCAGTGATGCTGTTGCATCCACTGAACAAAGTCAGATGCAGGCGAATAAAGTGCTGGAAGAATCCCGGGAAGCCGGCACTGCACTTGAGTCAATTGCGATGCAGGTCAATGCGATCGCCTCTCAGGCTGAAGAGATCACGACCATTGTCGACCAACAGGCTCAGGTCTCTGTGCAGGTTTCAAATAGTGCTTCAGCAATTAGCCAGCTGAATCAGGAAAGCCGGGATATCAGCCTGAAAACTTCAGAAAGTGCTGAGTCTCTGGAGAAGGATGCCGAAGATCTGAAGATGCAGGTGGATTATTTCCACTAATACCTGTTCCTGATTGTACTCCGGCAGATATCGAACACTGCACGCATGACCCCAACCCTGAGGCTCCGCCGCGTCCTCACGGCGCGGAAGGTCTGCTTATCGAAATCTGCCTCGTTACCAGCGTGGCGCGTAATAGCTGTTTAGAGCGTGATGTTCTGTCATCACTTCACTCAAAAATAACAAAACCGGATAGTCTATGAGCTTATTTTCATTTTATGATGTGATTGTTTCTCAGGATGGAGAAGGTGACTTTTCTTCTGTCCGGCAAGCCCTTGAACATGCGCCTCAGGATAGTTCTGAATATGTCATTTTTATCCGCAAAGGGATTTATCAGGAAAGCTTTGAAATTAACCGTCCCCGTGTTGTTTTAGTGGGAGAAGATCGCGACCGGACCATTATTACGGCATCGGTTGCGAATGGTATGATTGACTCGTCCGGAAGAAAATTTGCGACCTTTGGCAGCCGGACCATCAGTGTCAATGCGCCAGATTTTTCAGCCCGTACACTGACGATTGAAAATGGGTTTGATTTTCCGGGGAATCAGAAAAAATCAGATGGTGATCCGACGAAGCTGACGCATACTCAAGCCGTTGCTTTACTCGTTGCACACAGGGGAGACAGAGTTCATTTACACAATATTCGCTTGGTGAGTTATCACGACACTTTATACCTTTATGCCGGCCGGACATATATTCATCAATCATTCATCACAGGCACTGTAGATTTCATTTTTGGCGGTGGAACGGCGTTATTTGAAGATTGTCAAATCGTCGCCAGAAACCGGGATGATGTGAGCTCTGACGAGCCATATGGTTATCTTGTCGCACCTTGTACATCTATTGATCAGGAATTTGGTTTTGTATTTAAAGGCTGCTGTCTTTCCAGAGAAGAGCGGGTGCCTGATGGAAGTTATGGTTTGGGCCGCCCATGGCATCCGACCACTCAGTTTGATGATGGTCACTATGCTGACCCGGATGCAGTAGGTCATGCTGCTTTTCTCTGCTGTGATGTCGATAAGCATTTATACGGCTGGGATAAAATGGGCGGACGGAATAAAAATCAGGAGACGATTTGGTTCTATCCTGAAGACTCCCGTTTTTGGGAGTACGGAAATACCGGGCCCGGTGTGGTTTCTGATAAGGGGCGTCCTCAGCTCAGCCCTGATCAGATGAAACGCTATACTGCTGATACGATTTTGTCTGGATGGCATCCAGAAAGTCAGGCTGAAGATCAATATGTGCTGCAAGGTACCGTTTCTTTGCCCGATCTGAGCTTTCCTGCCCATGTCGTTGTGACTGATAGTTGCGGCAAAACAACAAAGGTCCTGACTGATTCTGAGGGGCGGTATTTGCTGTCAGTGCAAGGGATGTTTCCCCCGTTTCTGGCGACGGTGCGTCAGAACGATCAATCGTGTTGCATCCGTGCTTTTGTTGCATATGCTAACTCTGGGATAATGACTGTTGATATAAACGCAGACACTGAAAGTCAGATTGCAAATTATGAAGCGCTCACTCGCTGTAGCTTAGCTGCAGAAAAACCTGTTGCCCCTGTGTCAAGGCAGCTCTGGAAGTAATCCTTTCTTTTTGATTCATCCTCATCTTACGTCGGCGGGATGCATGTCTTTACTTTTTGCCTGGGGCGTATTTATCTGCAATCAGGCAAAAGATCATATCCTTTTCTTATTTTCACCTTTCGGTATACAAAAAAGAACGTACTTTCATTTTAATAAATCATTGGTGTGATAACTTCGTGCTTCTTTCTTATCAAATTATGAGATCCCGGTAGAATTTTGATAAAAATATATATGATCAGATTAACAGATTTGTGCTTATAAAACATACAAAAACTTGATTGTTATTCTAACTATATGGTTTTTAAGTGTTTGTTTTAATTTTAAAGATATTTGATTAATTATCCCTTTGATTGTAAATTAACACTATTGGTATGACAAATGGGCCTGTAGATTATGAAACCTTTTCTTTGTTCTGATTTCTTACTCACAACTGATTTAGCGCAGCGTCTTTATCACGATGTTGCTGCTGACCTTCCAATTATTGACTATCACTGTCATTTACCACCTTTTCAGGTCGCAGATGATTACAAGTTTACAAATCTGACTGATATTTGGCTGCGTGGTGACCATTATAAATGGCGGGCGATGCGTAGTAATGGTGTTGATGAGCGCTTTTGTACCGGGGATGCCAGTGACAAAGAGAAGTTCTTTGCATTCGCAAAAACAGTGCCTGCAACTTTAGGAAATCCAATTTATCACTGGACTCATCTTGAGTTGCGTCGACCATTTGGTATAACAGGTGTAAACCTGAACGAAAATACAGCCGGGCGCATCTGGAATGAATGTAATGAAATGCTGGCAACGCCTGAGTTTTCAGCCCGTTCTATCATGCAGAAAATGAATGTGGAAATGGTGGGCACCACGGATGATCCGGTGGATGATCTGTCTGCACATAAAACCGTTGCTGCTGATAAGGCATTTTCAGTGCAGATGTTACCAAGCTGGCGTCCTGACAAAGCATTCAACATCCATCTGGATACTTTTGCCGATTATATGCATCAGCTGGGTTCGGTCGCGGATGTTGAAATCGATTCCTTTGACAGTCTGTGTGATGCGCTGACAAAACGTCTGGAGCATTTTGCGGCGCATGGATGCTGTATTTCTGATCATGCACTGGATACGGTTGTTTATGAAGAAGCGACAGATAAAGAACTGGATACGATTCTGAAGAAGCGTTTGGCTGGTGGTGATGTATCTGAGTTTGAAGCGGCTCAGTTTAAGACGGCTGTACTGGTTTTCCTTGGTAAAGAATACGCGAAACGGGGTTGGGTACAGCAGTATCACATCGGTGCAATGCGAAATAACAATCAGCGCATGTTTGACTTGCTGGGCCCGGATACTGGTTTTGACTCGATTAATGATGGACTGGTTGCTCAGCCGCTGGCAAAACTGCTGAATGCGCTTGATCGTGAAGACCTGCTGCCTAAAACCATTCTTTACTGCCTGAATCCGCGTGATAACGAAGTACTGGCTACGATGTGCGGTAACTTCCAGGGCGGTGGCACACCAGGGAAAATTCAGTTTGGCTCCGGCTGGTGGTTTAATGATCAAAAAGATGGCATGGAACGTCAGATGACACAGCTTGCGCAGCTGGGACTGCTGAGCCGGTTTGTCGGTATGCTGACGGACAGCCGTAGCTTCTTGTCTTATACCCGTCACGAATATTTCCGTCGTATCTTGTGTGAAATGATTGGTAACTGGGTTGCAAATGGTGAAGCGCCGAATGACTTCGATTTATTAAGCAAGATGGTTTCAGATATCTGTTACCACAATGCAAAACAGTACTTTGGTATTCAAAATAAAAAGTAACCTTAACCTGATTGGAATAACACAAATGAAGCAATTGAACAGAACCGATTTTGAAAATCGCAATTATCCTGAAAAAATTATCCAGTTCGGGGAAGGTAACTTTTTACGGGCTTTCCTTGACTGGCAAATCGACCACCTCAATGAACTGACAGATTTGAATGCCGGTGTTGTTGTTGTTCGTCCGATTGATAGTGATTTTCCACCAAGCCTGGATACACAGGATGGGTTGTATACCACATTTATCCGCGGGTTGAATGAACAGGGCAAAGCTGTTTCTGATACCCGGATTATCTCAAGTGTTACGCGGGAAATTTCAGCGTATAAAAATTTTGATACCTTGCTGGATCTGGCTAAGAATGAAGAGATTCGTTTTATCTTTTCTAATACGACGGAAGCGGGTATTGCTTATGTCGATTCTGATAAGCTGGCAGATACACCACCAAGCAGTTTCCCGGCTAAACTGACAAAAATGTTGTTTGAGCGTTTTACTCATTTTGATGGCGCAGAAGACAAAGGCTGGATCATCGTGCCATGTGAACTGATTGACTACAATGGCGATGCATTAAAAGCAATCATTCATCAATATATTGAATTATGGGATCTGCCTGCTGCGTTTGCCGTATGGGTCAACGAAGCCAATACATTTTGTTCAACACTGGTTGATCGGATTGTGACAGGCTATCCAAGAGATGAAAGTGAAGCACTGACAGCACAGATTGGCTATCAGGATACCTTTATGGTTTGTGCGGAGCACTTTTATCTGTTTGTGATTCAGGGACCACAGGAACTGAATCAGATGCTTTGTCTTGATCAGCTGAATGAATCACAGGCATTAAATATCAAAGTTGTTGATGACATTAAACCATACAAAGAGCGAAAAGTTGCGATCCTGAATGGTGCGCACACTGCTTTGGTCCCTGTGGCATTTCTGGCTGGTATTGATACGGTTGGTGAGAGTCTGGCGGATGAACAGATGGAAGCTTACCTTCAGTCACTCATTTTTGATGAGATTATTCCAACATTATCTCTGCCTGAAGATGAATTGAAAGGATTTGCGAATGATGTACTGAACCGGTTCCGTAATCCATATATTAAGCATCAGCTGTTGTCGATTGCTCTGAACAGTATGACCAAATATAAGACACGTATTCTGCCTCAGCTTGTGTCGTTCCAGCAGAAATATAACCGCTTGCCTGCACGTCTGACTTTCGCTTTGGCTGCACTTATCAGTTTCTATAATGGTCAGCGGGAAGATGGAGAGTTTCCTCTTGCTGATGACCAACACTGGCTGGATTTTTATGCAGATATCTGGGCGAAAGTAAATGCAGGTGATCTGAAAGTGAAAGCTTTAGTGGAGCAGGTTCTGGCAAATACATCACACTGGGGACAAAATTTGTCATTAATTGAAGGGCTGACAGAACAGGTGACTGCGAATATCGAAGCGATCAGGCAGTCTGGTGTTCGTCAGGCTTTAAGTCAGATTGAGGATTGATTGTGGCATCATTATTTAAAATTCATCCCGGCGATAATGTTGCAGTTGCATTATGTGATTTGAAAGCCGGAGAAGAGATAACCGTTGAAGGTGAATTAGTTCATCTGAAGCAGGATATTCCACAGGCCCATAAGGTGGCTCTGAAGGATTTCAGTGAGGGTGATTTGGTGATCAAATATGGTTCACCAATTGCACATGCAACTTCCTCTGTTAGTGTGGGTGAACATGTTTCACCCCATAATATAAAAACGAATCTGAATGATCTTGATGAGTATGAATACCAGCCTGATTTCCAGTCTGTTTCTTCTGAAATAGAGAATGCGCCGGTTTCAATATACCGGCGGAAGAATGGTGATATTGGTATTCGTAATGAGCTATGGATTATTCCGACGGTAGGCTGTGTGAACGCCATCGCGAATATGATGAAGCGTGAGCTGGAGCAGGAAGAAGATCTCTCAGCCATTGACGGTATCCATGTTTTTACACACCAATACGGTTGTTCCCAGCTGGGAGATGATCATCTGAATACCCGGACACTGTTACAGAATCTGGTGAAACATCCGAATGCCGGCGGAATTTTAGTTGTCGGACTGGGTTGTGAGAATAATCAGGTATCTGTGTTCGAAGAAACACTGGGTGAATTTGACCGTGAACGGGTTCGTTTCATGGTGTGCCAGAAGCATGATGATGAAGCAGAGCATGGTATCGCGTTAATGAAAGAGTTGCTGGCTGTGATGAAAACAGATCAGCGCGAGCCTGGCACACTGAGTGAAGTGAAATTTGGTCTTGAGTGTGGTGGTTCTGATGGTTTTTCCGGAATCACAGCGAATCCGCTTCTGGGGCAGTTCTCGGATTATCTGATCACCCATGGCGGAACCAGTGTCCTGACCGAAGTCCCTGAAATGTTTGGTGCGGAAAGAATTCTGATGAGCCGGTGTGAAAATGAAGAGGTTTTCCATCATACAGTCTCGATGGTCAATGATTTTAAACAGTACTTTATCGACCACCGTCAGCCGATTTATGAGAATCCTTCTCCGGGGAATAAAGCCGGGGGAATTTCAACGCTGGAAGAGAAATCGTTAGGCTGTACACAAAAAGCAGGTCAAAGTAATGTGATTGATGTGCTTCGCTATGGGGAACGCCTGCGGAAACCGGGGCTGAATCTGCTCAGTGCACCGGGCAATGATGCGATTGCCACCAGTGCTTTGGCTATGTCCGGATGTCATATGGTTTTATTTACGACCGGGCGGGGAACACCTTATGGCGGGCCGGTTCCGACAATGAAAATTGCAACCAATAGCAATCTGGCCGGGCGTAAACCACACTGGATTGACTTTAATGCTGGCACACTGGTAGAAGGCGAGTCGATGGATGCGCTGCTCAACCGTTTCATTGAGGTCGTTGTCACGCATGTGAACGGTGAACCAACACGTAATGAGAAAAACAATTTCCGTGAAATTGCAGTGTTCAAAAGTGGTGTAACACTTTAAGGGCCTTCATTGGAACTGATGTTTTATTTAATATGACACTCTGCGGTCATACAGGTATATCCGGTATGACAGGCAGGGTGTTTTTATTTTGTATGTAAAAATGACGTTTTGCATTTTGCCGGCATCATTACAGGATGAGTGCTGGTGACCGGGACAGAAGAATGAGTTAACCCGCTGTGATGTGGTTTCCTGAGTGCTTTTCTCGCTGGTTAGTGTTTTTGACTCTGGTTTGGATTATTCGGTGATATCCAGAATCGGGCTTTCAGAATAAAGGAAGCGATCGTAATCATCATTGGTTGCGTTAAACAGCATCTCTTTGGTATTTTCAAGATGTTTCCACATGGCCAGTTTAGCTGCTTTTGGATCACGCTGAATCAAAGCTTTCAGAATTTCATCATGCTCATCACACCAACTTTTGATAGATTCATCATGAATGTGTTCATGCATTTTTTTCCAGTAAGGATTATTTTCCCGTTGTTCACAGAGTAATTCTGCAATATGCACCAAGGCAGAATTTTGTGTGCAACGGGCAAGCTGAATGTGAAATTCTTTATCCCAGTGCGAGTCTCTGGCTCTGTCTTCGCCTTTCGCCTGTTCCTGAATTCGCATCAGGGACACCAGATCCTGCTTACTGGCCTGAATGGCTGCAAACTCAGCAATATTGCTTTCGATAAGCTGTCTTGCCTGAAGTAATTCAAAAGGACCACAACTCAGGAAGAAACTTGATGTCACATCTTCCGCCGGGACGCTCATATTCCCGCGCTGATTTTTTACACGGATACCAGAACCTTTTCTGACTTCAACAAAACCTTCAACTTCGAGCATGATCATGGCTTCACGGACAACTGTACGGCTGACACTCATTTGTTCAGAGATGACTCTTTCAGCGGGTAACATATCACCAACCTGATATTTGCCTTCCTGAATTTCCTGCTTAAATACGTTAGCAATCTTGTGATATAGCTTACAGCTTGTATCCATAATGGCTCCGCTCCCGAAGTGATAGTGATAATTTGTTATACCAATAAAAGGTATAATCCTATGAGAATAATCAAACAGGTCCATTAAGTCAAAGCCTAACAAGATGCTCTTACAAACTTATTCACGAATTTATCTATACCCGACACGATATTGTATGTAACGGGTTGTAATAGTGTGATGACATACAAAAAATCAGTAATTAGAAAGAGATTTATTATTTCATCTGCAATAGGTTAGATATATATTAAATGACATGCGTATTGCTACAGGATATACATACTGGTACAAGCCTTTCAGAGTGCTTACTTTGCATGTACTGGTAAAAACTGATTTCAGCTCAATATTGTGATTTCACAGTATTTCGTCTAATGCCTTGCATCGCTGATTCCGGCCGGAAACTGAAACCAAAGATTAACAGACCTGACTGATTCTGATTCAACGTGATGAATGTATTGCTTCTGTGGATTGAATTCATTCAAAAACAGATGCTTATCCGCTCTGATTTTGATTTAAGTTAATAAAATGAAACACATTTGTTCTGACGTAGGATGAAAGTTGGCGACGGAGGAACTTTTCGACTAATAGTTTATGTGTTTTGTGTCTTGCGGTGATGATCTGTTTTCAGCAGAGGTCAATCTGTTGGTCTGTTGAATATATAAATGCGCATAGGGTAAACAAAAATAACCATGATAGTTTAAAAGCCCTGAACACTGGTAGTGGCTCACTTTTCGGGTGGTTTTGATGCTGGACAGGACCGAATCAGGAAGTGAAGGAATTGAGTATATAAACAGGAAAAACATATGTCTGTACAAAGTTTGGGTATGATTGAAACGGTAGGATTAACCGCCGCAATTGAAGCGGCTGATGCAGCGATTAAATCAGCGAATATCGTCCTGATAGGGTATGAACTCACTAAGAGCAATGGTGTGATTACAGTGAAGTTTGAAGGGGAGACGAGTGCTGTCAATACTGCAATTTCAGCGGGTTGTGCTGCTGTGAGCCGGATTGGGGAAGTCTACTCCCACAAGGTTGTTTCCCGGTCTGACAATGAGACGAGCGACGCTTCTTACGCTGACGATGATGTCACACTGCTTGTCTGACATTTTGGTGTATGACAGATCTGCTTTACTTGCGCTTATACCCGGCCCGGTTCCTGTCAGGTTGTTTTGCTCTCATTGTTTTTCTGAACGAAGGCATTCTTTTTTGTCATCAGGTTAGTGATTCAATTCTTTTGGGATGGTTAATTCTTTTGGGATAGTTAATGTATATTGTACGCCTTCCCCTGGTTCTGATTCAAAATCGAGTTGTCCCTTCAGTTTTTGTCTGATGAGGTTAAATACCAGATTTAATCCAAGCCCTGAACCGCCTTTGCCGCGTTTCGTGGTGAAAAATGGTTCAAAAATCTTTTGATGTAATTCTTTAGGAATACCCGCACCGTTGTCTGTGTAGACAAAGATAATATTTTCATTCTCTTCATGGAATCTGATATGAATCTCCGGCTGTTCACAATGTTCAAAAGCATGATTAACACTATTGAGAACCAGATTGGATATCACTTGCGTCAGAACGCCGGGCAGGCTGTTCATTTCCAGTGTTGTATCACCGGATATCACCGGGTGAACCGGAATTTTTCTGGTTTCCGGATGAAGACTTGAGAGTAAAGAGTGCAATACCTGAGAGATATTAAAATGATTACGACTCTCAGAAACCTGATCAACAGCTGTCTGCTTAAAGTCTTTAATCAGTTTACTGGCACGGCTCAGGTTATTTTCCAGCAGTTCACTGCTTGTTGCCATTTTTTGCATCAAATCGGCAAACTGGGTGCTGGTCAGGCTCTGTGATTCGAACGCCTGATTCAACTCTGTAATCACTTCTGTAACCATCGATGCCGCAGTCGTTGAAATCCCCAGAGGGGTATTGACTTCATGGGCCACACCTGCAACCAAACCACCTAAGGCCGCAAGTTTTTCTGATTCGATCAGCTGATTTTGAGTTCGTTTTAATTGCTCCAGACTTTGTTCTAAATCTTTTGTCCTGTCTACAACGGTTTGCTCCAGATTCTTGTTTAAATCTTCAAGTTCAAGGCGGGTATCGTGTAATCCACGGATATTGGTTGTCAGGTCATGTGTCAGCTTATTGACTTCGTTTGCCAGCCAGGACAGCTCGTCTTCATCACTGGTAATCCAGCGAATGTTTTTCAGTTCCAGTTGTTTATTTTCATGGCTTGGATTGTACTGCCTGAGATAGTGAACAATCGTGAATATTCTTTGGTTAATACTCCGGTTAAAGATGACCAGAATGACGTAACAGACAATCACTGTTTTCACCATGTTCGTCGCTAATGTGGTGAGAAAATTATGGATGAGGGTGTCGTAAATCGCGGAAGCGTTCGATTCTACATAAATTGAACCAACCGTTTCGACCATGCCATAAGGATCGGTATATGTCAGAGGATAGGTTGCTCTGACGGTACTGCCAGTGACCGGCGTTCCTGATTCGAATTTATACTTATTTGACTTGATTTGGAGATAATCAATATGAGGTAACCGGATCAACCCGTCCATATTTCGCTGGAGTTCGAGCAAATCAAGATCCCAAAGCGAAGATGCAATTAATTTTGTATGAACAGTTTGGATCTCATGGTGCCGTTTATCCACTTCACTGAACTGTTGGTTGTAGTCAAAGAAGAGCTGAACTAATGTGACTAAAAGTGTGATCGAGCCACTCAGTAGTACCAGGATCTGAATAATTCGTCGTCCCAGATAACTTTTCAAAGGGTTAAGCACTTGAATATCGTTATGTTTTTCTGCTTGCATAACTTGAATAATTTGCCTGTCTCTGCATAAGTTACTTAAGTATAGTGAAAAGTTTTTTGTCCATACTTCTGAGGTGCTTAAAACATGCATTATGTCAGGATATTTTGTGTCTTTTCATGATTATGGTTGTTTGAGTATTTTGTGAGATTCTGGCGAAAAAAATTATGCTTCTTTCGTTATGCTTGAGGCATTCTGACAACTTAGTGACAGTGTGCATATGGTCTGCCATCTTACAAAAAGTTATTTCGTAAAAAGCTACGTTTATTCATTGCTGCCGGTCAGCCTTTTTTTATTTCCTGCGATAGCAGGCGTCAGTGTTGCCCGAGCCAGTCATCTGTCTGTTGGCCCGACGGTGAATGAGGAAAGTGTCGTGACGACAACACAGGGTTGTCAGGGCAGTGATCCGGATAAAGTCCGCTGTATTCACCTTGATGCCACGTCCCCGGCTGATGTCAGCAGCGCTCACCGTCCGGATGTTAAATCTGTATCAGTCCATGATCCTGATACAATGATTGAACACTTCCGGATGATGAATATACCGATGATCGCGGTGAGTGATGATATTGATCAGTATTACCGCAATTCTGCGTCAGAGAAAGCCGCTATCAAAAATCTTGGCTTTGGCATACATCTCGGAGAGCTGATTCAGCGTGTTTTACCGGATGGAGGAACAGTTTGTTTGCTTGCAACAGCAAATGATTTACTGTCTGAAAAGAGAATACAAGGCATTCGGATGATGTTGAGCGGGGATGAACAGCATCCGGATGGTCAGTCTCTCTCCGGAGAAAGAGGATGGCAGGAATGTATAGCATCACCTTTGACCATTCCATTGGATACCGATCTGAAAGGAAATGAAAAGTTGATGTCGCAGTTAAATAAACTGCGCCCGGATATAGTGGTTTCTGTATCGTATTGGTTTTTATCTGAACTGATTGAAGAAGCTGACAGAAATGAGGCGAACCAGCGTGCCTTTGATCCGGATATTGCTGTCATTGTCGGAGCCGATGGTGTTTCCGGTAAAGAGATTGACGTCATCACCGGGCTACAAAATGCACAAGTAAACTCAGAGAGAAAAATAAAAGTATATATTCATCTGCCCCTGCCATGGCAGAAGAAACTTTCAAACGAATAAAAAGCACATGAAGTGCCTTTTACCCGTTATTTTCAAAGAGCCACCGCCTGAAGCGGTGGCTCTTGTTTGTTGAAACACAAGCTGATTTATTTAAGGCTTAATGTTACACCAGAATACGAACTGTAAGCACGAAGCATGACATGATATGTTTCACCTGACTTAGTCAGAATTTGACAGGATTCACTATTACCGGTCTTATATGGACGGCAGTCATAAGAGCTGGTTGTTGGCTGGCTTCCTGCTTTCACATAGAGATCAACATCACCACTGCCACCTGAAGTGGATACTGTTGAATATGTGAGTGAATCAACCGTAAATGTGTAGTATTTAGCGGAGCCGGTTGAGCCGGATAAGCCTGTAATTGGTGTTCCTTTCACTAACACATTGCTGCTGGTTGTAGAATCGCAATCTGCATTGACGCCAACGGTTTTAAATGCACTGACGACATCGCTTTCTGAATAGCCCAAATCTTTAGCTGCTTTTGCGACACCACAAGCTGCAGAATCAAACGTTGCGTTGGATGTCCAGTAAAGCTTGTTGGCATAGGCAAATGCCTGGAAGCCTTTCTTCGGATTCCAGCCTGATGTTGTAGACAACAGGTAGTAGGCACGGTTGAAAACACCACTTGAGTAGTGAACATTCAGGCTGCTGGTGTATTGTGATGCGTTATCAATAGAGCTGCCATCTTTAGAAGGTTTTTCAAAATAACGTAAAGCATCACCGGATTTCATAATATCGGCACCAACCAGCCAGTCAACTTTACCGCGGTCGTAATACTCCATCGCTTCCCCTGCAATGTCAGAGTATGCTTCATTAATACCGCCGGACTGACCACTGTATACAAGCCCTGAGTTTTGCTCGGTAAATCCATGGCTGACTTCGTGTGCACTGACGTTGATATCAACCAGTGGATAAAAATAGCTGGCACCGTCACCAAAGCTCATGGTTGAACCATCCCAGAAGGCATTTTCATAGCTGCTGCCATAGTGGACCCGCATGACCAACTGAAAGCTCAGGGGATCGGTATTCAGCCAGTCGTTGTACATATCAACAATCATATGCCCGTAATACTGAGCATCATTGAGAGGCGAGTAAGCACCATTGACCTCTTTATAGTCATTGTAGTTTGTTGAATCTGAGCACTTATAGCTATATGCAGTTGTACCTGAGCTGCCACCATTCAGATTGACGGTTTTGACTTCGTCAGTATTCATCGTACAGGTTGTGCCGGTTTTATCGATGGCAAACTTAGATTTTCCATTCTCGCCATAGACATATTTACCTGTTCTTCCGTTTCCACCCGGGCCTTCACCTTCTGCTTCAGAATGATTCAAACCTTCCCATGACTTGAGAATGTCTCCACTTTCAGCATCAATAAAGAAAAATGGACGGGTTGGGTGATCATCAGCCACAAAAAAATCAACCATATACACCAATTGTGCCTGATTATTTTTATCAAGACGAACCATCAGTTTAGCGTTTTCATGCTCAGATTTTGGTGTAGATAAAAGGCTTTTATCGCGTCTGAAATGTTCTTTGGCAATCGACAGCGCTTGTTTTTGATCGATTGTTGGCGTGATTGTTGAGACATCATTAGCGATGCCTTTTGCCATAACACCATAGACATCTCTTTTTCCGGTTTTTGTTTCTGTCGCAACAACTGAAGTATCAAAAACAGGAATACCATGATAGGTCTGCTGATAACGAATTTTCTTTTTACCGTTTGGTAATGTGGCGTGCGTTACTGCTTTAAAACCGGTTTCTGTCGGTGCAATACTCAGAGACTGCAATGCAAGCGCTTGCTCAAGCATGACTGAATCATTAACTGTTACTTTTTCTGCTGCTGTTGCTGGCAGTGTAACCATTGCACTTACGGCAAGAAGCCAGTTGATATGACGTTGTGTTTTATTCATTTCTCAATCCTGGAGATTATTTTTTACAGTTAATTTCTGACAAAACAGTAATTAACACCAAATGCGATCATTCGCGGAAATAACCATCCATGACATCGGAGAAATGATCCAGAGCTTCAGGGAAAATAGTTTTTAATCGATGTTTAGTTTAATTGACGTAGAATTATATGTAATCGATACAATTTTAACATTAATTAAAAGATTAAATTATTTAAAAACAGTGTCTTACATGTTTTATAACATTTTTGTGACAATTTTTTGTGACATAATAATATCAATAATAATTTTCTGTGATTTGTTTAAAAGATGATGATTTAAAAGATAAAAATGAATGTTTAAAAAGTAATCATCAGTTCTTTTGCTGATGAATAATTATCCACTTATATTGGTTATATATATATAATATCATTAAAGGCTTAAAAAAACACATGAGTAGAATTTATTAAATCATATTGAGCTCTTAGCAAAGTTTTTGACTCATTTATCTGGATTTCTTTGTCAATATGAAGTGGTTTGACCCTGGTCCATCAAGTGAAAATACTCTGACAAACGTGTATGATTCGCATCATGTACATATTGAGGCAGCTTTTGAGTTGTCTTTTTATATGATCCTGTCTTGGGTGATGAAGAGTTGAAATATGATGGAAAGAAATGCACTGATTGGATTTTCGGGCTTTGTTGGGCAAACTTTGTTAAAACAAGCACCATTTGAAGACCTGTACCGGTCAACAAATATTTCTGAGATTAGAGGTAAGTCATTTAATACAATCGTCTGCGCCGGTGTCTCTGCTGTAAAATGGTTAGCGAATAAAGAGCCGGAGCAGGATAAAGCGTCTATTGATGCTTTGATTGAACATTTATCTGCCATTCAGTGCCGGCAGTTTATTCTCATCAGTACGGTTGATGTATTTAAAGAGCCGGGAGGGGCGGTTGAATCAACGCCGGTTGATACAGAAAACCTGCACCCTTACGGCCTGCATCGTTATCAGCTTGAAGAATTTGTTAAAAAACATTTTGAGAACCATCTGATCGTTCGTTTACCCGGACTGGTTGGTCCCGGACTGAAGAAGAATGTTATCTATGATTTTCTGAATGATAATAATTTAAATGCTATTGATAGCCGGGGCATTTTTCAGTTTTATCCCATGGTGAATTTATGGCCTGATATTCAGATTGCTTTATCAGAAAATTTATCTTTAATTCACCTGACGGCTGAACCTTTATCAGTGCATGATATTGCCAAAGACGGGTTTGGTTTTGAATTTGAGCAACATATCGTCGATACGCCAGCGGTTTATGATTTCAGAACTGAGCATCATGCATTATATAATCATACTGACCTGCCATATCAGTATTCAAAACAAGAAGCGTTGTTAGCTATTCGGGCATATGCCCAGTCTGAGCCTAAAAAATAAGCAGGATGATTGATGATTTCTATTTCTAATATTGCCTGGGATATTGCGATTGATCATGATATTGCCAGTCTGATGCACACACACGATGTTAGTTATATTGATATTGCACCACCGAAGTATTTCCCTGAACCCGCTCTGGTGACAGACCAGTCGTTAGATGAGGTCAGACAATACTGGCAGAAAAAAAATATATCCCCGTTGGGGATGCAATCTTTACTTTTCGGAACGCAGGGATTGAATGTATTTGCCGGTGAAGAGGTACAGGAAAAAATGCTGGCGCATTTGGGGCATATCTGCCGGATTGGTGATGGATTAGGGGCGAGGAAATTAGTCTTTGGTTCTCCTCGGAACCGGGATCGTTCGCATCTGAATGATGCCGATACATCTTGTATTGCCAGACACTTTTTCCGTAGTTTAGGAGATATTGCGAAGCAGCATGATGTCACGATTTGTCTGGAACCCAATCCGGTCTGCTATCACGCCAATTTCATGACTGACAGTCTGGAAACAGCACAGGTCGTGGCAGCTATTGATCATCCAAATATCCGGATGCAATTAGATGTTGGTGCGATGTGTATTAATCAGGAATCTCCTGATGAAGTGCTCCAACAAGTTGCGCCCTGGGTTCATCATATTCATATCAGCGAACCTCAGCTGGCACCTTTGAATCAGGACAATCGCTATCATTTACAGGCAGCCAAAGCGATTCAGCGTTATTTACCGGATTATCCACTGGCGATCGAGATGCTGACTTCATCACGGGAAAATGCACTCACTGAAATTGAGCAGGCCGTGCTGTTGATAAAAACGATTTATCTGGGATTATCGAAATGAAGTGGCTGATTCTTGTTTTAGGTATTTTATCGAATGCTTCGGCAAGCGTCCTGATTAAAGTGGCCATGTCATCAAAAGAGAAGCCCATACAATTAAGTCATCCGTTGAGTATTCTGCTGAACTTACCATTGATAAGCGGAGTCGCTCTTTATGGTATTGCTTTTGTTTTGTACGCCGTTGCATTAACATATTTACCCCTCAGTATTGCACACCCAGTTCTAACCAGTGGTGCTATTGCTGTGGTTGCAATTTCATCTGTCCTTATTTTTGGTGAGCATCTCGCATTGATTAATATAGTCGGTATAGGGTTGATTATTTTGGGCGTTGTTGCCCTGACTGCAAATTGAAAAAAATTAAAATGGATAAAACGGTAGATATTACAATTATTGGTGGTGGCTTTTTTGGGCTTTATATCGCAGAGTATTTTGCAAAGTTAAATAAAAAGGTTTTGATCGTCGAGAAGGAAAGTGATGCGATGCAGAGGGCCTCTTATGTGAATCAGGCCCGGGTTCATAATGGTTATCACTATCCCAGAAGTGTATTGACAGCACTACGGTCACGTATCTCATTTCCACGTTTTGTGGATGAGTTTGAAGCCTGTGTCGATAGTGATTTTGATAAATACTACATGATCGCAAATCGCCTGGGTAAGGTCACATCCAATCAATTCAGTAAATTTTGTGAGCGCATTGGCGCAAGTTGCGAGCCGGCACCGTCAGCGGTGAAAAAGCTGGTTTGTCCAAATATGATTGATGGTGTTTTTAAGGTAAAGGAATTCGCCTTTAATGCCACTTTGTTAAAACAAGTCATGATGGATCGGATACAGAATCTGGGTGTTCACATTTTATTTGACCACCGGGTGGAAAAAATTACGCAAAATGAATCAGGTACCGGCCTGAATTTAAAGATTGGTTCGCAGACAGAGCCGTCAGAAGTTTGTTGTAAGCAGGTTTTTAACTGTACCTACTCATTGTTGAATTCGGTGTTGCATGAATCCTCAATAGAGCTCATCCCTTTGCGTCATGAAATGACTGAAATGTGTATTGTTGATGTGCCGGATGAACTCAAACAGATGGGAATTACAGTGATGTGTGGGCCGTTTTTTTCTGTCATGCCATTTCCTTCTAAACAGGCTCACTCGTTCAGTCACGTCCGTTATACACCTCATTACGAATGGGATGATAATCATCAGTTCTCTTATCTGGATGCGCATCAACATTTTGACCAAAGTGAGAAACAAAGTGCCTGGAGAAAAATGCAAAAAGATGCTCAGCGTTATATTCCGGTTTTGAGTGAAATGAAATATAAGGAATCTCTTTGGGAGGTGAAAACCATTTTACCCCGGAGTGATACCGATGATTCCCGGCCTATTTTATTCAAAGCAAATTATGGCTTACCCGGCTTACATTGTGTGATGGGTGGCAAGATTGATAACGTTTATGACGTGATCAAAACAATTCATGAATTAGGATTAGATGCGTAATGAAGAGTGAAACTTTTGTTTCAGTTGTTTTAGTTGTGAATAATCAAACGGATGCGTTGATCAATTATTTATCTGAACTGAGTCCGTATCTGAATGAGCACTATAGCGACTATGAGATCGTGATTATCGATCAGCGGTCAACGGATGGGATTGAAAATAAACTGGCTCAGCCTTTATCTCAATATCAATCCATCAGGCATATTCGCCTGTCTCAGGTTGTTACGGATGATGTCGCGCTTGCTGCCGGGATTGAAAATGCAATTGGTGATTTTATCGTTCACCTCAATATTGAGACGGACCAGTGTTCAATGATCGAAGCTTTGGTTGAAAGCGGTAAAGCCGGCAGCGATATTGTTATTTGCACGACAGGTAAGGTGACAACATCGGCATACCGGCTTTTGAGAAAATGGTCGAATTATCTGTTACGTTCCATTGGTTATACATTACCTGAGAATTCAACAGGCTCATTATGTCTGAGTCGCAGAGCGGTGAATGCGATTACTGAGACCGGGCGTTTCTATTGCAAGCTGCATATGAAAATGGCGAATACCGGTTATTCTCTCCAATCGTTTCCCTGTGATGACTATGTCAGTAATGTTCATCATAAAAGCGTATTCAATGGGATCAAAGAAACGCTGCACCATATGATTTTTAACTCAACCAAGCCACTGCGCTGGATGAGTTCCCTCGGGGTGATTGGTAGCTTAATGGCAATGCTATTCTCCTGTTATAGTTTGATTGTCCATTTTATTAATGATGAAGTTGCCCCTGGCTGGACAACAACAATATTATTTATGTCATTCATGTTTGCTTTATTGTTTACCATGATGTCATTTTTTGGTGAATATATTGCCCGTTTATTAAATGACAGAAGTGACCATAAAGAATATAACGTGATCTATGAGAAGAACAGTTCAGTGATGCTGGATGAAAATCGCAGTAATGTGTTATTCAGTTCAACCAATGAAACTCAAAATTTAAGTCAGACAGGCCGGGACAGATGATCAATCCACCAAAATATTATGATGTACCCCGATATCGTGAAGTTTTCCATCAGGGAAAGCAGAATGACTATTGTGTTGCAATTTTCGTTATCAATGAAGGAGAAAAACTCCATAAACAGTTAGCCCGTATGCAGCAGGCTGATTTAAAAAATGTTGATGTAATTATTTCTGATGGGGGCAGTACTGATGGCTCGACAGAAACCAAACAGTTAAAGGCACTTGGCGTCAACACGCTGCTGGTCAAAGAAGCGACAGGAAAGCTGGGAAGCCAGATGAGAATTGCATTTTCCTGGGCTTTAGAACAAGGTTACAAAGGTGTGGTTGTCATTGATGGTAATAACAAAGATAGTGTTGAAAATATTCATGATTTTGTAGAAAAGCTGGAAGCCGGATACGATCATATTCAGGGCTCTCGTTTTATTCCGGGGGGACAGGCGATTAATACACCTTTCTCACGCCTGGCTGGTTTGAAACTCATTCATGTCCCTATGATGCGCTATGCTTCAGGATTTAAATATACCGATACGACCAATGGTTTCAGAGCTTATAGTGCCAAATTACTGTTATCTGATGACGTCGCGCTGTTCCGGCCAGAGTTTACCAGTTATGAACTCCACTATTATCTGGCGATTGAGGCGAACCGTTGTGGCTATCAATGTATTGAGATACCGGTAACCCGGGTTTATCCAAAAGGGAAGGTTCCGACAAAAATCAGTCCAATCAGAGGGAACCTGAAAATAATAAAAACATTATATGATGTTTGTTCTGGATCTTTTTCTTTGAAGCGTGGTCATGATGGAAATTAATTTTGATTTAAGAAAACGGCATATATTATTAGCTATATCTTTTTTAATCTCGTTAATTCTCTCTGTTATAGTATATAACTATCAGTCTCATCAACTTGATAGTTATAAATATTTTGTTTTTGGTGATACTTTATTCTCAACAAGAAATAAAAAAATAGATTTAAATATATTTTATTTATTGTCTTCTGTTTATGTGTTAATATTTATTGTTGCATATCGATATTTAGATGATAAGGTTTTAAAATGTTATCGTTTGACATTATGTAAACCTTCTATATTCAATTCATTGTCTAAATATTTGCTGGCTGGGACTAAATTATTTGTTTCACTAGTCAGTTTTTATTTTTCATATCGGATTTTTAATATTATATATGCCATCAGTGTATGGAATTTATTAGCTATTGGATTGGTCATTTTATCAGCACTGTATCTGATGAAGAAAAGGAGTCTTACTCTTTTATCTTTGTCTCAGTTAATGCTGGCTTTTTCTCCTCTTTTTATGACCAACAATATTCAACATTATCAGGGCCATGAAATATTTATTACTGGTTCTGTTTGGTTATATATATATATTTGGGGGATTTGTCTTACCCTGCTTATTGTATCCGTAAAAAATGCAGAAAGTCGTCAGGCTATTCTTATTTGTTCAATATTTTTTATTTTACTTCTGTCTGTTGGTGACATTGCCAGAATTTATGTGCCGGATGAATACCATGTTGGTGAGATGTTTACACCATATCACCAACTTTTCCAGCTGGGACAGCAATCTTATGTTGATATTATTCCAACTAAGGGATGGTCACATATGATTTCTGGTCTGTTTAATAATATTTTTTTCGATGGCACATACCTAAACTATGTTGTGTCCCACCGAATATTAAGTTTATTATTTATTACAGTCCTTCTGTTAGTCTCCGGTTATTTTATTCCAAACATATATATACTCTTCATGGCTACGTGCTCAGCGTTTCATACCGGAGATCAGTATTACCCTGTACTTATTGGTTTGTTTATATTATCTTCTATGTTTGCATGGAGAAATTATTACCACTTCCTGCTTCTCTATATTTCTTTTAGTTTTGCCTACTTTATTTACTACGATGCATTTGGTATGGCATTTGGAATATCTTTATTGCCGCTTGCATTAGTCTCGATATATGAAATATATGATAAAAAAATAAAACCTGGAAGTTTGCATATCGTTTTGTTTTTCTTGGTTATTTCTATAGCGCTATATAATTATGACTATATATATAATTCAGTGATATATTGTCTGGATAGTGCTAAATTTAATCTGTTTTACTGGGGCAATTATGGAAGTGGAAGTAAGTTAATTCGGTCTAATTACTGGGTCATTGCCCACTTATGCTGGTTGTACATTGCTGTTGTTCATTATCGAAAATTATCTAATAATGATAAGGTTTGGATTACTTTCTTACTGATATTCCCGATTGTAATATTAAGTTATATGGAAGGTCGAGCTGATGGAAATTTTGTCAGGGCTCGTGATTTCTCCGCATTCTACTCTATAGTCAGTATTTGCTTAATTTTGTATCGTCATTCAAAACTGGAATATCGGCATAAAGCATTCATGCTATTGATATCAATGGTGTTTTTATTGGCTTATCATAAGTTTTATCTGAGGTTTATACCACCGCATGCATTGGAAAGTTATAAAAATATTCAGCTTAACCCGAATTTTTTATTTGTAGATAGCTCTGAGATCCCTCTTTTAGGTCGGGGGTTTATCGGCCCAGCCAATTATAAAGAACTGAAATCTGAGTATCAGCTGATAAAAAAATTAGGAGATGATGAGACTTTTTTAATTGTTGATCCTTACATCAGTCAGTCTGCAAGGTATTCGATATTTAATAAAAAGATTCCTACGATATCCCATTCAGTACTGAATATCTCCAGTATGAAGGAACAGCTGAGGGAATTAGAAAAAATTAAATCCTCGAACGTCAAGCTTGTCCGGGTTTCTGAAGGGTTATTACGTTACCAGCTATTTTATAAATATTTTCTGAATGGTGATTACAGTCTGGCTGCTTATGCAGGAAGAAAGTATCTGATAGAAAACAATTTATACCATCAGTTAATTCAGGAAGGTATGGTTCAGAAGGCAAATCTTTCAGAGCTTCCTCTGATTATGCATGACATCAGCTATTTGCCCGTGAAGTGGGGTAGTGCTGTTCAGAATGAAAATATCAGTCGATTGATTCATACAGAGACAAAACCTGTCAAGGTGGTTCGTGCCAGTCAATCCGGTGATAATCATTACCTGCTGGATGATAATGGCCGGTTTACATTTGCCCAAACACAGGCGGGGATTACTCAGGCGGATTTTCTGTTCATTGACTTATCACTGGAAGGTAAAAAAGAGTGTGATCTGAAATTGCTCTGGAGTGATACGACAGATGGTTCGTTTGATAATCACCGGAGTATTAAATTCAAAGCCCGTTCCGGAATCAACGTGATTCCCCTGAGTAATAATTATCTATGGTTCCAGGCGGATCAGATCCGGAAAACAGAAGTGAGGGTGAACTTTTGCCCGGGCGCAACGATGAAGTTCAATGCACTGGATTTTGCATTTTATGGCAATCCATAACCTAAGTCCGGATGAGCTAAGGGGAGCCTGTATATAACAGGCTCCCCTTATTTATCAGGAATTACACAGCAGCATGAGGCTGGTGTTCCAGCAATGTCTGCAGTGGCATATCTTCTTTCATCACCGGCGATTTGATGACAATGTAGCTGAAATATTTGGAGATCCCAATATTACTGTCCACCAATTTTTCAACGACTTCCTGGTAATGGGCAATGTTCCGGGTGACAAAGCGTACCAGATAGTCATATCCGCCACTGATCAGGTGACACTCCATGACCTCATCGACTTTTTTCATGCTGTTTTCAAATTTAATGAAATCTTCCCGCTTGTGGCCGTTGATATATATTTCTGTATAAACAGTGACATACTCAGTAATTTTTGCCAGATTCAGGAACGCTTTATAATTTTGGATGAATCCACTACGCTCCAGTCTTTTCACCCTTTGCAGACAAGGACTGGCTGATAAGCCGACAGCATCAGCCAGTTTGACATTGGTCATTCGCCCGTTTTTCTGTAGCTGTGTCAGTATATTTATATCGATACGGTCGAGCCTTAAATCTGAATCCATCATATTATCCTTATTATTTAATTGTGGTAGGACGATATGCTTACAAGCATAATTAATGCCATGAGTTCCTCAGAATATTCTGATGCTCGATCACCAGATCAGCCAGAGACTCTCCGGTGGGTTGATCAGATGAAGGAATCCTGTATCTGTGAATAACCCGGGTATTGGGGAATGAAGTCATATGGGCCAGATGAGGAGTGGTCAGCAGTAATGCTGATTCAATATCATGTCCCTGTGTTGCTAGCACATTGTGCAGATCATTTGCCTGACTACCGCGGATAATTAAATCCTTCTGTGTGATACCAAGGTTTTCAATCAGATAGGGAATGTCTTCCGGTTCTCTGTCGCAGCGGATAAAGACGCGGAAAAATTTTTTCAGATAATGAAGTGCGCCATATGCATCTTCATAGAGTGGCCAGTGCTTGATAGTTCGTCCGAAGCGGAAAGTCATTCTCCAGTCCTGATTCTGCTGATCCTGCTTCATCAGACTCTGGAATGTAAAGCAGTGAGAGGCACAGAAGCCATTTTGATCCAATGCATCTGATAAGTGATAGTAGTGATCCAGATAGCGTTGTATCAAGTTCGTTTGATATGAAATATCCTGCGGCAGATTCTGCTGCAACTCGTATAGTTTCGTCAGAATTCCATGAAAGTGGTTGACTAATATCCCGTCACAATCAATGATAAGCGTCTTATATTTCGTGATATCCATCAGCGATTCCCTCCGCTCAAAATTTGCACAATAATGTGGCATTTGCACCATTTCGGTGCTTACTGAGCCTGTATTATTTTGACTCAGTAAGACCGGAATGCAGGTTATGAGAAGACCTGAAGACACGCTTTTTTCAGCATATTTAACGCTTCTTCCAGCAGTGATTCAGAGATGTTCACCGGAGGCAGGAAGCGGACGACATTCCTTTGTGTACCGCACTTGATCACCAGTAAACCCTGTTTACGACACGCATCAATCAGCGCTTGAGTCAGAGCGGCGTTGTCTTCCGGGATATCGTTTTCGGTAACCAGTTCGATCGCCAGCATAAAACCAGTTCCTCTGACATCAGCGATTTGATCAAATTGTTGTTTCAGTACATTCAATCCTTCTTCAAAAAAGTGCCCCCGCTGACGTGCCAGCGTTAAAAGGGAGTCATCTTTGGTATATAAATCAAGGACAGCAGATGCTGCTGCGCATGCAATTGCATTTCCTCCATAGGTCCCACCCAGTCCGCCGGGTTTCGGCCCATCCATGATGTCTGCCTTTCCAACAACCGCAGAAAGTGGAAAACCGCCCGCCAGACTTTTCGCTGTGGTAACTAAATCAGGCTGAATACCTGAGTGCTCATAGCCGAACATTTTTCCTGTCCGGCCAAATCCGGCCTGAATTTCATCGAGAATGAGTACAATACCGTGTTGGGTCGCCAGTGCTCTGAGCTGTTGGAGAAATGATGCAGGGGCAGACAAGAATCCACCGTCACCCTGAACAGATTCCACAATGATTGCAGCGACCCGATCCGGCGTGACCTGAGCATTGAAGATGGCTTCAACTGAGTTGAGAGCATCTTCAACACTGATATGCCGGAATGCATTCGGGTAAGTTGCGTGGTAGATTTCTCCGGCCATCGGACCAAAGTTTTGCTTGTAGGGCTCGCTCATTCCTGTCAGCGTGCTGCCAAGCAGAGTCCTGCCATGAAATCCCCCCTTGAATGAAATCACCGCAGGGCGGTTGGTGTATCCGCGGGCAATCTTTACCGCATTCTCGACCGCTTCAGCGCCGGAAGACAGCAGTACGGTTTTATAATGTTCGCCCTGGCCCACCAGCTGATTCAGTTGACTGGCGACTTCAAGATAGGGTTCATACACGGTAACCTGCGCGCAGGGGTGTGAGACTTTGGTCAGCTGCTCAAGGACAGCTTTTGTCACCGCCGGGTGGTTATGACCGACATTCAGCACACCAATCCCACCCACAAAATCCAGATATCGGTGACCATCAATATCCCATAGTTCCGCTCCTGAGGCTCTGTCCAGCACGATAGGGTGGGCATTCACCAGACCTCTTGGTACATGTTTTTGTTTTTCTGCTAACAAGTCTGCTGTGCGTGAAGTAGCTATGTTCATATGACCTTTCCTTAGTAATGAAAACTGTTGAATCGTATAAAAATTATCATGTTTGCTCAGTACCGGGCGCTTTATTGCTGGTGATTCAATACACATTCCACTGTTTTTTATGGCGCAGACAGCAGGTTTCTCTTGTGTTGAAAAAACGACGTGTGTTGAAAAAACGCGTGTTGAAAAAACGTGTGTTCAATACACAAACGTGTGTTCAATTAATGTGTGCTGAAAAACGTGGCGGTAAAGACGCTGTTGACGGTGTGGACACTCAGGCGTCAGAGTCCGCCCATATGCCACGCTTTCACCTCGAGGTACTCTTCAATACCCAATCCGGAACCTTCCCGGCCAAGACCTGATTGCTTGATACCGCCAAATGGGGCTGCATCCATGGAAATGACGCCTGAGTTGAGGCCGACCATACCAAATTCGAGCGCTTCACCCACATGCCATGCCCGCTGAAGGTTTTGTGTATAGTAGTAAGCGCCTAATCCGTAGGGAGTACTGTTGGCAATATCGATCGCTTCTTCGTCGGTGCTGAAACGGAACAGAGGTGCCAGCGGGCCGAATGTTTCTTCGTGTGCGACCTGCATTTCTGTTGTCACGCCGGTTAATATGGTTGGTGTGACAAACAGAGATTGTGGATCCGGGATTTCTCCGCAGATTATTTTGGCGCCTTTGCTGATGGCATCATCAATATGTCGTTTAACTTTTTCGACAGCCGAAGTGTTGATAAGCGGGCCTATGGTGACACCTTCTTCCAGGCCATCGCCGGTTTTCAGCTGAATCACGGCCTGAGTCAACGCCCGGGCAAATTCATCATAGATGGCATCGTGCACTAATATCCGGTTGGCACACACGCAGGTTTGTCCTGCATTACGGAATTTGCTGGTCATTAAGCCTTCGACGGCTTGTTGAATATCTGCGTCTTCGAATACGATGAATGGGGCATTGCCACCCAGTTCCAGACTCAACCGTTTGATGGTAGGGGCACTTTGAGCCATCAGCAGACTGCCAACACGGGTCGAGCCGGTGAACGTGATTTTTCTGACCTCCGGACTTTCCGTCAGCACTTCACCTATGCGCGCAGCATGACCGGTAATGACATTAAAAATGCCAGCCGGAATGCCTGCTTTCTCCGCCAGAACTGCCAGTGCCAGCGCAGAAAGCGGCGTCAGATCCGCGGGTTTGACTATCACCGGGCAGCCTGCGGCTATTGCTGGTGCACATTTTCTGGTGATCATGGCCGCCGGAAAGTTCCATGGAGTAATTGCCGCACAGACGCCGACCGGTTGTTTGATGGTCATTAAACGGCGATCGGGTGATGGATTTTGCATGGTCTCGCCATGTATCCGGCGGGCTTCTTCGGCAAACCACTTGATAAAACCCGCTGCGTAGGCAATTTCACCGATCGCTTCGGCCAGTGGTTTCCCCTGTTCCAGCGTCATGATAAGGCCTAAATCATGTTGGTTTTCCATCATGAGCTGATACCAGTTCATCAGCATGGTTGCACGCTCTGCAGCAGTTGTTTTTTTCCAGTCTTTCCAGGCTTGATGAGCCAGTTCAACGGAAGATACGACCTGAGCTCTGGTGAGATCCGGCACTGTGGCAACCACTTCTTGTGTGGACGGATTGACCACCTCGATCGTGGCATGGTCTTCAGATGACAGCCATTGGCCATTGATATAAGCCTGGTCGGTCAGCAGACCCGGATAACTGAGTTGTTGTTGTATGGATGAATTAATCATGTTCACTCCGGTTGAAACAGATTTCGGGGACGAGCTTATTTAATAAGTCATCGCATTGTTGTAATTGGGCAAGAGAGATAAATTCATTGGGCTTATGGGCCTGATCAATCGAACCCGGACCGCATACCACCACCGGTGCTGATAAGTACTCTGCAAACAGCCCGCCTTCTGAACCGAAAGCGACTTTCAGGGTTTTCGTTTCATCAGGAAGAAGGGCCTGCAACTGCCGGACTGATAGATGATCAGCCGGCGTGTCGAGTCCCGGATAACGTGTCAGACAGTCAAATGTTATCGCTGCTTTTGTCGCCGGGTGCGCTTGTTGTGCCTGTTGAACTAACATTTCTGCCTGTTTGAACAGGTTGTCCAGATATGTATCTATATCGTCGCCGGGCAAATAGCGTATTTCGAAAACAAACTGGCATTCTCCCGGCACAATGTTCAGAGACCGGCCGCCTTCGATCGTGCCGACATGCACGGTGGAGTGTGGGATATTGTAGGCTTCATCTCTGGCACCGGATGTCATCAGTTCTGCCTGAAGGTTTCGCAGATGTGCAATGACATCACAGGCCAGATAAATGGCGTTTGTATGTAATGGAGCCTGTGAAGAGTGTGCTTCATCACCGCAGCAATGGGTCCGGAATGAAGTTTTTCCTTTATGCCCGGTCGCTATATTCATGCTGGTGGGTTCACCGACAATACACAGATAGGGTTCCACTTTCAGGTGCTGTAACTGCAAAAGTAAGTCTTTGATACCAAGGCAGCCAAGCTCTTCATCAAAACTGATCGCGAGATGAACAGGACGGTCGAGTGGTTTGTCGGCAAATGCCAGCATGATCTGAATAGCACTGGCGATAAAGCCTTTCATGTCACAGCTGCCACGGCCATAGATTTTTCCGTCTTTTTCTGTGCCGGTAAATGGATCTGTGGTCCAGTTCTGTCCTTTGACCGGTACAACATCGGAATGGCCTGAAAGCAGCAGTCCGGGTTTACCCGCGGGACCGATGGAGGCAAACATCGCTGCTTTACTATGGTCAGCATTGAATACCAGTTCTGATCGGATCCCTTTTGTTGCCAGCAAGCTTTGTACAAAATCAATCAATTCCAGATTTGAATCTGATGACACAGTTGCAAAAGCAATTAAACGTTTGAGGAGTTCTTTGGTTTCCATTATGCACTTCTTTTGATTGTTTTCCGGGTAAACCGTTTGATATCAAATGGTTCAATCAGTGTGTCTGTTGAACCCGTCGCGATGAGCTCTGCCATGACATCACCAACGGCCGGCCCCAGCTGAAAACCATGTCCGCAGAATCCGAAGGCGTAATAAAGCCCTTCTGTTGTCGAACTGGGTCCCATGACCGGCAGAGAATCAGGGAGATAACTTTCAATCCCGCTCCAGCTGCGAATGATATGAATATTGCCAATTTGCGGAACAACGCGATGCAGCTGCTGCATTTGGTAAATCAATGCCTTGGGTTCAAACTGAGCTGTGCGTTTTTCCATATCCGGCAGTGACCGGTGACAGCCCCCGATAATGATGTTGCCTCTGGGGATCTGCCGGAAGTAGAGAATTTCCTCTTCTGTGGATGAGGAAACACCAATGACCGTTTTGAAACGGTAGGGAAGGGGTTCCGTCACACTCATTTGTGGTCCTCTGGTATACAAAGGGATGGGCTCGCCCATCTGAGCGGATAATTTTTCTCCCCAGGCTCCGGCAGAAACCAGAAGCTGTTGTGCGCGATACTCTACACCTTCTTTTGTCAGGACACTAAAGCCAGAGGGGGTTTTTTCGATTAATCTGACTTCTGTATTTTCCATGATCACCGCGCCTTCCCGCTTTGCTGCTCTGGCAAATGCAGGGGCGGCAAGCCTTGGATTGGCATGTCCGTCATAAGGCGCATAAGAGCCTGCAACAACTTCCGGTCCCAAATAAGGAAAGCGCTGACGGAGTTTCTCTCCGGTCAGGATTTCCAGTCCCAGTTCTTTGGCCTCCGGTGCATTTGCATAGTCTTCAAGTGCTTCGATCCGGGATGTTTCGTAACAGATCCGCATATGGCCGCTGGGGATAAACTCCAGGTCATCGCCAATCAATTCAGGAAGTTGATTCCAGAGACGACGTGAACGGTTTGCCAGTTCAAGTTGCAGCAGGTGACGTCCCTGACGCCGGACGTTACCGAAATTGACCCCGCTGGCGTATTGTCCGATACGATCTCTTTCGAGTAATAAAACCTTCAGCCCTCTTTTTGCCAGAAAGAAAGCACTTGAAGCCCCCATAAATCCACCTCCGGTCACGATGACATCGAATTGTGGTATTGATGGCTTTAACTGTCTGTTCATATCGCTTTCCCGCTTACTTTCTGTGACGGATGATTATGTGACGACTGACCGGGTGTCTTTGTATATACATTGACAGGAATCGGTTTGACCGGCGCCTGAGAGCGTTGACGGCCGCTTGTTTCAGGCGATTGATGACGCTCTCCGGCAATGATTGTTGCATTCACATGGGCACAGTAACGCCCCTGACAACGCCCCATCCCGGCACGGCTGAATGACTTGGAACGATTGACTTCCGTGGCTTCTTTTTCCCGGACACTTAATTTTATTTCAGCCTTGGTGATGGCTTCACACCGGCACACCACGGCGCCATCGCTGAGTTGATCAATTAAATGTGCCGGCCAGGGGAAGGCTGTCAGCAAGCCTTCTCCGAAGCGCTTCATCCGGCTAAACCGGGCAAGCAGCGTGGATTGTGTTTTTTCCAGCTGGTTATTCAGATCGCGGATTTTTGCCAGTACTGTCAGGGCAACGATCTGACCGGACAGCTCCGCAGCATCGGCTCCCAGAATCCGGCAGCCATCACCGGCACAAAAAACATGAGGAACAGAGGTTCTGCCCTGTGAGTCAACAACAGGCAGCCACAGCTCACTTTGACGGTCAAAACTGAATTCACAACCCGCTAAATCCGCCAGCTGTGTTTCGGGTTTGATATGGAAACCAAGTGCGACTGCGTCACAGTCAACGTGTGTGCATGTCCCGTTTTTCAGGATGATGTCCAACCCGGACACTTCGCCTTCACCCGTAATTTTCCGGGGAACAACACCGGTATGAACCGGTATTCCGGCCCGCTTGAGTGCACCGATCATCTTCAGTCCCTGCCAGAGTGCCGCTGGCTTCATCAGCAGTTTGTCCATCGCTTTCAGCCGGGAAATAAAGCCTGATGTATCATAAACACCGGCGACGGTTGCACCGGCTTTGAGGTATTGCCAGGCGACAAGGTAAAGCAGCGGACCGGTACCGGTAAAAGCAATTTTGTGGCCGATGGCACAGGCCTGATGTTTCAGCGCGATTTGAGCGCCTCCCAAAGAGTAGGTGCCTGCCTGCTCCCACCCTTCGACCGGCAGAACCCGGTCAGTTGCACCGGTACATAAAATCAGATAGTCAAAACGGATTTCTACCGGGCTTTCGTTCTGATGCGCATAGAGGGTTTGAGTTTCTATCGCCCAGACACTGGTTCCCGGATAATAGTCAATGTCGTTGATCAGGTGGTCGAAGGTTTGATGCACTGATTCCGCTTTTTTGTATTCACTGCCATAAAGCTTCTGATAAGAACGCTGAAAAGGTGTCGGCTGGCGCTTATAAATCTGGCCACCGGATTGCGGCTGCTCATCGATAACAACTGGTCTGATGCCCTGTTGCACCAGAGTTTCGGCACAGCGGATACCCGCGGGGCCTGCCCCTATAATGACAATTCGTGGACGTTCCATACAGCCTCCGGTTCTTGAGTGACGATTTTCATGCCTTCAGTGACATAGGTGGAACAGGAACGGATTCTCTGGCCGGATTCAGTCCAGACCCAGCAATCCTGACAGGCACCCATCAGACAAAATCCTGCCCGGTCGTGATCTCCGAATTCATTGCTTCTCAGTCCTTGCTGGTTGCACAGAATCGCCATCATCAGGGTATCCCCTTCAAGGGCCTGATGCTGCTGACCATTGATCCACAAAGTGACGGTGTTCCTGTCGGTTTCATCCAGCCGGATAAATCTGCCATTCATGCGTAATGTTCCTTATTGTGAAATTTTGCCAGAGGATGGATATTGGCTTTATTCTGTTCGGTTGCCTCTGGTTCCGGGTCAGATAATGTGGCCAGAGTCTGGAGTTTGTTATCCTGCAGATGGCATAAAATATGGCTGCGTTGATGGATTTTTCTGTGGCTGGGCGAAACATTCGCACAGACGCCGGCAATACGCTGCGGGCACCGTTCCACAAACGCGCACATTTCCGGCTGTCCGGCAGCAGCCTGAAATCCGCTGACCCGGGTCGCGATTCTGGGTTCATGAATCCAGTCCGTTCTCAGTTGAGGAACTGAATCCATCAGGAGAGCTGTGTATGGATGAAGCGGACCGTGGTATAAGCCGTTAACCGGTGAAGACTGAACTTGTGTGCCTTTATAAAGCACGATGACATCATCACATAATGCTTTGACACTGTTCATATCGTGGCTGATAAACAGATATGCAAAACCCAGCCGGTCTTTGAGATCATTCAGGAGTTCCAGTATTGCCGCGCCAACAACAGTATCGAGAGCAGAAGTGACTTCATCGCAGATAATAATATCGGGTTCAGCCGCCAGTGCTCTGGCTAAATTGACCCGTTGTTTTTGCCCGCCGGAGAGTGCAGATGGTTTGCGGTCAATCACTTCTTCAGGAAGCTGAACCAGCCTGAGCAGCTCTTCTATTCTTGCATGACGTGCCCGGCCGGACATTTTAAAGTAAGTTTTCAGCGGACGTTCCAATAACTGACGCACGGTATGTTTCGGATTCAGTGCCGTCTCTGCATTCTGAAAGACTAACTGTATTTTCCGGCACTGTTCTTTACTTCTCTGATTTAACTTGGCAGGCAGATCTGTGTCCCGGTATTTTACATTACCGAGGGCTGCCGGAAGCATGCCCACCAGTGTTTTTGCCAGTGTTGATTTGCCTGAGCCTGACTCACCAATAATACCAATAGCCTGTCCCGGCCAGAGCTTGAAACGGATATCATCGAGTACCGGGAATTCAGGCATGCCCATTTTATTGCGTGGGCCGTAACCTGCAACCAGTTTGCGTACGGATAACAGCGGTGATGGTTTGGATTCATTCTGATGCTGTGTTTGTGCCAGTGTGACGGGTTTGCTTTTCTGAACCGGAGATGCAGCCTGCATCAATTCACGGGTATAAGGGTGGGCCGGTGCATCGAGAATGGTTTCAATGTCGCTGGTTTCCTGAATTTCACCATGGTTTAACACCACAACTTTATCTGCAACCTGTGCGACTACGGCTAAATCGTGCGACACATAAACTGCGGTGACCTGACGCTGTTTGACTATCTGACGAAATACCTGCAAAACGCCGACCTGAGTTGTCACATCCAGTGCGGTTGTTGGTTCGTCCAGAATGACCAGTTCCGGCTCAGCAATCAGTGCCATTGCAGCCATAATGCGTTGCAGCTGACCGCCGGATACTTCGTGCGGATAACGTTGACCGATCGTTTCGGGCTCAGGCAACACCAGCTCTTTGAATAGCTGAATCGCTTTTTCTTTGAGTTGTTCCCGGGTGCCGTCACGATGGCGCAGTGCTGATTCAATCACCTGATCAATCAGACGTTTGCCCGGATTAAAAGCCGCCGCTGCACTTTGCGCGATATAAGCAACGCGTTTTCCGCGCCAGTTGCAAAGTTGTTCCGGGGTTGCAGTTAATAAGTCATCATCTCCCAGCCAGACTTCGCCCTGAGTAATTGAACAGCCTGGTTTGGTATATCCCATCAAAGAGAGAGCGATGGTGGTTTTTCCTGAACCGGATTCTCCAATCAGTGCCAGTACTTTGCCTTTTTCCAGTGAAAAACTGACATCACTGACAATCTGAACTTGTCTGTGGTCCTGTTCTGCGCTGATACAAAGCCCTTTTACTTCAATAAAATCTCTCACAGCGCCTCCTTAATGCTGGTTTCGTTGCTCTGCAATCCGGTCTATCACCAAATTGACAGCAACGGTCATCATGCCGATGGTGATCGCGGGGGCAATCAGTGCGACGGCTCCCTGACTTAAACCACCAATGTTTTCCCGCACCAGTGAGCCCAGATCGGCGTTTGGTGGCTGAATACCAAGGCCAAGAAAGCTCAGCCCACTAAGCAGCAAAACGATAAAGACAAACCGTAAACCAAAATCAGCCAGAACCGGGTTGAGAATATTGGGCAGAATCTCCCTGACAGCAATATAAACCGGGCTTTCTCCGCGGATTTTAGCGGCCTGTACATATTCAAGCTCGTGTTGACTCAGGGCCAGACTGTATGCGATGCGGAACGCGCCCGGTGCATAACCAATCACAGCCGTGATAATCAGCAGATGAATGGAAGAGCCGAATCCGGCCACAATGACCAGTGCCAGCATTTTGCTGGGGATAGAGATCAGGGCGTCGACCAGACGGATGATAATTTCTTCCAGCCATTTGGGAGACATGACTGCGGTCAGTGCGATCAGCGTGCCGGTGCAGGAAGCCAGCACGGATGCGGTCAAAGATAAACCGACGGTGTACCTGATAGCATTTAAAATCCGGCTCAGATTATCACGTCCGAGATAATCGGTGCCCAGCAGGAATTGTTCGCTGACAGGCGCAAAGATGTTTTTGGAGACCACTTCACCCACGTTGTAAGGGGCGAGTGATGGACCGAAAACAGCCAGGAACAGGCACAGCAGACAGATCAGTGAACTGATTTTTTTCAGCGCCTGCCATAAAGGTGAAAATTGTGAAGAGGGGACAGTCATACTTTATTCCTCAGTCTTGGATTGAATACAATTGCGCAGATGTCTGCAATCAGAATGAGGCCCAGATAACCACTGCAAAAAAGCATGGTACAGGCTTGTACCAGCGCAATATCCCGGTTGGTGACTGCATCGACCATCAGTCCGGCAATACCGGGAAAATTGAAAATCGCTTCAACGATGACAACGCCACCGAACAAATAAGACAAACTGAGTGCAACCGCATTAGCGATGGGTCCGATGGCATTCGGTAGTGCATGAACAATCGCAATCCGGAGTGTTGACAGACCTTTCAGGTACGCCATCTCGACATAACTGGTGCTGAGTTCATCGACCATGGCTGCACGGGTCATTCTTGCCATTTGTGCCGTAATCACAAAGCAGAGCGTCATGACCGGCAGTGTATAAGCGCGTAAGAAATCCAGAATGCCGTCTCCGGCGCCGCCATATGAAATGGCTGAAAACCAGTGTAATTTGACTGCAAAGATCAGCACTGCAATGGTTGCAACCAGAAATTCCGGGACAGCCACCAGCGCCAGTGTCAGGGTGTTCAGGCATTTATCGACGCGACCATTTCTGTAGATGGCGGAGAAAATGCCCAGAAACAGAGCAACAGGAACAGAGATAACCGAGGTTGCTGCTGCCAGCATTAAGGTATTCTGCAGCCGTTCATCCATCAGTTTACTGACCGGCATATTATTCGCGAAAGACTGACCAGGGTCGCCGCTCAGCAAGCTGAACAGCCAGTGAAAATAACGGGCGATTGCCGGTTGATCCAGACCGAGTTGTGCCCGGAGCGCAGCAACCTGTTCCGGCATGGCAAATTGTCCCAGTATCTGCTGGGCAGCATCGCCGGGCAGAATATTGGTAATTGCAAACACAACAACCGAAACCAGAAACAGCGTCAGTATGGCACTTAAGAACCGACGTACAACTAAAGACATTAAAACGTTATTCATCAGGTTATCCTCGGGGGCGATAGCAACAGCACAATGTGCCGTTGCTTATTAATCGGGCGTCCGTTTGAGCGGGTATATACGTCCGTTTGAGCGGGTATATGTATCCGGCGATATCAGGCATCCAGCCAGACTTTTTCGGCAAACATATAGCCCATGAAGCCGCCGAGCGGGTTCGTACCGTAGCCTTTCAGTCTTGAATCCACACCATCGATATTACTGATAAAGACCGGGACGCCAATGCCACATTTTTCATGCACCAGCGTTTGCATTTCTGCGTACATTCCGGCACGTTTGTTGTCATCGGTTTCGCTGCGGGCATCGAACAGCAGCTTGTCAAACTGGCTGTTTTTCCAGTGTGATTCGTTCCATGATGCGCCGGAAAGGAAAAACTGCGAGAAAATAATATCCGCATTCGGGCGGGGGTTGATGTTGCCGAAACTCAGCGGATGTTTTGCCCAGTGATTTGACCAGTATCCATCAGCTGGTTTGGTCTGAACATCAATTTTAATGCCATGCTTCGCTGCTGATTGCTGCATCAGGACGGCAATTTCCACCGAGCCTGTTGCTGCAGCAGATGCGACTAAAGGAATGGTTGCATCGGCAAAACCGGCCTTCTTAATCAGATGCCTGGCCTTTTCAGGATCAAAGGTTGTCTGAGGAAGTTCTGAGTTAAAATAACGGGCGCCGGGCGCGATTGGTGTATCGTTACCGATGACAGCAAAGTCCTGAAAAATAGCTGATTTAATCTGTTCCCGATCCATCAGCAGTTTCATGGCTTCAGTGAACTCAGCACTTTTACCCGGCATCAGATCCTGACGGATGATCAGATCGGTATAATTACCGGATGGCGCATTCACGAAGTTGTGTCCTTCGCTGGCCTGAATCCGGGAGGTCGATCGTGGATTCACTTCGTTGATCACATGAACCTCACCGGAAAGCAGGGCATTGACCCGTGAAGGCTCATCGGGAATCGCAAATAATTCAATCTCATCCAGGTAAGGTAAGCCCGGCTTCCAGTAATTTTTGTTCTTCTTCACGACGGTGATCATGCCCGGTTTGAATCTGGAAACTTCAAATGGTCCTGTACCAATACCTTTGTTCAGGTCGCTGACGTGCGCCGGCACAATCAGCATATGTGACACCGCAAAAATTGACGGAAGTTCAGCATTCGGTCCTTCGAGGATAATCTTGACGTCATACTTGCCAGTGGCTTTCACAGATTTCAGTTGTTTTGCCAGTCCCATAACTTTTGAGGCTGTCGCCGGATCTTTGTGCCGGTTCAGGGAAAAGACCACGTCTTCTGCAGTGAGTTCTTTGCCGTCATGGAATAACACGCCCTGCCGCAGTTTAATATGCCAGACCGTCGCATTTTCATTATCGATACTTTCGGCCAGTTCCAGATGCGGGACTAAATGTTCATCAAACTTTGTCAGGCCGTTATAGACCATGAAGTGGCGGGCGTAGTCTGTTGAAAGCGCACCTTTTGCCGGGTCAAGGGTATCCGATGTTGAAGCGGACAGGCTCGCAACTTTGATTTTCCCCCCCGGTTTTCCTTTCTGCGATGATGCAGACGATTCGTTACCGGCAAACACATTCAGCGGGCTCAGTGATGTACCTGAAGCGGCCATCAACACCCCCGCAGCTCCCAGTGATTTCAGGACAGAGCGTCTTGAGCGACCTTCTTTTGTTAATCGCTCAAATTCATTCATACATGCCTGACCGGTGATAATCTTTTTATCTTTCATAATATTGCATCCTTTCTATATTACGATTCATCTGATGATGCGGGCTTAATGCAGATAATCCTGCAATTTGTAGTAAGCACCGACTGCGGGTAAAAACCATGGCTTGCCAAAATATCCGGGGATGGCATACCAGGATTCATCTTTCCACGGGTTTGCTTCCGGATGGCCACCGAGCATGTGTGCCAGTTGCTGGCCCATATAAGCAGCCATTTGTACGCCGTGTCCGCTGTAGCCCATGGCATAGAACATGCCGTTGTGTTGTCCGGCCCGCGGGAGACGGTTCGGAGTGATATCGACTAAGCCGCCCCAGCAGTGTGTCGCCTGAACTCCCTGTAATTCCGGGAACATTTCCCCCATGGTTTTCAGTAAGATTCTGCCGCTGATGGCATCGGATTCAGGACTGGTCATGGCAAAGCGTGCCCGGCCACCAAACAGCAGGCGGTCATCGCCCATGACCCTGAAATAATTACCGATAATTTTACTGGTGACATAAGAGCGTTTATTTGGCATGAGCCGTTCAATCAGCGCCGGATCCAGTTTTTCTGTGACCAGAATAAAACTGCCGACCGGTACAATCCGTCTTCTGAACCAGCCAAGCGGACCGTGTTGGCTGATACCACTGGCGATAATGACATCGTTTGCTGTGATTTTTCCTTTGGGTGTTTCGACCGAGAATTGTTTACCCTGCTTTTTCAGTTGGACGACCGGGCTGTTTTCATAGATATGAGCACCGTATTCCGCAGCCTTGTCTGCAATGCCGACGCCCAGCTTGCCGACATGAATCTGAAAGGCATTGTCCTGTACCATTCCGCCGTAAAACTGTCCGGAGGTAATTTCGGTTTTCAGCCCTTCAGCATCAAGAAATCTGACATTTGGATCGACTTCACGCTGAATGAGTTCGCAGGTGTTGAAGATCTTTTCAGCATGCTGAGGCTTGGCAGCCAGTTTGAGTTTGCCGCTTTCACGGAATTCGCATTCAATTTGCTCTTCAGTGATGATGTTGCGCAGTGCATCGACAGCATTTGAATAAGCGGTGTAATAACGTTTCGCCTTATCAAGCCCGAGAGTGGCAGACAGCGCCGAAAAATCCTGGGCAACGCCGGTACTGCACTGGCCGCCATTTTGTCCGGATGCCTGCTCCATAATTGCAGTGGCCTCAAACAGGGCAACTGATACGCCCTGTTTTGCCAGTGTATGTGCAGCAGTTAATCCGGTCAGTCCGCCGCCGACAATGGCCACATCATAGTGAGAGTTCCCCAGAGTTTCTGCACCACGCGTAAACCGGGGTTTGGTATCGATCCAATAGGATTGATTGATCATAGCTGACTCCTGATGTGAGTATCATTAATCGAGGCCCAGCAAGTCAGCGAGTGCATTGATGTCGGGGACTTGATGATAAGAATAAATTGTGTTGGCGGGTTGCTCATGACCGCGGGCAATAAATGCTTTATTTTTGATGCCCATATCATCGGCGGAAAACAGGTCATAGCGGAAACTGGAAGAGACATGCAGAATTTCTTCCGGACTGCACCCTAAGTTATCGATCATATATTCGAATGCAGCGAGCCGGGGTTTATAGACTTTGGCCTCTTCAGCCGTAAATACCCGGTGAAACGGTGCGCCCAGTTTTTCGACGTTACTCATGATCTGGCTGTCACTGGCATTGGAATAAATGACCAGCGGGAATTCTTTCGCCAGCCGGGAAAGGCCTGACGGTACATCAGCGTGTGGCCCCCAGGTTGGCACTGCATCATAATATTGCTGACCTTCCGCATCGATATATGCGATGCCCCATTTTTTACAGGTTCTTTCCAGTGAACTTTTCACAACCTGATCGTAGGGTTGCCATGCCCCCATAACTTCATCAAGACGATAACTCGCAAAGTCTTTGACGAAAGCATCCATTCTTTCTGGAGAAATACGGTTTTTAAAGATTTCCCGTGTCATGGTTGCCATCTGAAAATTAGTCAGTGTGCCATAGCAGTCAAAGGTGATGTATTTGGGGCGAAGTGTACTCATCGAATTCATCCTTAAAACTAGAGGTAACAATTTAAAAACATTTATTTATCATTTGTTTCTATAAATTATTACATCACAATGACACAGCAGATAACATTTAATTCAGGGGTTCAGAAGCAGAAATAAACTTTTTTCAACAAGCATACAGCAGTTAATACGGTGCTGATTTTGCTGGGCAGGGATGGGTTATCAGAGAGAGGTGATACATGAATGAATTAAAATAGTTATTAAATAACAGTAAGTTAATTTTTTATTTGTTCCAGTGTGTTTTCTTCTGGTTGTTGTTGGCGATCGTGTGGCTGTGTACATCGCATACATTTTCTGTCAGTGACGAAATTATTTGCTGATGAAAGAGCAGATTCACGATGTATCATGAATCTGCCTGAAGTGCTTGTATTATGAACTCATTTGTTAATTATTTGTAATTCTATTGTTGCGGGTAATTTTTTTGTAAATAAGCATTTTACGGAGAAATATTTTCAAATCTTACCAAGCTCTGCATCTCAGGGTCATTCAGGACGAATGTTTAAAAATCAATCAGCACACTTTTGGTTTTCAGGTTTGCCTGAAAAGCCTCAACTCCGATATCTTTTCCAATACCGGACTGTTTAAATCCTCCGGTTGGCATAATATGATCAAAAGAACGGCCGTACCGGTTAATCCAGACAGAACCGGCTTCTATTTGTCTCATACCGGTCAACGCACGCTGTAAATTTTGTGTATGAATCCCGGCAGCTAAACCGTATGTTTCATGACTTGCCAGCGCCCAGGCTTGCTCATCTGAGTCAAAAGTTTGCATGGTCAGAACCGGTCCGAAGATTTCCTGCTGAACTGCGCAGTTATTGTTGTCAGTGATAGCCAGTAATGTTGGGGTAAAGAAGGAACCACCGTCGTTGATTAACTCTCCGCCACAAAGCCGCTCTGCGCCTTGCGCAATACTCTGATTGACGATGGAATTGATTCTTTGTGCCTGTCCTGCTGAGATAATGGGGGGCAGGGTGGTACTCTTATTCCATGTCGGGCCCATCCGGAGCTGACTGAAGTGTGAGAGGACTTTTTGAGAAAATGTTTCAGCAATATCCTGATGAATAATCAGTCTTGAACCGGAAACACAGACCTGTCCGGCATTGCCGGTAATCGCCTTCGCAACCGTCAGCGCTGTTTTGTCAATATCAGCATCCGCAAACACCACCTGAGGGCTTTTACCACCTAACTCAAGCGTGGATGGCTTCGGCCCTTTCAGCGCACAGGTTGACATAATCGCGGCTCCGGTTGCCGTTGAGCCGGTGAATGTCACTTTACCAATCAGTGAATGCTCACAAATCGCCTGTCCTACAGTTTTTCCATCGCCCTGAACCACATTAAACTGGTTCGCCGGAATACCGGCATCGACGGCCAGTTTTGCCAGATAAACACTGGTAAATGGCGTCATTTCTGAAGGTTTCAGAACGACAGCATTGCCTGCTGCCAGTGCCGGACCAACTTTCCACATCAACATGCTCATCGGAAAGTTCCATGGCGTAATTGCGCCGATAACACCATAAGGCTGGCTGATCACCATACCCAGCCGATCTTGCTGAGTGGCGCCCACATAGCCACCATGTTTATCGGCCAGCTCGGCGAAAAACCTCAGACAATCGACCACATATGGAATATCCCATTGCAATACTTCATGATACGGACGACTGGAGCCTAAAGATTCCAGCTGTGCCAGACTGGCCTGATGTTTTTCTATCAGTTCTGCCCATTGAAATAAATATTTTGCCCGTTCCCGCGGTGCCATTGAGGCCCATGAGTTAGTCCGGTATGCCTGATAAGCCTGAGAGACGGCGAATTCGACAGTGTCGGGTGAAGCGTAATTTAAAGCGGCATATGCCTGTCCGGTTGACGGACAAATGACATCCACAGAAGTATCATCATTGAATGACATAAAGCGACCATCAATAAAGTGACCTTTGGGAATATCTGTGTCAGATGGGTTATACCAGTCCATAGCGTTTCATCCTGAATGATGTTTTCCGAATGATTATATTAAATAAACTCGGGCGGTATGTGCTGCCGACATCTGCTGATGATTCAGCATTCGTATCATTTTAGTGCGGATAAAACAGCGTGATCTGCCGTTTTAAATGATAACTATTGTCTTTTTGAATAACTAATGGAATAACAACAGACTCAACATAACCCCGATACAACGCTGATGTATCTTTATCATTTAAGGAATGAATATGAATACAAAAACGGCTCAGGAAGATGTCATCATCAGACCGATGGATGAAAAAGATATGGCTGACGCTCATGTGATGACACAAGCGTTACACTGGCCGCATACACTTCAGGACTGGCAACAGATCGTATCGGTTGGCCACGCTCTGGTGATGGAAGCTGAAGGGCGGCTCATCGGTACGGCGTGCCTGGTACCACAGGGAAAATATGCCAGTGTCGGTTTAATTGTCATTTCAGATGATTTTCAGGGGCGGGGACTCGGCCGGCAGATCATGAATGACATTATGTCGTGTGCTGAGCCGGGTAGTTATCTGTATCTGACTGCGACAGAGATGGGGAAACCGCTGTATCAAAAAATTGGTTTTGAAGAATATGCGGTGATTGAGCAATATCAGAATGTGGTTGAAACTGAAAAAGTGACTTTGGTTCATCCAAAGGCTGATGCAGGGATTCGTAAGATGGATGTTGGTGAGGAGCAAACACTGAAGCAGATGATGAATGCGTCATGTGGTATGGACCGTGGTGCGATCGGTGATCTGGTTCTGAATACTTCGAACCAGACGCTGGTGATTGAGGACGAAGGGAAAATTACCGGCTTTGCCGTTTGTCGTGACTTTGGCCGGGGATGCTGTATTGGGCCTGTCATTGCAGAAAATCCGCAGCATGCATTAGCATTGATTTCTCATCAGTTGCTGGCGTGTGATCAACAGTTTGTCCGGCTGGATATCGTCAATCAATATCGTGAAATCGGTACACAACTCTCAGCTTGGGGGCTCAACAAAGTGGATACCGTCAGCCAGATGGTCAAAGGTGAGGTCCCCCGGGCTGAAGGGGATTTGATCCAGTTTTGTCTGGTGAGTCAGGCAATGGGATAATCAGAGCTGATTCAATATATTTTTAAAACGGGGCATCCGCTACGGATAGCCCCGTTGTTTGAGCAGAGAAAGTTTGATCAACAAAGCTGTGTGATTACGACACCGTTTGATTTTCCGGTGATGATGTGATGCATTCGATGCGTGCAATTAAATCAGCGAGGAGCGCTTTTCCTTCAGCCCAGCCATTTAATCCGGACTGCGCATTAATATGACCCACCGGACCGATGTTGAGCAGTGGTACATTGAGTTTTTTTGCCTGATGCTGTGCATGTTCTGCGGTGCCAAAAGGATCATTGTCGCTGGTAATCACGACTGCCGGACAGCATTGCTGAGTTTCACTCAGGTTTCTGAAGTTATGCACCTGAGCGGGAAATTTCGGGTCAAGGACGTCCGGCATAGCCACCAGGAATGCACCCGCAATTTTTTCTTTGTTTTGGGTGCGTTGTAACCACTCTGTAAACAGGACGCAGCCTAAACTATGGGCCACAACGACGACAGGCTCATCTCTTTTTTCCAGAAAGCTTTCTAAATCACTGAGCCACGCTTCCATCACCGGATTATCCCAGTCAGAATGTTCCAGCCATGAAACATTCTCAGATGCCATATACCATTGATATTGCCAGTGCCCCGGACCTGAGTTGCCGATTCCTGCTAAAAAAAGTAAATGCATACTCTCTCCTTAGAGTTGTGTTTTGATACAGTCTCGTTTTTATAAATGATTTGGCCTGATTGAATGACGGTCCCTGTTCCTGAACCTGAGTCATTCAGGCTATATTGGTTCTCCTGACTATGATTCGAAAGGATGTGGATATTTAGAAATGCATATTTCCAAATAGTTCGGAAAAATTAATCATCGCCTAAAATCTGACATGTGTAAACAACAGGTTTCTTATTGATCCTTTTCAATTGATTCCTTTTCCGGGGGAGCCACTTCTCTGAATAAGACTGAAAGCGGCCGTTTATGGGGAAACGATTCGTGATTCACGCATTTTCCCGGACAAATATTTCATGTGCATTTAAACGAGTGATAAATTTGCTAACTTACGTTTCTTCAGCCGTACGCTCACATTCACAAGAGATTTCAGTTCCTTCGGCAGCGCAGGAAAATTTCCTTCGGCTATTTGTTCAAAAATAGCAAGTGATCCCGGATATACCAGTACCTGATGGCCTTCATCAATCATCAGACATGTCTCAGCCAGTTCTTCAAGTACATATTGCGAAGACAGTGCGATCGCATTTTCCGTGAATTCATTGTGATTCAAAGCTCTGGAAATAAACGTTCGTGCAAACCTATCAACTGCCGCCATAAACTCCGGATTATCCTGATAGAGGGTCTGTATATTCATCAAATAGCAAGAAACTCTTTCATCATTATAAATATCTGAACCTTTGATGAAATTGAAGGATGACTCTTTGAAAACTTTTTCCCATAAAGGATGGTAGAGCTGTGTATATTCCCGCCCCATATTTAATGCGATCTTTGTGGCTTGCGCCTCGTCAACCCCAAGCCTGATTTGTAATGTTAACCGATGGATATGATCGCCTAATAAAAAAGTACATGCACCAAACCGTTTTGAAATAAACCGGATTAAACCTTCGAGTTTAGCACCGGTAAAACTTGGGTTACCAAGGCTTACCCCAACAAAACAGCGGGGCTTACATTTCAGAAAATCCCTTTCAGTTTTTGGTGAAACCTGTTGTATTTCTCCTTTATATTGAGGTTTTTGATTCATATTGATCCCTTAAAAGTTAAAACAGAAAATAATAAAAACGGAGCATCCAGATACTTGATTAAAGGCGTTTGGGGCCAGTTTATGGGTGAGACAGGCAGTAAACAGAATACAATGAAAATGAGCCTGATATCATATTTATCCTGATGGTTCATTCTATGTCGTTAAGTGAACACTGACTTTCGCATGAAGTATTTTTATGTATGTCCGAAAGATTAAGATATTTCAGTATGAATACAGCTGATATCAGAAGGATGTGTGACCTTGAGTACACATATCAACTTTTATTGCTCAGGGATAATACCAATCTGGAAAATAAACTGATCATCTGGATGTGTCTGGTGGAGCAAACATACAAGGGCATGGATGGTTTGAGCGGTTTGCGGAACCAGATATATCCAGATCAGAAAGCTACTTAGAATGGTATAATTGAATGATTTACCATTTGATAAAGACAAAAAAAGCTGTTGAATCTCAACAGCTTTTTTCATATGTGTGGCGGAGAGATAGGGATTTGAACCCTAGATACGCTATTAACGTATGCCGGTTTTCAAGACCGGTGCTTTCAACCACTCAGCCATCTCTCCGAATTTTTTCGATAATAATTACTTAATTTCTGTTTGTAAAGATAAAAAAGTGAGTTTGGGTGATTTTTGAGCAATAAAGGCAGTGTATGCCGTGAAGCTTATATTTATGTACATCTTATTACGTAAAAAAGGAAGTTTTCATTGCTGAAAACTTCCTTTTCTGTATGGTCGGACTGAGAGGATTTGAACCTCCGACCCCCGACACCCCATGACGGTGCGCTACCAAGCTGCGCTACAGTCCGATGGGCCGTACTCTAACCCTTTCAGGCGATTGAGTCAAGACTTCACTGGCTCAATTTTCTTTGCTGTAAAAACGTTTTAACTCTGTCAGCCCTTGCATCAAAATCGGCAATGTTGGATTCACATCCGGCAGTCGGTGATAATCTTTATCGTACACCTTAAAATTACCAAATTTGTCGATGACCGTTGTTTGTTTATCTGTAATAAGCGCTAACTCTCTGGCATCCCCAGCGAGAATCCAGCGTCTCTTCCGTTCATCAAACAAATTCTTACCACTGCTGTAATCTCCAGGGTTTGATGAAACGCCCAGTAAATCTTGTAACAGTGTGACTGAGAAGTCTAAATGGCTTGAACGTTGTGTATATTCTGCTGCAATTTTCCCCGGCCAGTGCATGATCAAAGGAACCTTTAACTGATACTGGCTGTAATTCGAATTCGCTCCCCAGCTATTCGATTTTGTTTCATTAAACTCAGTCCCGTGATTTGATGTGACAACAACAATTGTTGATTGAAGCAGATCCATTTTTTTCAGTTTATCAAACAGATAGCCAAGTTCTCTGTCGGCTGTCAGGACAGACTGCTCATAATTTTTCTTGAGCCACTCTCCTGGTGGGTTATTTCCGGTGTTTTGAGGTGCGTCATAACTTTGGACAGTCACAAACTCCAGATAACTGAACCAGCGGGAGTCTGTCTTTTCTGAGACCCAGCGGGACCAGGCATCGACAGTCTGTTCGTCATGACTGGTGCTGTCAGTGAATTTGATGGTATTGAGGTCCAGCCCGCGAAATACTGTTTCTTCATAAATGGGATCATGGAAGTTACTGCCACTAAATAATCCAAACCGGTACTGATTGTCTTTTAATACATCGATCAGTAGTGGTGGCGTTCCCTGCACTTTGATGCTTTGTTCATAGCTGCTTGGTAAACCATAAAGCAGACCAAATGTTCCCAGCATATCGTTACTGGAACTGTAATGGTTGACAAAGTTAAGGTTATTTTGCGCAAACAGGGTTGTCCGGGGCATATGTTCACTATCTAACATATCTGCTCTTAAATTATTAACGCTGACGATCAATATATTTAAAGGGTTAGGCCGACGATCAAACCGGATGGGCTCAAGGGGGTAGTTAACCAGGATCGTATCATGGGATTGTTTTTCCTGAAGGCGTTTCCGGTATTCTTCCCGGTTAAATAATCCATGTCTTTCCATAAATGACTTTGCTGTCATTGGATAAGAAAGGGGGAAGTTGGATTTCTGACTGGTAACGGGAGTATACAGTGAGGCATCAGACCAGACATAAATCAGATGACTACTGATGAAACAGATAAAAAATACGGTACTGAGCGGACGGCCGACATGCTTATGAGATAAACGTCTTTGTTTGCGCCAAACCCATTCCGACAAGCCGATTTCCAGTGCAAATATCAGAGGCAGCAAAACGAACAGATGTTGTAAGTCTTTGGTAATTGCTTTTGAATCATCACTAAATAACACTTCCCAGACAACCGGGGTCAGGTGAAGATTGAGCTTGTGATAGGTTTGGGTATCGATAAGCAGAACGGTTAAACCGATGGTGGCAAAGCACACAGCAAAGAACCGAAACAGCTTCCTGACCGGCATTAAAAAAGTCAGGGGAAACAGAACCAGTAAATACAGGGAAAAAACTAAAAAACCAAAATGTCCAACCCACGAAACAGCGAGATAGAATTGTCCAAGTAATGTTTCCGGCCAGGGAGACTGAGAAATATATCGCGTCCCGATTAACATGGCGGCAACAATGTTGAAGAAAGCAAACCAATGCCCCCAGCCAACCAGACGGGAGACGCGCTCTCCATAAGTGTTATCGTTATCTACCATTGTTTCTGTATATGATCCATATGATGAATTAGTGGATTGTACTTTCGATCGATGACATCAGTGCCTGCGCAAATTTTTCAGCAATTGCTTTTCTTTGATTCTCTGCAATATTTTGGTTTAGCACATTCGTAACAATATTTCCTGCGATCATTAATACCAGCTCTGGTGAGGCGTCATGTTTATCAAAAACAGCGGCAATTTCTGCCAGAATAGTTTCAATTTTTTGATCACTATATTTGGATGTAATAGGCATAAGGACTCTGACAATGATAGAAAAACGGCTTATGATACCCTACTATACCTGTCAACTGAAACCAGAGCGATAATAAATTCATCATGAGTCTTGATCTTTTTAACGTTATTTTGCACCAACTGCATAAAAATGATGCAGATGAGTTGGTAGTGAATTACCGGAGTCAATCTTTAGAGAATAATTCTTCGACAGCCAGTTTGGTTGGAGAGCTGCACCGGGTGTTCAATTCAAAACCTTCAAAAGGATTTGGCATTTTTAAACCAGAGAGTGAATTTAGTCACTGGTTACGTGATTTGAGTGATGGAAAGCTGAATTTTTATGATTTTTCCCAAAAGAGTGCGGAAAAGTTAAAAGAGGAGCTGATTAAATATCCGTTCGCTGAAGAAGGTATTTTGGTGATGGCGGAATATCAGTCTCTGGCCACTGAATATCTGTTCATCGGTATTTTATCATCGAACCAAAGCCTGAAAGTGACGGAAGGTCTGGATATCAGCGCGACCGATTATCTGGATATTCGTCAGATGGATATAGCTGCCCGGCTGGATTTGTCTGCTTACAGGACCGATCCAGATTCAAATCGTTATTTATCTTACATTAAAGGCCGGGTTGGCCGGAAAATTGCGGATTTTTTCCTCGATTTTCTTCAGGCTGATGTTGGTTTAGATACCAAGCAGCAGAATTTAGTCTTTATGCAAGCCGTCGAAGATTTTTGTACGGATGCTAAGTTTGAAAAAGATGAAGCGATCCAGTACAAAAAGCAGGTTTCTGACTATTGCAACGGGCAGATAAAATCAGGCGATGAAGTGTATGTTAAAGAGTTATCCGGGGAGTTACCGGATAATGAAGATGGTGCCAGTTTATGGGATTATACACAAAGCCATGGTTATGAGCTTGAAGATAGTTTTCCGGCAGACCGCTCAACAGTGAGAAAGCTGACAAAGTATGTTGGCTCTGGTGGTGGGTTGAGCGTTAGCTTTGATAGTTTATTACTCGGAGAGCGGATTTTTTATGACCCGGAAACAGATACTTTAACTATTAAAGGAACACCGCCAAACCTGAAAGATCAGCTAACCCGTCAACGATAATCTTTTCATTTTCATTCAGACAAAAGTGGCATTTATCAGCCACTTTTGGTGTTTTTATTCCCCACGTTCCTGCCCGGTTTCATACTGAACCGGGATGATGACAAAAAAAGACCGGAAATATAAATTTTAGCTTGAGATTTTGAGCTGAACCGCTTATAGATGGGATGGCTTACATTTTTTATACAGGAACAAGAGGGAGACTTAACAAGATGAGAGTAGGTTTTGTTGGATGGCGTGGCATGGTTGGATCTGTGCTCATGCAACGAATGGTTGAAGAAGGAGATTTTAATTATCTTGAGCCTGTGTTTTACAGTACCTCTCAGGTAGGTATTTCTGCCCCTGATTTTGGTAAAGATGCCGGATTACTTCAGGATGCTTTCGACATTGATAGCTTAAAACAATTAGATGCAATCGTGACATGTCAGGGCGGTAGTTATACGGAAAAAGTTTATCCGGCGCTTCGGGAAGCCGGGTGGAAAGGATACTGGATTGATGCGGCATCCACACTTCGCATGGCTTCAGATTCTATTATCACTCTCGATCCGGTCAATTTAAAACAGATTCAGCAAAATATACATTCCGGAACGAAAACATTTGTTGGTGGAAACTGTACTGTAAGCTTAATGTTAATGGCTTTGGGGGGTCTGTTTGAAAAAGGTCTGGTTGAGTGGATGAGCGCCATGACTTATCAGGCGGCATCGGGTGCCGGTGCTAAAAACATGCGTGAGCTGATTTCCCAGATGGGAGTCATTAACGATAGTGTCAGTTCTGAGCTGGCAAATCCGGCCAGCTCAATTCTGGATATCGATCGTAAGGTCGCAGAGACAATCCGGTCACCTTCATTCCCTGTTGATCAGTTTGGTGTACCGCTGGCAGGTTCATTAATTCCATGGATTGATGTAAAACGGGATAATGGACAAAGTAAAGAAGAATGGAAGGCTGGCGTTGAAGCCAATAAGATTCTGGGAACCCAGGATTCACCGGTTCCTGTTGACGGAACGTGTGTCCGGATTGGTTCTATGCGCTGCCACTCTCAGGCGCTAACCATCAAGCTGAAACAGGATGTGCCTCTTGATGAAATCGAAGATATTATCGCTTCTCATAATGACTGGGTAAAAGTCATTCCGAATGAAAGAGAGATTACTGCGCAGGAACTGACGCCAACTAAAATTACCGGAACACTTTCTGTACCGGTCGGCCGTTTGCGGAAAATGGCGATGGGGAATGATTTCCTGAATGCGTTTACGGTTGGTGATCAGCTGTTATGGGGAGCGGCAGAACCATTGCGCCGGACACTCCGGATTATTTTAGATAAGTAATGAGAAGCTGTTTTCAGTATATCAATTAAGAAGAGAAAGGTATCTTGTTAAAGATACCTTTTTTGTTTTACCTGAACTTGATATCACCACTGGATATATCTGTTATATCTGATGTTGAGAAGCCGCTGGTACAATCCGCTTGTCCGGATCTGCTAACTGACTCCCACAATGTTTACAATAGAGTGCGTCAGACTCATGACCTGCGAGAGAGCAGTTGGGACATTTGACTAACTGTCGATGGGTATTCATTTCTCTGTTCAATTCAGCTGTAATGATTCCGGTCGGAACTGCAATGATTGAATATCCCAACAGCATGGTAAGTGAAGCAACAGCCTGACCTAATGGTGTTTGTGGTACAACATCACCATAACCAACGGTTGTGATCGTCACGATTGCCCAGTAGATACTGGTCGGAATGCTGGTAAAGCCATGCTCAGGCCCTTCAATAACGTAGATCATTGCCCCAAATATTGTGACCAGAATACTGACCGTACTGAAAAATATTAAGATTTTTCGTCTCGCCATTAATAATGACTTTAATAATATATTTGAATCCTGCAGGTAGCGGACCAGTTTCAGGATCCGGAATATTCTCATCACCCTCAGCAGACGAATGACGCCCATGAAAGAAATGCCCGGAAACAGAAAAGACAGATAAGTTGGCAAAATAGCAAGCAAATCGATAACACCATAAAAGCTTTTTGCGTAAGCCATGGGGCGGGGAGAGCAATATAACCTTAGCAGGTATTCCGCTGTAAATAATGCGGTGAAAATATATTCCAGATAACGAAGCTCTCTGTGCCAGCTTACATCCATATCCGGAATAGATTCCAGTATCAGAACGAGCAAGGAACTCAATATGGTGATGATCAGACAAAGATCAAACAGCTTACCACCTTTCGTATGTGTTCCGAAAATAATTACGTACAGGTGTGTCTTAATTGATGAAGTACCCATGTTTTGTCGTTATTACAGTTTGCGATCAGTTTTTCAATAGCTTCATGTATCAGACGAATTGAGTCAACATATCTGATTCAGTTTTTATTGTCAGAGCGTTACACAGGAGAGACTCCTGAATCAGGTCAGAGCTGTGTTAAATGTCATGAATTCATATCAAAAAAATGAAAATTACGCCTGTAAAAAACATGGATGTTTGTGGGATTATATTTGAATATGGATGCAATTTGAGTGGCACGTGATTTATGTCTCACTATTGAATATTTGTATCGGGTATGTTTTTGTTATCTGTAAGAATAACTTCTGCTGCTTAGTTTTCTTATTATTGTTACAAAATAGACAGTAAGAATATTTTTATTAAATATATCAATGTGTTAGTTTTTGTTACTGCTAAATGATTAATTTTTTAGAGGGGTGAATTAATTTTTTATAACTGATCTGAGTCAATGTTTTCAAAACTTGAAAGATTATACTCATCGATGAAAGCTGTTTACTAAGCTTGTTACTAGCTAACTTGTTTTTTTTTACAACTTGGCATGAGATACAACCTTAATAAAGAGTTTTTAACATTTTATTAATTTAGGAGATTCATTATGCCTGTAACTAATCTGGCTGAACTTGATGCCCTCATCCTTCGTGTAAAGGCTGCTCAGGCTGAGTTTGCAACCTTCTCTCAGGAGAAAGTTGACAAAATCTTCCGTGCAGCATCTTTGGCAGCGAACCAGGCCCGTATTCCTCTTGCCCAGCAAGCGGTTGAGGAGTCTGGAATGGGGATTGTTGAGGATAAAGTAATCAAAAACCATTTTGCTTCAGAGTATATCTACAACAAGTATAAAGATGAACAGACTTGCGGTGTACTGGATGAAGATGAAAACATGGGTACGATGACGATTGCAGAACCTGTCGGTATTATCTGTGGTATCGTGCCAACAACGAATCCAACGTCAACTGCGATCTTTAAGTCTCTTATTTCTTTGAAAACACGCAACGGTATTATTTTCTCTCCACACCCACGTGCAAAAAACTCAACGAATGATGCTGCAAAACTGGTTCTTGAAGCGGCAATCGCTGCAGGTGCACCAAAAGACATTATCGGCTGGATTGACCAACCGTCAGTTGAGCTTTCTAACGCTTTGATGAGACATGACGACATTGCTTTGATTCTGGCAACGGGCGGGCCTGGTATGGTGAAAGCCGCTTATTCATCAGGTAAGCCAGCCATTGGGGTCGGTGCAGGTAACGTTCCTGTTGTGATTGATGAAACCGCAGATATTAAGCGTGCAGTTGCATCTGTGTTGATGTCTAAAACATTCGATAATGGTGTTGTTTGTGCCTCTGAACAGGCAGTTATTGTTGTAAAAGATGTGTATGAAGAAGTGAAAAAACGCTTCGCGTCTCACAAAGGCTATGTACTTTCAAAAGCAGAAGCCAATAAAGTTCGTAATGTGCTGTTAATTGATGGCGCACTGAATGCTAAAATTGTTGGCCAGCCAGCAACTGCGATTGCTGAAATGGCAGGTGTGAATGTGCCGGCAGACACAAAAGTATTAATTGGTGAAGGTCTTGGCAAAGTTGCTTACGATGATGCATTTGCTCATGAAAAACTTTCTCCTACATTAGGCATGTTCTGTGCTGATGATTTCGAAGATGCAGTCGCACAGGCTGTGACAATGGTTGAAATTGGTGGTATCGGCCATACTTCAGGTCTTTATACTGACCAGGACAAAAACAAAGATCGTATCCGCTATTTTGGCGATAAACTGAAAACAGCTCGTATCCTGATCAATATTCCAACAACACATGGTGGTATCGGAGACCTGTACAACTTTAACGTTGCGCCGTCTTTGACTCTGGGTTGTGGTTCATGGGGTGGTAACTCTATCTCTGAGAACGTTGGTCCTAAACATCTTATCAATAAAAAGATTGTAGCTAAGCGAGCTGAAAATATGTTATGGCATAAATTACCTAAATCAATTTACTTCCGTCGTGGTAGTCTCCCTGTTGCTTTGGGTGATTTAGAAGGTAAAAAACGTGCATTCCTTGTGACTGACCGCTTCCTGTTCAACAACGGCTATGCTGATGAAATCGTTGATTTACTGAAATCTCTGGGAATGGAAGTTCAGACTTTCTTCGATGTGGAAGCTGACCCAACGCTGTCTATTGTGCAAAAAGGTGCTGAGATCATGCGCAGTTACCAGCCAGATGTGATTCTCGCGCTTGGTGGTGGTTCACCAATGGATGCTGCAAAAATCATGTGGGTGATGTATGAGCATCCTGAAACTCACTTTGAAGAGCTGGCAATGCGCTTTATGGATATTCGTAAGCGTATCTATAAGTTCCCTAAAATGGGTCAAAAAGCTGAGTTGGTATGTATTACAACAACTTCAGGTACAGGCTCTGAAGTCACGCCATTTGCCGTTGTGACTGATGATAATACCGGTGCCAAGTACCCACTAGCTGATTATGAGTTAACACCTCAAATGGCCATTGTTGATGCAAACCTTGTCATGAATATGCCGAAGTCTCTGACTGCATTTGGTGGATATGACGCGGTGACACACGCACTTGAAGCTTATGTTTCGGTGCTTGCGAACGAGTATTCTGATGGTCAGGCACTTCAGGCTTTGAAATTACTGAAAGAGTACCTGCCATCAAGTTACGCCAATGGTGCGAATGATCCGATTGCCCGTGAAAAAGTTCACAATGCAGCGACAATTGCTGGTATTGCATTTGCGAATGCATTCCTGGGTGTATGTCACTCAATGGCTCACAAAATTGGTAATGCGTTCCATCTGCCGCATGGTTTGGCAAATGCTCTGCTTATCTCAAACGTTGTTCGTTACAATGCAAATGATAACCCAACGAAGCAAACTGCATTCTCTCAGTATGACCGTCCTCAGGCGCGTCGCCGTTATGCTGAAGTTGCTGACCATCTTGAACTGACGCAACCAGGCGATCATACAGCACAGAAAATTGAGCGTTTACTGACATGGTTGGATGAGCTGAAAACTGATTTAGATATTCCAAAATCAATTAAAGAAGCTGGTGTATCTGAAGCTGATTTTGAAGCCCAGCTGGATCAACTTTCTGTCGATGCGTTTGATGATCAGTGTACTGGTGCAAACCCACGTTATCCTTTAATCAGTGAACTGAAAGAGGTGCTGAGAACTTCTTATTACGGTGATGCCTTTGTTGAAGGTGAAACATTTGAGGGGACAACTGTTATAAAGAAGAAATCTGATCAGATGAAGTCAGCGGATAAAAAGGCTCCATCTAAAAAACAAAAAGCTGTAAGCTAAGTTTTTAGTTGAATATAAAAAAACCTCCAACCGTATGTTGGAGGTTTTTTTTATCACCGGGATTCGATTATACATTTCTCTAAAATAAACAACTCAATTTATTATCCGGCAAGGACATCAGTTGCAACTTTATATGTTGGATCTTCTTTGACGTTAATTTCTACCAGGCTGCCTGCTTTATGGAGCAATTTCCGGCAATCCTGACTCAGGTGTTTGAGGTGTAGAGTTTTACCAACATTGTTGTATCTGTCTGCCAGAGTTTCAATTGCTTCAATCGCAGAATGATCCGTGACCCTTGATTGAGCAAAATCGACGATGACATGTTCAGGATCGTTATAAGCGTCAAACAACTCAAGGAAATTTGCAGCAGAACCAAAGAATATTGGGCCGTGTACCATATACTCTTTAGAGCCATCCTCGTTTGTCTTGCTCGTTGCGTAAATATGTTTGGCATGGTCCCATGCAAACATAAGTGCGGATGCGATGACACCGATGGCGACTGCAATAGCGAGATCTGTGAAGACAGTGACTACAGTGACGAGAATAATCACAAAGAAGTCTTTCTTTGGCACTCTGCGGGCAAGTTTAAAGGTTGCCCATTCGAATGTTCCGATAACGACCATAAACATCACACCAACCAGAGCTGCTAATGGGATCATTTCAATCAGGGAAGAAGCAAAAAGGATAAATACAAGTAACATAGTGGCTGCGGTAATACCGGACAAGCGGCCCCGGCCACCCGAATTAATGTTAATCATTGATTGTCCAATCATGGCACAGCCACCCATTGCACCAAATACGGAACAGGTAATATTAGCTAGTCCCTGTCCGACACATTCACGATTTGATTGTCCACGGGTATTGGTCATTTCATCCAAAACCGTCAGGGTCAACAGCGATTCAATCAGTCCGATTGCGGCCAGAATTGCAGCGTATGGCAGGATAATCTTGAGTGTTTCCAGATTGACAGGGACCTGAGGAATCGAAAATGTAGGTAATGTGCCAGCTAAGGTTGCTGAAGCATCATTTGACATTGTGTGCAGAAAATCGACCACAGTTCTTGTTTCTAAATCCAGCCCCTGCACCAGCAAAGTAACGATAACAATGGCAGCTAACGATGAAGGCACCGCTGTTGTTAGTTTAGGGAGAAAGAAAATGATAGCCATTGTCAAGGCAACTAAACCCAGCATGAGCAGCATTTGATCACCCGGAAGCCAGTTCAGGGTGCCATCGATCTGAGGCATTTTAAACTGACCTAACTGAGCAAGAAAAATGACAATTGCCAACCCATTAACAAAACCAATCATAACCGGGGAGGGGACCATCCGGATAAATTTCCCCAAACGGAGCAATCCCGCAGTGATTTGCAGGATGCCTGCAAAGAATATGGTGGCAAACAGATATTCTACGCCATGAGCAGAGACAAGGCTGACCATAACCACAGCCATAGCGCCAGTTGCACCAGAAATCATGCCTGGCCGGCCACCAAAAACAGAAGTGATTAATCCGACGATAAACGCGGCATACAGCCCAACCATGGGATCAACCCCGGCAACAAATGCAAAAGCGACAGCTTCTGGGACCAGTGCCAGGGCAACTGTCAGGCCGGACAATACGTCATTTTTTACTGAAAATTTTGAAGAATTCGGGAATTCAAGCATGATAATTACTTTTGATGATAACTAGGCTAAAGACCGACACTTTCGGGTTAAACCACTGTATGACTAATGAATAACAGTATTAACGATAGTCAGAGATCGGCATAAGTTGGCGAATGCTACAGAAAAGTGTGATTAAGTTCAAGAATGAAACAGTAACATTTTTATTGCAGTGAAATTCTGTCTGTAAGCCATAAAAAAAGGAGCTGCCATTGTGACAGCTCCTTTTTAGGGATAACAATCATTTGTCTATGACAAAGATGCATCACTCAGAAAAGGTTTCGTCATATCTGAGCCTGCCTGGTTTGTTGCAGCATGGCTGCCCCCACCTTTTGGCTGATAGCGAGACTGCCTGAACGGTGCTGCTTCTAGCGATATTGGGCTCATCTCACCATTACCCGGGGCTTTCGTCATTGGTGAATAGGCATGGCCTTTGACTGCTTTGACTAAAAGCTTTTCCTGTTCAACCGGTTTGGTCACTTCTTCAGAAAGTTTTTCCTCTGCTTTCACCTGAGCAGATGATGTTGAACTGACTGTTTTTTCAGGCAATGTCACATCGGCAACAGTCTCAAGCGGCACTTCCTTCACTAAACTCTCTGATTCGGTGACAGAAGCTGGTGAAAGTGCTGTGGCCTGCAAGACAGGTTTTTCAGCAGCAGGTTGTTCTGTTTCAGCATAGCTGTTTCGGATAACAATTTTACCCATTGCCATTTCAGGGAAGGCAACACCACTCCTGACTGCAGAATATGCTTTAGCTTTTTCGGATGAATGCTCCTCTACAGCGGAAGGCCGGGAATTGGTTTGCAAACCATATCTTGGCATCACTTTACCCATTGCCATTTCCGGGGATGCAACCCCACCTTTTCTTAACCGGAATGGATTTGGTCTGCGTTCACGACCTCGTCGACGTCTTTGTCCATTTGCACGTAAGTGTCGTGGAGACCGGCGATTCCGGCGCTGTTTTACACCCTCTTCTTTATCTTTATCTGCTTCAGGCTTCACCGGAGTCGCTGGCGTCTCAACGGCTGGTGTAACATCAGCCTCCGCCTGATTTACTGCAGGGACAGCTTGTTCAGGTAATGATTGCACTTCATTTGTTTCAGATGGCAAGTCTTCCTGAGTTTGAAGACGAACTTTCTTCGTCAGCTTTCTTTGCTTTCTTCGTTCTTTCGCAACAGAAGATTTGTTCTTCTGTTCGGGCTTTTCTGCCTGGGCTTCCTGTGCAATCTTTTGGCCTTCTTCGGCAAGCTGAGGAGAAGCATTACGTTTGTTCTGCTTATCATCTTTTGCGCGACGAGGTTTTTGCTTTTTCTCAGTTACAGGTTGCGGCTGGGACTGTTTTTTGCCATCAGTCTCAGACTTATTATTGGCATTAGTCTGAGGTTGACGTGTTTTTTTACGCTGGTTATTTCTGTCCCGGTTTCTCCGGGGTTTATTATGACCTTCTGGTTGTTCAGTCTGTCGTTTTTGCTCTGGCTTTTTATCATTCTCTTCTTTTGTTTCAGGAACATCAGATGAGCCTGAGAAGAAGCGGCCAATTGCTTTCAGAGCCCGGCTGATAAATCCAGGTTGTTGTTCTGGCTGAGACGGCTGTGGTGCGACAGGAGTAGCGCTCGAGGCAGACGCTGGTGATGCTGCAAAACCTTTCAATACCGGTTCTTCAATACGTTTAGGTTTTACTTCAACTTCTGTAATTTCTTTGTTTTCGGTTTCCCGGATGTCATCCAGTCGCTTGGGAACAAGATAAGACAAGATATCCTGCTCTTCGCCTTCTCTGATCCGAATCACTTCAAAATGAGGCGTTTCCATATCAGAGTTTGGTACAACAGTGATTTTTACATCCTGAATGCGTTCAATATGATTGACTGAGCGTCGTTTTTCGTTCAGAAGATAAGACGCGATAGAAACAGGAACAACAGCCAGCACCTGTGATGTGTTATCTTTCAGCGCTTCCTCTTCAATGAGACGCAAAACAGAAAGAGCCAGTGACTCATTATCCCTGACTACTCCGGTTCCTGAACAGCGGGGACAGATATGGTGGCTGGCCTCAGCGAGTGATGGACTTAAACGCTGACGTGACATTTCCAGCAGCCCAAACCTGGAAATCCGGCCAATCTGAACTCTGGCTCTGTCCATACGGACGGCATCGCGTAATCTGTTTTCTACTTCTCGCTGATGGCGAACAGGCGTCATATCAATAAAATCGATAACGACTAATCCACCTAAATCACGCAGGCGGAGCTGTCTTGCAATTTCATCCGCAGCTTCCAGGTTTGTATTGAGTGCTGTTTCTTCGATATCTCCGCCTTTGGTTGAACGGGCTGAGTTGATATCGATTGAAGTCAGTGCTTCGGTGGGATCAATCACGATGGAACCACCGGAAGGTAACCGGACTTCACGCTGAAAAGCAGATTCAATCTGGCTTTCGATTTGATAATGACTGAACAGCGGTACTTCACCTTCATACCGCTTAACTCTGTTGATAAAATCAGGACGGACAAGACGTATATGGCTTAAAGCCCGCTCATAGATGGTATTACTATCAATCAGAATTTCACCAATATCACGCCGCAGGTAGTCGCGGATGGCTCTGACAATGACGTTACTTTCCTGATGGATAAGAAATGGTGCAGGATTAGAATTTGCTGCCTGCTTAATTGCATTCCAGTGATTGAGCAGGACATTCAGGTCCCAGTCGAGTTCTTCAGCACTTTTTCCAACACCGGCTGTCCTGACAATTAATCCCATACCCTGAGGTAAATCGAGAGAGCTGAGTGCTTCTTTTAGCTGCGTGCGTTCATCGCCTTCAATCCTGCGTGAAATTCCTCCCGCCCGTGGATTATTTGGCATCAAAACAAGATAGCTACCGGCAAGAGAAATAAAAGTCGTCAGAGCGGCTCCTTTGCTGCCCCGTTCTTCTTTCTCTATCTGAATGATGACTTCTTGTCCTTCACTCAGGACTTCTTTAATACTTGGACGACCCTGATAGGTATAACCTTCAGGGAAATATTCTTTTGAAACTTCTTTAAGAGGAAGAAATCCGTGTCTTTCTGCACCATAGTCAACAAAAGCAGCTTCAAGACTCGGTTCAACTCTTGTAATCCGGCCTTTATAGATGTTTGCTTTTTTTGACTCATATCCAGGGCTTTCGATGTCCAAATCGAAAAGTCGCTGGCCATCGACCAGCGCAACACGCAACTCTTCTTTCTGAGTTGCGTTAATTAACATTCTTTTCATTTATAAAAATCTCGTTGTATTTTTTGTAATGTTTTACCACTTTTCTGTTGCCGGATATCTTTCATGGTGTCTGATCCCATGACTGTAAATACAGCCTCTCGGCTGGAAGGGATGCTCCAAAAGACACATCAGTCTTCACAAATAACGTCAATTATCATTATTCATGAACCGTAATAACGGTGAATACTCAACATGAAAGACAGAATTGCCAGGCAACAGGCAATACCGGTATTGTATGTCTTACGCCATTTGCTGCATACATGAAATTCTGGTTATCTACTCATAAACTGCTCAGAAAAACGGCGACATAAAATGATCTGCCTCCAGTTTTTCTATTGCAGCTATGAACTATAGCAGTGGCTACAGATTTCAGCAATCTGCTTGATAAAAAATAAATGCGAAACTCAGAAGGAATCAGCTGAGATTCCTTAAGAATTTGTTGCTTTCAGCAGAATTGATGCTGGTACGATGTTCTTCATAATGAATTCATTCGCATTTACAGGTACAATAAGACTTCGTCAATAAATATAATTCACCATTTTTATTCTGTATATGCGGATGAAATGACTATTTTTTATTCCATAATAATTACTTCTGGTGAACTTTAGCAGAAAAAGTATTTTAATGAGTGAAATGAAAACACAAGTCCGGTTTGTTGATATCGATGACGATATGTCTGGACAGCGTATCGATAACTTCCTGCGTAATCAGCTGAAAAGCGTCCCTAAGAGCGTCGTATACCGGATACTCAGAAAGGGTGAAGTCCGGGTCAACAAAAAGCGAATTAAGCCTGAGTATAAGTTGTCAGCTGGTGATGTAGTCCGTATTCCGCCTGTGACGGTTGAACAGCAGGAGTCCGGTGTTGCGCCTGTCAGTGCAAAGCTTGATAAAGTTGCGGAGCTGGAACATTGTATTTTACATGAAGACGATCATTTACTGGTTCTGAATAAGCCTTCAGGTACTGCCGTACATGGTGGGAGCGGGTTAAAGTTTGGTGTCATTGAAGCATTAAGAGTGCTCAGGCCACAGGCGCGTTTTCTTGAGCTGGTTCACCGGATTGACCGGGATACCTCCGGGATTTTGCTGGTCGCCAAAAAACGTTCGGCACTGCGTTATTTGCAGGCTCAGTTCAGAGATAAAACAGTTCAAAAGTATTACTATGCTCTGGTCATGGGGAATTGGAAACCTGGATGTAAATCTGTGACTGCACCTCTGTTGAAGAATGAACAAAACAGTATTGTCAGAGTGAATGCGCAGGGAAAAGCTTCGGAAACCCGCTTTAAAATTATTGAGACTTTTAAGCAGGCAACACTCATTCAGGCGAGTCCGGTTACCGGAAGAACACATCAGATCAGGGTGCATACCCAATATATGGGTCACCCCATAGCCTGGGATGACCGATATGGCGATCCCAGATTTGACGCTTATACAAGACGATTTGGTCTCAACCGGTTATTTTTGCATGCGGCGCATATCCGGTTTGTTCACCCACGGGAGGAGCAAACTATGAGCATTCAGGCTCCGATGTCCCCGGAGCTTGAGAGAGTTTTGTCCGGGCTGCGTGCTGATAAACTGTAATTTTAAAGTACGGGAATGCCTGCCTGTTCCAGCATACGGACTAATTTAATCAGAGGCAGGCCGATAAGTGCATTAGGATCATCGCCTTCAAGACGCTCGAATAATGCAATACCCAGTCCTTCACTTTTAAAACTTCCTGCGCAGTCCAGAGGCTGCTCTCTGTCAACATAATTTTCAATTTGTTGTATTGTCAGTGTTCGAAAATGAACGTGAAAAATATCAACATGAGTATGAAAGGTTTGTGATTCATTGTTGAATAGTGTAAGTCCTGTGTAGAAAGATACGCGCTGACCGCTTTGTTCAGAGAGTTGAGTGATTGCATGTTCTCTTGTGCCCGGTTTCCCTGTGATTTTGTTGTTTACGACACACACTTGATCTGAACCGATAATCAGACTGGGAGTATCAATGTGACAAGAGCGGGCTTTTCCTTCTGCAAGTCGTTTGACAAGATCTTCCGGAGACTCATGTGCTTTGGGGGTTTCATCAAAAAATGGAGACGCAGTGATAAACGGGATTTTTAATTTTTCTAACAATTGACGTCTGTAAATGGACGTTGAGGCCAGGACCAGCTGATATTGGTTCATTTTCTTTACTTATATCATTCTCATTCAGATGTGAGTGAGAAGGATATCGAAGATTGATGTGAATATCACGATACTCATATCAGATCAGAAAAAATGACAATTTTTTCCCTTTTTCTTTGACTAAATTTGTTTTGGAAGATAATATTCGCGCCCTATGCAAAAGGTAAAAATCCCGCGAACGGTTGACCCGATAAAAGCTGCCCAAAAAAGACTGGATTACAATGGTATTATCCAGGTGAGTCTTTTTAAACGCTTGGCCGAGTCAGTCGAAGGCGTTAAACATGATGCTGAGGTATCATTGTCATTTGGGTTTGATGAACAAAAACTGGTTGTTATCTCTGGTAAAGCTAACATCACAGTTGATTTGCAGTGTCAGCGTTGTAATGAAAAGTTTGAGCATTCTTGTCGTGTAGAGTTTCTTTACACCCCTTATTTGGGAGAGAAGAGTGAGAACGCACCGGAATCGTACGATTTGGTAGATCGAAACGAGTATGGTGAGGTAGACCTGATTCAGTTGATCGAAGATGAGTTCATTATAAACTTACCCCAGATAGCAATGCATGATGAAGCTGATTGTCATGTTAATTCAGATAATATGGTTTTTGGTGATATTCCTGAAGAAAAGGAAGATAAACCGAATCCGTTCGACGTTTTAAAGAGCTTGAAGCGCTAGTTTTTATCGCTGAGCATTCAATAAAGGAGTAGGGTCAATGGCCGTACAACAAAACCGTAAAACACGTTCAAAGCGTGGTATGCGTCGTTCACACGATGCGTTGACAACAGCAGCTTTGTCTGTTGATGCAACTTCTGGTGAAACTCACCTGCGTCACAATGTAACTGCTGACGGTTACTATCGTGGCAAAAAGGTAATCAATAAGTAAGGTTTACCTTTGCAAAATTTAACCGTTGCACTTGATGCAATGGGCGGGGACGTTGGACCTCGCGTCACAGTGCCTGCCGCCGTGCAGGCATTGTTGCATTTCCCGGAGCTAAAAGTGATTTTGGTGGGTGATCGGAACATTATCACCTCTCAATTGTCTCAGTTAGGTTACTCTGATCATTCTCGTTTGAGAATTGTTCACAGTGATCAAGTTATTTCTAATTCTGAAAAACCTTCCTTGGCGCTTCGTCATCATCTTGATAGTTCGATGAGTCTTGCGATTGGATTAGTTGCGGAAGGAGAAGCTCAGGCTTGTGTCAGTTCAGGAAATACTGGTGCGTTAATGGCACTGTCCCGATACAGGCTGAAATCTCTTCCGGGCATCAACAGGCCTGCACTGATTTCTGCTTTGCCGACTGCCTCTGGCAGCAAAACATGGATATTGGATCTGGGTGCGAATGTTTCCTGTGATGCTGAAACCTTATTTCAGTTTGCCGTCATGGGAAGTGCATTAGCACAAGAACATCTGGGACGCCCGGCCAGAGTCGCGATATTAAATATCGGTGAAGAAGATATTAAAGGGAATGATTGTGTAAAGTATTGCGCGGATATGCTAAAGCAGACATCATCACTTCACTTTATTGGTAATATTGAAGGAAATCAGCTTTTTCATGATATCGCTGATGTCGTCGTTTGTGATGGCTTTGTTGGAAATGTTTGTTTAAAAACGTGTGAAGGAACCGCCCAGTTCTTTCTTGATAAATTAAAGCGTAAGGTTTTTGGTTCATCAATAAAGGGTTGGATCGCAAAAAAATTCTTTTCTGACTTATTTATTGAACTCGAAACAATGAACCCCGACCAGTATAACGGTGCAAGTTTGTTAGGATTGCGGGGCATTGTAGTAAAAAGTCATGGTAGTGCTGATGTAGTTGCCTTTTCCCATGCAATCAAAGAGGCGGTCCTTGAGATAAAGAGACAAGTACCCAGCCGGATTAGTGAACGATTAGAAACAGTTTTACTCGAGAGGCATTATTAGTCTTCATGTATAGCAAAATTTTAGGTACGGGCAGCTACCTGCCATCTCATGTGCGTACAAACGCTGATTTAGAGAAAATGGTAGAAACAAGTGATGAATGGATTGTAACTCGCACCGGAATAAAAGAGAGGCGTATTGCAGCGGAAGATGAAACTGTTGCTGATATGGCTTACATTGCGGCTGAGAATGCGATTGAGATGTCAGGTATTTCCAAAGATGATATTGACATGATCATTGTTGCTACAACCAGTAGTCGTCATACATTCCCTTCTTCTGCCTGTGAGGTCCAGGATAAGCTGAATATCAAAGGTTGTCCTGCTTTTGATATCGCTGCTGCCTGTTCCGGTTTTATGTACGCTTTATCGGTTGCTGATCAGCATATTAAATCCGGGATGTGTAAAAACGTGTTAGTCATCGGCTCTGATGCATTATCAAAAGCTTGTGAACCGACAGACCGCTCAACGGTTATCATTTTTGGTGATGGTGCCGGCGCTGTTGTGTTGGGCAGAAGTGAAGAGCCGGGCATTTTATCGACGCATATCTATGCCGATGGAGAATACGGGCCGTTACTGACTTTAGAAGTACCGCAAAATGGTGGTGATTCAGATAAATGGTTACACATGGCCGGAAACGAAGTTTTCAAAGTTGCGGTCACACAATTGGCCAGATTAGTCAAAGATACTTTAGCTGCAAACAACATGGATAAATCTCAGTTAGACTGGCTGATTCCCCATCAGGCAAATCTGAGAATTATCTCAGCGACAGCGAAAAGATTGTCCCTTCCGATGGAGCAGGTTGTTGTTACTCTGGATAAGCATGGTAATACATCCGCGGCGTCGGTGCCTTCTGCTTTAGATGAAGCAGTGCGTGATGGCAGAATTCAACGGGGACAAACACTATTGCTTGAAGCATTTGGTGGCGGCTTTACCTGGGGTTCTGCTCTGGTCGTATATTGATTTTATCTGTTTGTATCTCAAGGCGTTTTTTTGCGTCTTACTATTTATTGATTAACTTAAGGAAGAAGACAATGGGCAGTTTTGCTATCGTATTTCCAGGTCAGGGCTCTCAAACCGTGGGAATGCTTGCCGAACTCGGTGAGCAATATGATGTAGTAAAAAAAACATTTGCTGAAGCATCTGAAGTCCTTGGATACGATTTATGGTCTTTAGTTCAGGATGGACCGGCAGAAGACCTGAATCAAACCTTCCGGACACAACCGGCATTGCTTGCTTCTTCTGTGGCTGTCTGGCGGGTATGGCAATCTCTGGATTTGGAAACGCCAGCTTTTTTTGCCGGACATAGCCTTGGTGAATATTCAGCGCTTGTTTGTGCCGGAGTCATTGATTTTAAAGAAGCGATTAAATTAGTTGAATTGCGTGGACAGGCGATGCAGGAAGCTGTTCCCGCAGGGACTGGTGCGATGTACGCAATTATCGGACTCAATGATGATGCAATAGCGAAAGCTTGTGAGGATGCAGCCCAGGGCCAAATCGTTTCTCCTGTGAACTTTAATTCTCCCGGACAGGTCGTCATTGCCGGGCAGAAGGAAGCCGTTGAACGTGCAGGTGCTTTATGTAAGGAAGCGGGCGCGAAGCGTGCCTTGCCATTACCTGTTTCGGTTCCATCTCATTGTGCATTGATGAAGCCTGCCGCTGACAAGCTGGCTAAGGCACTTGAATCTGTTGATTTTCAAACGCCTCAAATACCTGTACTTAATAATGTGGATGTTCTGGCTGAGACTCAACCAGAAAAAATTAAAGATGCACTTGTCCGGCAGTTGTATAGTCCTGTTCGCTGGACAGAAACTGTTCAGAAAATGAACGCGGAAGGTGTCGACAAACTGATAGAGGCCGGACCGGGTAAGGTTTTGACCGGTTTGACCAAGCGAATTGTTAAAACACTTACTGCAGCTGCAGTAAACGATATTGCGTCTTTAGATGCAATTCAGTCATCATAGGAAAAAGAAACATGAGTCATTTCATGAATCTCGACGGTAAAATTACATTGGTCACCGGGGCAAGCCGGGGAATTGGCCGGGCAATTGCGGAATTGCTGGCTGAACGTGGTGCTACTGTCATCGGGACAGCAACAAGCCAGAGTGGTGCCGATGCAATCAGTGACTATCTTGGCGATAAAGGGAAAGGTTTTGTTTTGAACGTGACTGATCCTGATTCTGTAAGTTCAGTTTTAAAAAGTATCAATGATGAATTTGGAGTCATTGATGTGTTAGTGAATAACGCAGGGATTACCCGCGATAATTTGCTGATGCGGATGAAAGATGATGAGTGGTCAGATATTATGAATACGAATCTGACTTCTGTTTTCCGTTTGTCAAAAGCAGTATTGCGCGGCATGATGAAAAAGCGTTGTGGCCGAATCATTAATATCGGTTCTGTTATCGGAACGTTGGGTAACCCAGGACAAGCAAATTATGCTGCAGCAAAAGCAGGTGTTATCGGGTTCAGTAAATCGATGGCCCGGGAGGTTGCTTCCCGCGGAATTACCGTCAATACTGTCGCGCCAGGATTTATTGAAACTGATATGACAAAAGCAATGAATGATGAGCAAAGGGCTGCTACACTAGCTCAGGTTCCGGCTGAAAGGTTGGGCTCTCCCAAAGAAATTGCTTCAGCTGTTGCGTTTCTTGCCTCCTCAGAGGCAGCTTATATCACTGGGGAAACGCTGCATGTAAATGGTGGAATGTGTATGGTCTAGTGATGAAATTTGGTAAATATCTTGTTAACTTCACTAAATTGACAAGTATTTTTTTATTCATCACGAAAAGCGCAAGAATTGTGCATGATTTATATCAAATATGGTCTGAATTTCGGTTAAAATCGCAAAATTTGTGGTTTGACCAGCGATGACCCTCTTGCAACTTTCCCTAGTTCTAATAAACTACGGGACATCGCATTAAGCGAAATCTGTAAAGGAAAAGAAAAATGAGCAACATCGAAGAACGCGTAAAGAAAATCATTGTTGAACAGCTAGGTGTAGACGAAGCAGAAGTCAGAAATGAAGCTTCTTTTGTTGAAGATCTTGGTGCCGATTCTCTTGATACTGTAGAGCTGGTTATGGCTCTGGAAGAAGAATTTGACACTGAAATTCCTGATGAAGAAGCTGAGAAGATCACTACTGTTCAAGCTGCAATCGACTACGTTAATAGCGCTCAGTAATCTATCTCTCCAGGCGGCTATCTGGCCGCCTGAGTTTTAAATTCTCTTCATATTTTTACTTCTTCACAACTTTTCAATTCCGGAGATATGATTGTGTCCAAGCGTCGCGTTGTTGTTACTGGTATGGGGATGTTAACGCCGGTAGGCAACACAGTAGAGTCTTCATGGAAAGCCTTACTTGCTGGTCAGAGCGGTATTGTTGACATAGAGCATTTTGATGCAACAGGCTTTTCAACTCGTTTTGCAGGTTTGGTTAAAGATTTCAACTGCGAAGATTATATATCAAAGAAAGATGCCCGTAAGATGGATCTGTTTATCCAGTATGGTGTAGTTGCTGGTATACAGGCATTAGACGATTCTGGTCTTGTCATCACTGAAGAAAACGCACCGAGAGTCGGAGTTGCAATTGGTTCAGGCATAGGCGGCCTTGATTTAATTGAAAATGGTCATCAGGCTTTAGTTGATAAAGGTCCCCGTAAGGTAAGTCCGTTTTTTGTACCTTCTACAATTGTTAATATGGTTGCTGGCAACCTGTCGATAATGAAAGGATTACGTGGTCCTAATATCGCTATCTCAACCGCATGTACAACAGGTTTGCACAATATTGGTCATGCCGCCCGCATGATTGCATATGGTGATGCAGATGCCATGGTTGCAGGTGGTGCAGAGAAAGCATCGACCCCACTCGGTATTGCTGGTTTTGGTGCTGCAAAAGCGTTGTCAACCCGTAATGATGAACCTCAAAAAGCGTCCAGACCATGGGACAAAGACCGGGATGGTTTTGTTCTTGGAGATGGCGCAGGCATGATGGTTCTTGAAGAATATGAACATGCGAAAGCCCGTGGTGCGAAAATTTACGCCGAACTGGTTGGTTTTGGCATGTCAGGTGATGCTTATCATATGACAGCACCCAGCGAAGATGGCTCAGGCGGTGCTTTAGCTATGGAAGCGGCAATGCGTGATGCTGGTATTGATGGAACTCAGATTGGCTATATTAACGCGCATGGCACATCAACACCAACGGGTGATATTGCTGAACTCCGGGGCGTTAAGCGTGCATTGGGTGATGATGGTGCTGCGCAGGTCCTTGTGTCTTCGACTAAGTCTATGACCGGCCATCTTCTTGGCGCTGCTGGTTCTGTCGAAGCTATCGTGACGGTCATGACTTTGGTTGACCAAATAGTTCCGCCAACAATTAACCTTGATGACCCAGAAGACAGCTTTGGCATTGATTTAGTGCCACACACTGCACGCAAGGTTTCTGGTATGGAATATGCGGTTTGTAATTCATTTGGATTTGGCGGTACGAATGGCTCACTGGTATTCAGGAAAGTCTGATCACTGATACAGTCAAGTTATGATGAACAGATACGGCTTAGTGCATTGCATTGAGCCGTTTTTTTTAAAGATGGTGTGAAAGCATGATTCTTATTGATGGAAAGTCAGCAGATGTAGTCCCGGCAGATGATCGTTCTTATCAGTATGGTGATGGATGCTTTTCGACGATTCTCACTTTAAATGGTCAGGTTCAGTACTGGGATTATCATCGACAGCGGTTAGAATCCTGCCTGAAAGTTTTGTGCATACCTTATCCAGATTGGGATGAGGTGCTGGCATGGATGAGCAGGGTCATCAAACCAGAGGCAAAAGCCGGAATTAAAATTCATATCAGCCGCGGGAGCGGCGGCCGGGGATATGCATTTCCTGAAAAAACATCGCCAAGGGTGATGATTTCCTCCTTTGCTTATCCCGGATATTATAGTGATTTGATTACCGACGGTATTGAACTTGGTCTTTGCAGGCAAAGGCTGGGGCTGAATCCGATGTTGGCTGGTCACAAACATAATAACCGCCTGGAACAAATTTTATTAAAAAATGAAGTGACTCAACTTGGATATATTGATGGTGTCGTGTTAGATATTTATGACAATGTGATAGAAACGACGATGGCGAATATTTTTTGGGTGAAAAATGATCGTTTTTTTACCCCGGCACTTGATCAAGCTGGTGTCGCTGGTGTGGTTCGTCGTGTTGTTACTGAGTGGGTTCAGGAAGAAGGGAAGAGCTTATCGGTCGGATCTTTTTCTGTCGATGCTCTGCTGGCCGCTGATGAAGTGTTTATAACCAATTCTGTATTAGGGGTTGCACCGGTTATCCGGATGATGGCATCTGAATTCTCAGTAGGTGAATATACCAAAGAAATCCAGAAGAGAGTGAATTTGTGTTAAAGAAGATAAGTCTGAGTTGTGGCTTGATTGCTGTACTTATTTGGGGATGTTATTCATTATTGCACCAAAGGGTTGATGCCTTTCTTTCCCAACCGGTGAATGTGACCAATGCTGAATTATTTTCAGTTAAACACGGGCAATCACTCAGAGCTTTGTTAGTGATATTTCAGCAAAAACACTGGTTAGATGATGCAATTGGCAGCCACTTTATCCATCGTTTCTATCCTCAGCTGACGCATATTAAAGCCGGAACCTATCAGATTCATCCCGGAGAATCATTCAAAGTCATATTGTCCCGGTTCGTCGCAGGGGATGAATTTCAGTTTTCAATAACAATGATCGAAGGGAGCCGCTTTAAAGACTGGCTCAATAAGTTATCTCAATCACCTCATCTTCAACATACTCTGTCTGGTTTAACGGAGCCTGAAATTGCTGAAAAATTAGGAATTTCTCATAAAAAACTGGAAGGTTTATTTCTGGCTGAAACCTATCATTTTACTGATGGCACCAGCGACTTAGATATTTTGCAACGTGCTCATGTCAAACTAAATCAGGTTTTAAACCAGGCCTGGCAGAATAAAGCTGAGCATTTGCCATTGAAGTCACCATACGAAGCATTAATTCTTGCATCGATTATAGAGAAAGAAACATCGGTTGATGCCGAAAGAAAACGGATCGCTTCAGTTTTTGTGAATCGTTTGAATAAGAAGATGCGCTTGCAAACCGATCCAACCGTGATTTACGGGATGGGCGATCAATACAATGGCAACATCAGAAAGAAAGATTTAAGAACACCAACGCCGTATAATACCTATGTGATCCGGGGACTTCCCCCGACACCCATTGCAACGGTTGGCGTTGCCTCTTTGCAGGCTGTGATGAATCCTGAAAAAACAAATTACTTATATTTTGTGGCAAGTGGTCAGGGTGGACATGTATTTTCAAAGTCTTTATCTGAGCATAATCGGGCTGTACGCAATTACCTCAAACAGTTAAGAAATAAATAATGAAAGCTAAATTTATTGTTGTTGAAGGATTAGAAGGGGCCGGTAAAACTACGGCAATTCAGACAGTTGTTGACTTCCTGAGGGAATCAGGTGTGACGTCAGTGACCCAGACAAGAGAGCCAGGTGGTACACCAATTGCTGAGAAGCTGCGTGCGATTTTTAAACAAGAGCATGATCATGAAACGCTTCAGGATATGTCAGAACTGTTTTTAATCTATGCAGCAAGGGTTCAGCTGGTAGAAACGGTGATTAAGCCATCCTTACTCAAAGGGACCTGGGTCATTGGCGATCGGCATGACTTATCTGCACAGGCATATCAGGGCGGTGGCAGAGGCATCGACAGACATGTTCTCACCCAGCTCAGGCAAATGGCTCTGAAAAATTTTTCGCCTGATTTAACCCTGTATCTTGATATTGATCCTAAATTAGGACTTGAGCGGGCTCGTGGCCGGGGAGAATTAGACAGAATCGAGAAGATGGACCTGGGCTTCTTTGAACGAACCCGTGAGTGTTATATGGATTTTGCCAGACATGATCAAAGTATCCGGACAATCGATGCCGGACAATCATTACAACAAGTTCAGGCTGATATCAGACGTGTTCTGAATGACTGGTTTTCTTCTCTTTGATTCAGTAAGGATCCTGACGTTGTGAGTGTATTATATCCTTGGTTTAAAGACGTCTGGGAGCAGTGGCATTTTTCCCGGAATCATAATTTGATGTCCCTTGCTTCTCTGTTTGTAGTGAAAGAAGGAATGGGTGAGGATGAGTTTGTTAATTTGTTAGCCAGCTCATTATTGTGCTCAGGGGGACAGAAGCCTTGCGGGAAATGCCATAGTTGTCAGTTAATGGAAAATAAAGCACATCCGGATTTTCATGTGATTGAGCCAGAGAAAGCCGGAAAACAGATAACTGTTGATCAAATCCGGCAGATGAATCAGCGTGCTCAGGAATCCTCCCAGTTTGCTGGTTTCCGGGTCATGATCATCCGTCCAGCTGATTCATTAAATCCATCCGCCGGAAATGCTCTGTTGAAGACACTGGAAGATTCGTCTGAACAGTGCCGGTTTATTTTGGTGACAGCTCATGTGGATCGGATGCTGCCGACTATCTTGAGTCGTTGCCGTCGTCTGGTTGTTGAACCACCCACTCATCAGGTTATTTTAAATTGGCTCGGTGAAGAAACCAGCCAACAAGTTCCGCCGTATATACTGACGTTAAATAGTCATGCCCCTTTGCGTGTGCTTGATTTTATCCGCCACGAAAGACTTCATGACTACCAGCAGTTGGCCGCACAGTTTTGTCGGTTTCTTGAGCAGCCCACACATCACATCACATCCTTGTCCGCCCTGATTGAAAAATCTCCGGCAGAGTATTTAGCCTGGTTATGGTATTTACTTGCAGATTCGCAAAAATGTCAGTTTCAGCTAAAAGATGAATCTTTTTTACCTGAGAGTGCTATGATTGCTCAGAAAGTTTCTTACGAACTGCTTTATCAGCAGTTTCAATCATTGTCTGTTTTACTGGAGCAGGTGACAGTACAAAGCAGTTTAAACTCTGAGCTGTTAATCCTGGATTGGTTACTAAAATTTGATGAGGTTTCATGTTCGTCGATTCCCACTGCCATTTAGATAAACTTGACTACGATAATTTACATCAGGATGTTACTGATGTACTTAAAAAGGCCAAGGCTGCTGGTGTTGAGCAGCTACTGTCTGTCGGCGTCACTCTGGACTCGTTTCCTGATATGCTGGAAATGATCTCACCCTTTGAGTTTGTCCATGCATCTTGTGGTGTTCACCCATTAGACGTTGAAAGTGAGTTTACACTGGATACTTTTTGTGAGTATGTTCAGCATCCCAGAGTCGTCGCTGTTGGTGAAACCGGGCTGGATTACCATTACCAGCCTGAAACCGCTGAATTACAAAAACTCAGATTTGCCCAGCAAATTGAAGTCGCTGTTGAAGTCAATAAGCCATTAATTATCCATACCCGGAATGCCCGCGAAGATACATTAGCATTGCTGAAAAATGGCGGAGCAGAACGTTGCGGTGGTGTTATTCATTGTTTTACTGAGGATATGCCTTTTGCGCAAGCTGCTATGGACTTGGGCTTTTATATATCAATTTCAGGCATTGTAACCTTCCGTCAGGCAACTGAATTGAAAGAAGTTGTCAAAGCTTTGCCTCTGGAGCGTTTGTTAATCGAGACTGATTCACCTTATCTTGCGCCGGTTCCTCATCGCGGCAAAGAGAACCAACCAGCTTATGTAGCCGAAGTAGCCAGTTATATAGCTCAACTGAAGGGGATTGATGTGTCTGAAGTTGCGCATCATACATCACAGAATTTTGCTAATCTTTTTTTTCTTTGATTAATAAGTTTGCTCTTTAAACTGTCAGTCTGATTCAAAATATAACTTTGATTTAATTCGAAGCGAAAAAAATAGCAACAGGTCAAGTTTTTTTATTGATTCTGTCAACAAAAATCAGATAAAAGTTAATTCATAAAGGGAATTAACTTTTACTGTTTGTTTATTTTTGGTGAAAAATTAGATTTTAAAATAGATAAGCCACTGAAAATAAAATACTTAATGATGTGTTTGCTTCCTTTTTATACGTGTTTTGATTGTGATCTACCTATTACTTTGAAACTAAAGTTGTTAACGATATAGAAAGTTTGAGAGCCATCAATATATATTTAGAGCTGGAAAATATAATGCCAAATGTGGCTATATTTTCACGGGAGCCTAAAAATACAGCGACGGGGGTGGCTGTAGCGTTCCCGAAAAAATAAAACAAATAAACTTAATCAGGAGCATAAAATATGTCTAAGCACCTTTTTGCTGAACTGCAAAAAGTAGGTAAATCGCTGATGCTTCCCGTATCAGTCTTACCTGTTGCAGGTATCTTACTCGGGGTCGGTGCCGCTAATTTCAGTTGGTTACCGGAAGTTGTATCAAATTTAATGGCGCAAGCGGGTGGCTCGGTCTTCGGACAGATGGCACTTCTTTTTGCTGTGGGTGTTGCGCTGGGTTTTACGAATAATGATGGTGTGTCAGGCCTGTCGGCTATTGTCGGTTATGGCATTATGGTTGCGACGCTGAAAGTGATGGCAAAAGTCATGGGCGTTGATGGAATTGAAACCGGGGTTCTGGGGGGCATTCTTGCGGGTGCTGTTGCGGCCTGGGCATTTAACCGGTTTTACAAAATTCAGTTGCCTGATTACCTTGGTTTCTTTGCCGGTAAACGTGCTGTGCCTATTATTACCGGTTTTCTGGCAATCATTCTTGGTGTGGTATTGTCGTTTATCTGGCCTCCTATTGGTTCAGCAATTGCGGCATTCTCTGATTGGGCAGCACATCAAAATCCGGTATTAGCATTTGGTATTTATGGTGTTGTTGAACGTTCTCTTATCCCATTTGGTTTACACCACATCTGGAACGTACCATTCTTCTATGAAGCAGGTACCTGTACCAATGCTGCGGGTGAAATTGCTCACGGTATTATGACTTGCTTCCTGACTGCTGATGATGCTTCGCGTGCTGCCGGGAATGGTTTTGGTCAGCTTGCTGGTGGATACTTGTTCAAAATGTTTGGTTTACCTGCGGCGGCTTTTGCGATTGCACACTGTGCGAAGCCTGAAAACCGTGCGAAAATCATGGGTATCATGGCATCTGCTGCACTGACTTCTTTCCTGACCGGGATTACAGAACCAATTGAGTTCTCATTCCTGTTTATTTCTCCACTGCTATACGGAATTCACGCTTTACTTGCTGGTTTAGCATATGTTCTGACAAACTCTCTGGGGGTTGTTCACGGTCACACATTCTCAAATGGTTTCATTGATTTTGTGGTTCAGGCTCCTCACGCTCAGAAAATGTTGTTGCTGGTTGGCTTAGGCGCAGTATACGCAGTTGTTTACTACATCGTATTTACTGTTGTGATTCGTGCTTTGGATATTAAAACGCCTGGTCGCGAAGACGAAACTATCGATGAAGTACAATCATCTGGCTCTGAAATGGCTGAATCTCTGGTTGCTGCGTTCGGTGGTAAAGACAACATCACAAACCTGGATGCGTGTATTACTCGGCTTCGTGTCTCAGTAAAAGAGACTGAAAATGTTGATCAGGATAAATTAAAAGCTCTGGGTGCTGCGGGTGTCGTGGTTGTCCAGGGTGGTGTTCAGGCTATTTTTGGTACTCGTTCTGATGTGCTGAGAACTGAAATGGATGAATGGATGCGGAGCGGACATTAAGTTCACCGGCCAAATACAATTTCAGTTCAGTCATACCTGAGTACTCATATTGGTCATGACATTGAAACCTCCGGGCGTGAAGTCCGGAGGTTTTTTTATTGTTCAGGAAATCATTGGAATGAGCAAGATACCATTCTGAGTCATTTTCTGATCTGGATATATCTGGTTCCGCAAACCGCTCAAGCTAGCCCCTTTTCGTTGATAAAAAAGGGCTTAAACAAGGATATCCATGCCCTTGTCTGTTTGCTCCGCCAGACACATCCAGATGATCAGTTTATTTTCCAGATTGGCATGACTTGGTGATCAGAACTACAGACAAGACGGGAGATAAAAAAATACCGGTGATTTCTCACCGGTATTCAGGTTCTCTGTTTGTGTCAGTCTGTCAGCAAGATTTAATCGTGTTTATTCATTGCTTTTCTGATACAGATAGCGGCACCGCCCCAGGTCAGTCCCAGGCCAAGAACCATCATGAAAATTGCGCTGGTATCCATGTTACGCCTCCTGCTGTTTCGTGGTCAGATTAATGGTTACACCAATAACAAAGAGTGCTGCGATCATAATCCAGCCAATTGTTAAGTCATAGCCGCCATACCCATCAGTGAGCAAGGTTTTTAGTTTGGTGACCAAAATGATCGCCAGAATGACTGGTGTGATGAATTTCAGACAAATATCGAACCATTCTTTGACGGAAAAATCGGACACTGAATTCACATACTGACGGACATCAGCAATTTTGAACAGCCAGGTCATAATGACGATTTCCACAAAGCAGCCGACCATAATGCCGATGTTATTCGCAAAATGATCCACCAAATCCAGTAACAGCAATCCGCCGTTGGTGACAAATGCCATTGAAACGATAAAGCTACTGCCAATCACGACCGTTGCTGCTTTATTCCGTCTCCACTTGGTTTTATCAATGACCGCAGAAGTGACGGCTTCCATAATTGAAATATGAGAACTCAGCCCGGCAATAACCAGTGCAAAGAACAGAACAGGGCCGAGAATATAAGGTGCAGGCAGCAGATTAATTGCTGTTGGTAAAGTCACAAAAGCTAATCCAACACCGGCAGAAACAACTTCTGTCAAAGGTTTGCTTTGTGCTTCAGCCATATAGCCGAGTACTGAGAAAATCATGATGCCAGCCAGAATAGAGAAACCACAGTTAATCAGAACCGTCATAAAGGCATTGTTAGTAATATCGGATTTCTCCGGAAGGTAGCTTGAGTAAGCGAGCATGATGGCAAATCCGATACTCAGAGTGAAGAATATCTGCCCATATGCTGCCGCCCAGACTTTGACGTCCCAGATTTTGCTGAAATCAGGTTTAAACATGTAATTAATGCCATCGATTGCACCGGGCAATACTGCCATTCTTGCAATAAGCATTAACACCATGAAGAAGAGAATGGGCATCATAATTTTGGATGCTCTTTCAATCCCTGATTTCACGCCACTGACGATAGCAACGTACGTAATTGCCCACGCAATGGTGACTGTCAGAGCGATTCCCCAGCGAATTCCGCCTAAGTTCGTTGGCGAGTTATCTCCGAGCCCTAAATATTCACTAAAGAAATAGCTGTTTGGATCACTGCCCCAGCCTTGGGTAAATGACAGGCCAAAATAAGAAATTGCCCACCCGATAACGGCCACATAGTAGACGCCAATGACCGCAGCAACCCCGACCTGGAACCAGCCAAGCCATTCAAATTTGGCATGGATCCGGGATAATGTTTTCGGTGCAGAGCCCCGGTAACGTTGTCCCATACTGAATTCTAAAATCATAAATGGGATGCCGGCCGTCAGCATGGCAAAAATATAGGGGATAAAAAATGCGCCGCCACCGTTTTCATAGGCCATATACGGAAAACGCCAGATGTTGCCTAATCCAATCGCAGACCCGACAGCTGCTAAAATGAATCCGGCACGAGAGCCCCATTGTTCTCGCTTCATTAGATACTCCTTTCCTGAATTATCTGAGAGATGTTTATGTCATCCATGTCGTTAATAATTATAGTGTAATTACATGAGTGATGTGTTGAATACACACGATTTCATTGCTGTCACATAGGGTTATATTTGGAATTATATTTTTTAACGAACTTTTATCTCAGAATATTATTCTATTTGTTGTGATGTGTGTTTGCGTTAGTTGAAATCTATAACTACGCATGAGTTTGAGGTTACATACATCCAAATAAAAAGGCAATAGATTGTAAATACAATGTATGTATTTTGTTTTGGTGGTAAATTCTTGTAATTGAATTAATTTTGAAGGATTATTTTGGTTTTTGTTTTTATTGTGGTTATAAGTTGAGGTTAAATTGCATTTTTATGAATGAATGGCCTGAATGTTTTTTCAGGTTCATCCTCTGATTTTTTTTCAGGAATCAGACGATTTTCCGGTTTGACAGCGATGGAAAGATGAACACGCCCTCTGGGTATATACTAAACAAGATCCATCTCTGTATTTCAGCGTAAAAGAATAGACAAACAGGATTTGGAACTGACATCATGAATAACGCCTGAATACATCACCTGTACCGGAGAAAGTTATGGAACTTGATTTAAAGTATGCATTGGTCATTACAGCTGTAGTCTTTGCGGTGTTAATTGCTTACGGAATCATTGTCCTGGCACATTAATACAGACTCACAGTCAAACAAGCAGACAATCATGACAGATTCACTGAGTCTGTTGTTACTCTATGACGGAAAACATCAAAGTAGTCTCTGAGCGCAATACTATCGGAGACTACGATCAGTTATCAAAATATATCAGTGGTAAAAATGCTCTGGTCTTACAAGGTGGGGGTCAGAAAAGTATTTTCACTGCCGGTGTGCTTGATGCCTTCAATTTATCCAGTTTCGACCCTTTTGAACTCTATTTCGGTACCTCAGCCGGAGCGATGAACCTGTGTGCCTTCTTGTGCAGGCAATGTGGTTTAGGCAAATCATTTATTACTGAACTGACCACCCGGAATGAGTTTTTTAATTTATTTTCTTATATCCGGAAAAAACAATATCTCAATTTATCCTGGGCACTGGACCGGATTATGGATTTTCCATACAGGCTTGATGTAGATATGGGAAGATGTGTTTTGCAGCAAAAGAAGGCTTATGCCGCCGTGACTCAGGTGAATACACTGAAAGATGATTATTTACCCGTGCTGGAATCTGACTGGCGGGAAGTTTTACTGGCAACCTGCGCGATTCCCGCCCTTTGTGATCAACCCGTTGAAGTCAGAGACCAGCCTTATGTGGATGGCGGGATTTCAGCCGCTATTCCGGTTCAGGAAGCATGGCGGCAGGGGGCCCGTTTTATTGCGGTTATCCGTACAGAATGTCCTGAGACTTCCTCTGTGCTTCCAGAGGTCGGAGAAAGCAGTCCGGCAGGCTTTAAACTGCCACTCGATTATGTACAAAATCAATGGCAGCTATTGTCTGAACAGTGGCGAAGCTCCCTGAAAAAGAAAATGTCAGCCCATTCAAAAAATCCCCCTGCACATATACTCAATGGTGGCCGGTGGTTATTTGGTGCAGATAATCTTTTTCGGCTGGGGGATTTGCTTGGCAGAAAATTTGATTCCCGTCTGGCTGATATGCTGATGATTCATTTTCAGACATATGAGTTAACGCTTAAGTTTCTGGAGTCCCCTCCGGATGATGTGTTCATTATTCAGATTGCCCCCTCAATGACTCTGCGCTCAGGGCCGTTACTGAGTAACAAAGAGGATTTATTACATGATTATGCTCTGGGGCTTGAGGCTGGATATAATTTCATTGAAAGCTGGGAGTCGGCTAAAAGAGTATTGTATTCAGATGACCTCAATATGCAGGATTCAGAATTTCGTTAACTACAGTGCAGGAAAGCTCTGATGAAACAATGATGCCTTTTGAGAACAATCATTGATTCAGCAAGGATCATATTTATCAGGATATCGATAACCTTTGATAAATATGACCTTTGATAAATACGATCCTTGATATGGTATTCGCTGTGATCAAAATACCGGCAGGATTCTCAGACAGTTCGTCGTTCCTTCAACGCCCATCATGTCGCCTTGTGCAATAATTACAATATCCCCGAAATCGAGTAGTTTTTTCTCTTTCAGCATTTGCAGTGCTTCAAGTGCGGCATCGTAACTGGATTCCTGCTTTGAATCAAAATAGTGAGCAATCACTCCCCGGTACAGTGCACAACGGTTAAGTGTTGTTTCATTTCTGGAGAGGGCAAAAATCGGCAGCTCTGAGTTGAGTCTTGAAGTCATCAGTGCCGTACGGCCGGATTCTGTCAGTGTGACGATGGCTTTTATACCTTCCATATGGTTTGCCGCATAGACAGCAGACATCGATACTGTTTCTCCCGCTGTCGCAAAGCTGCCGTTGAGTCTGTAATTTTGTGTATTTACAGACATCATTTTTTCGGCACCAAGACAAACATTGGCCATCGATTTTACGGTTTCAACCGGATATTTACCGACAGCAGTTTCTCCGGAAAGCATCACGGCATCTGTTCCGTCGATCACTGCATTGGCAACATCCATCACTTCAGCCCGGGTTGGCATTGGATTCTCGATCATGGACTCCATCATCTGTGTTGCTGTGATGATGACCCGGTTTAACTCTCTTGCCCGGTGAATTAACTTTTTCTGGACGCCAACCAATTCCGGATCCCCGATTTCAACACCAAGGTCTCCCCGTGCAACCATAATGGCATCAGATGCCATGATAATATCGTCAATATTGGCATCAGAAGAGACGGTTTCCGCACGTTCAACTTTTGCAACCAGCTTTGTGTTCATACCGGCATCTCTTGCCAGCCGTCTTGCGTACTCCATATCGTCGCCATTGCGGGGGAAAGAAACAGCCAGATAGTCGACTTCGAGTTCAGCAGCTAACAGGATGTCCTGTTTGTCCTTCTCGGTCAGTGCCTGCGCAGAAAGTCCGCCGCCTTTCCTGTTAATCCCTTTATTATTCGATAGCTTTCCGCCAACTGTGACTGTGGTAAATATTTTATGACCTTCAACCATCAGCACTTCCAGTTGTATCCGGCCATCGTCCAGTAACAGAATATCCTCTCTCTGCACATCGCCCGGCAACTGTTTGTAATCGATACCGACAGCTTCCTGTGTTCCTGCACCCGGGGGAAGTTCTGCATCTAAGATGAAACGATCGCCGACATTCAGTGTGATTTTTCCATTCTCAAATGTAGACACCCTGATTTTAGGGCCTTGTAAATCCCCTAAAATAGCGACATTCAGGTTATGCTTTGCCGCAATTTCACGTATTTTTCTGGTTCTCTGCTTGTGCGCTTCGGCTGTGCCATGCGAGAAATTCATACGGACGACATTGACACCACTCAGAATAAGTTCTTCAAGCACACTATCCTGATCGGTTGAAGGGCCCAGTGTCGTTACTATTTTGGTCTTTCGCACTATCTTCGTCATGCTATGCTCCTGAATTACGATAATGGGGTGATTACCATTATATCTGAGCAGCCTCATGAGGCTGCTCAGATATAAGTATATGAGAGAACCTGAAAAATGCCGGATTAATCTGTTTCTGTACGAAAGCGTTATCCGGAGAAAGATTGTGGATACTTTATTGACTTTCATTTTATCCCGACTAGAATTTTCCGGTTTAACCCTCTAAGCAACGTGAATATAAGGTGTTCTGGTTGTTTGAGTATTTCAGGAAAGGCCTGAAGCCGGTCAGGTCAGGAATGAACATTTGACGCCTGACACAAACTTCAATGAATCTGCGTGATGCTGGTCACGCTCATCTGTTAAAGCGCTTCACAATTTCTTTGCAAAGTAAAAAAATTAGCATGTTGTTGATTTTGGGAGTGCACCATGTATATGGCTCAGCCAGGCCACATTGATCATATAAAGCAGATTAATGCGGGACGTGTTTATAAGCTGATTGATCAAAAAGGTCCGATATCCCGGATCGATTTATCGAAAGAAAGTGAACTCGCGCCAGCGAGTATTACCAAAATAACCCGTGAGTTAATCGATGCACAACTGATTCATGAAACAACGGTTCAGGAAGCCATTAGCCGCGGCAGACCTGCTGTGGGTCTGCAGACCAGAAATCAGGGCTGGCAGTTTTTATCGATTCGTCTTGGCCGGGGATATTTAACGATCGCACTGCATGAATTAGGTGGCGATGTCTTGATCGATACCAAGATTGATATTCATGAAATTGATCAGGACGATTTACTGGCGCGGTTGTTACATGAAATTGAAGAGTTTTTCCTGACTTATATTTCTCAGATCGAGCGCATCACCAGCATTGCACTTACCCTGCCGGGGCTGGTGGATGCTGAACGTGGCGTTGTGCTTGAAATGCCACATTATAATGTGCGTAATTTTGAGTTAAGTTCAGAAATCTACCGGGTGACCCGGATTCCGGTTTTTATTGCGAATGATACCCGGGCCTGGGCGCTGGCTGAAAAATTGTTTGGTCACTCTCAGGAAAACAATAACTCAGTTCTGATTTCTATCCATAATGGTTTGAGTGCCGGTGTGATTGTCAATGGCCGGGTGTTGCAGGGAAGACTGGGTCATATCGGGGATTTGGGACACATCAGGATTGATCCGGATGGTTTGCCGTGTCACTGTGGTCATCAGGGATGTCTTGAAACTGTCGCCAGTTCTCATGCGCTTCGCCGGCAGGTGCTAAGCCGGATAGAGCAGGGCGCAGAGTCCTCATTAAGCGCTTTGGAAGATATTTCTATTGAAGATATCTGTATGGCTGCATCTGATGGTGATCCGCTGTCCTGCGAAGTGATGGCAGAGCTGGGAAAATACCTCGGGCAGGCGATTGCAATCGTGATTAATATTTTCAACCCTGAAAAAGTACTTCTGGGCGGTATTATTAATCTGGCAAAAGAAGTGTTGTATCCGCCCATGTTTGAATGTATTGAGCACCAAACCCATCCGATGTACTGGAAACAGGTCCGGATTATGGAGTCCCGTTTCTACAAACAATCCACTATGCCGGGTGCTGCACTAATCAAGCAGGCGCTTTATGATGGCAGTTTGCTGATGGCGATTGTCGATCGTTAAACAGGATGCGTTTTCTCTGTTTGAGTGCGTCATTCTGGACTTATTGCAGAGAATCACTCATTGTTTTGAGGGTGTGCCCGAATCATTTATTCGGGGCTGATTCAAATCTATTGCGTGGTTTTCAGTTTTTATTTCATATTTACCTGAACCAGTCGAAATAGTTAAAAGCAGGTATACACCTGCATCTCTTTCCCTGAACACAGCATCTTCAGGTTGTTTGGGTATATAGGGTGGATATTTATTGATATACTCAAAGAACTGTGGCATCAAATGCTCCTTCTCATTTGATTGAGTATATACTGTTAATTGTTTTTACTGGTGGAATCTCGTATGACAGGTGTATTAAATACGGTCGATCAACGCACAAATCTGGTGGGAGAAAATCGCCTTGAGTTGTTACTTTTCAAGCTGAACAGCAGGCAGATTTTTGCGATTAATGTCTTTAAAGTGAAAGAAGTCATTAAAATGCCGACTTTGACCAAAATGCCAGGTTCTCATAATCACATTACCGGTGTTGCGTCATTGAGAGGTGAGCCCGTTCCTGTGATTGATTTGAGAAGAGCGATTGGTTTTCCGCCATCCCGCGGTCATGAAGAGGAAGAACAAAACCTGATTGTGACCGAATATAACCGGACAACACAGGGATTTCTGGTCGGACAGGTCAGGAATATCATTAATACCGCCTGGACTGAAATCCAGCCACCACCAAAGACCGCAGGCCGTGCCAATTACCTCACTGCAATTACCCACATTAAAGAGCAGGAACAAATTCAGATTGTTGAAATTATTGACGTCGAGAAAGTGCTGGCTGAAATCATTGATTACGACGTTTCAATCTCGGAAGAAGTTCTGGATCGTGAGTTACTGGATAATATGCATGGTCGTAAGGTCTTGATTGTTGATGACTCTACAACGGCCCGGAATCAGGTCAAAGGGACTTTATCGCAGCTGGGACTTGAAATTATTGAATGCAGGGATGGGATGGAAGCGCATAACCTGCTGAAGTCCTGGTGTGATCAGGGCAAAAAGGTCACCGACGAAATATTATTGATGATTACCGATGCAGAAATGCCTGAAATGGATGGTTACCGGTTAACTTATGAAATTCGTAATGATGCAAGGATGAGTGATCTGTATATCACGTTGAATACATCACTCAGCGGCAGCTTTAATGAAGCCATGGTGAAAAAAGTAGGTTGTGATCGCTTTATCTCCAAGTTCCAGCCAGATTTGCTGGTGGAAGTGGCGCAGGACCGGTTGCGTCAGTTACTGTCTGCAACAAAATAAATTCTGAATAAGTTTCTGATCAAAATATATCTGGCTCTGCACCCAAGCAACCTGAATCATGCATCTTCAGGCTGTTTGGGTATACAAACCACTCAAAACATCCATGCCCTTGTATGTTTGTTCCGCCAGATATATTCAGATGGTCAGTTTACTTTCCGGATGGTTTTAAGAAGCGGGTTTACGTTTCTGTGCATCAATACACTGCCCGTGAACCTCAATACCCTCGGGAGCCATCAGATAAAGATAAAGCGGAATAATATCCAGCGGTGTTTTCAGCGTGCCCGGATTTTCCTGCGGAAATGCTTTGGCGCGCATCCCGGTCCGGGTGCCACCCGGATTGATCGCATTGACCCGCACTTTTGTTTCCTTCAGCTCATCAGCCAGAACCTGCATCATGCCTTCTGTGGCAAATTTCGACACAGCATAGGTTCCCCAGTGCGCCCGTCCTTCATGGCCAACGGTTGAGGAAGTAAAGATTAAACGGCTGTCTTCTGATTGTTTCAATAAGGGTAATAACGCCTGTGTCAGCAGAAACTGGGCTTTCACATTCACCTGCATGACTTCGTCATACACCTGCTCTTCAATCGATTCGAAAGGACAGATATCACCTAGCTGACCTGCACTGTGAAGTAAGCCATCCAACCGGCCGTATTCAGATTCAATCACTTTCGCCAGGCTGAGATAGTCCTGCCGGGTTGCTTTCATCATGTCCAGCGTAATCACCGACGCTTGCGGATCACAGGCATCATGAATCTTCCGTGCTGTGTCTTCAAGCTTCATCATACTGCGGCCAGTTAATATGACAGTCGCGCCATGTTGTGCGTAGCTGATCGCAGCCTGTTTGCCAATCCCGTCACTGGCGCCTGTAATCAGGATAATCCGGTCTTTTAACGTGTCCGCTTTTACAGAATATGTCATTCCCGGTCCTCTTATGATTATGATTTGGTTGCAAAGATTCGCTACAATACATCAATTCGTATTGAAGAGGATAAGAACATTGGAATTTTTATTAGACTACGGCCTGTTTTTAGCGAAGATTGTGACCGTGGTAGCCGCAATCATTGCGGTTTTACTTCTGGTGAAGGCATCAAAAGACACGGGATCAAAAGGGGAACTTGAAATTGTTAACCTGACGGAAAAGCACAAAGAAACCATTGAGCAACTTGAATCCCGGATGTATGACGATGCATTTTTGAAGGCACGTCACAAAGCGGAGAAGAAAAGCGAAAAATCGAAGCATAAGTCTGCGGAGAAAGAAATTAAGAAAGCAGCGAAAGAAGGGATCCTTGAAGCGAAGCGTGAACCTCATTTATTCGTACTGGACTTTCATGGCAGCATCGATGCCAAAGAAGTGGCTTCTTTGCGGGAAGAGATTACGGCAATTCTTGCGGTTGCCAAAGAAGGTGATGAAGTGCTGCTGCGTCTGGAATCCGGTGGTGGCATGGTTCATGGTTACGGACTGGCAGCATCGCAGCTCGACCGTGTGAAATCGGCAGGTCTGAAACTCACCATTGCTGTCGACAAAGTCGCAGCAAGCGGCGGTTATATGATGGCCTGTATCGCTGACAAACTGGTCTCTGCACCCTTTGCTATTGTTGGCTCAATTGGTGTGATTGCACAATTACCTAACTTTAATAAGTTACTGAAGAAAAATGATATTGAATTTGAACAGCTGACCGCGGGTGAATTCAAACGGACTTTAACCATGTTTGGTGAAAATACCGACAAGGCGCGTGAAAAATTCCGGCAGGAGCTGGAAGAAACACATGGTCTGTTCAAAGACTTTATCCGTGACCATCGTCCTGAACTGGATGTGGATTCCGTGGCAACCGGAGAACACTGGTTTGGTACACAGGCGAAAGGGCTGGGTCTGGTTGATGAAATTATAACTTCCGACGATCTGGTCACTGCAGCTTGCCAGAATAAGACGGTACTTTCTGTGCATTATGTACAGAAGAAAAAACTGGCAGAAAAATTATCGGGTGCCATGGGGGAAGCGGCAGACAGTGTTTTACTCAAGCTTGCCAGCCGTGGTCAGCGTCCGATTGTCTGAAATCAGATGAAAACAGATGCCCTGAATCACCAGAGCTGTGGTTTCTGGTGTCACGGGCAAAAATCATAATAAGGAGAACACATGGATATCCATACCTGTGTGAAAGAATCGTTTTCTGTCATTGGCAAAGAAGGTTCAACTGAAGACGGTCAGGGGTTTATTCAGTTACTGTGGCGGGATGTGCAAACGCAGTTTAAACAAATTGATCCATGCGTGAAAAGAGAACCAAATGGCAGACTTTGCGGTATCTGGGGAGTCATGTCTGATTTTTCCCGCGCGTTTCTGCCGTGGGAAAATAATTTTTCCAGCGGACTTTATCTGGCTGGTGCTGAAGTTCATGATGATGCTCAGGCACCACAAGGATGGGTGAAGTGGACGATTCCGGGTTATGAATATATTTATGTCCGGAATAACAGCAAAAATAAGTTTGCTGAAGTTCGCCAGTATCTGGCTGAAAATAATATGGAACTTGCTGGCGCCGCTCATGATTTTAATTGCCAGAAAACCGGTCAGGATTTTATTTATGTACCGGTAAAACGCCTTTAAGCTGGCAGGTGTGCCGATTCATCATGTGTGGTGAACCGGCACACCAGGCCGGTGAATATCATTGATCTGCCGGCTGGGTTTTGAACCGTATCCACCGATTAATGATAATCACAGTCACGACGCCGGAGATAAATCCGGCCAGATGAGCCTGAATGGCAACCGGTGCCTGAATTAATGCCGCCGTGGTTGCGGGGGCTCCAAAGCACTGTTCCCAGCCCACCTTACCGGCGACTCCCGCGAGTAATAACCAGCTGCTGCGTCGCCCGGCCAGAATTTCCTGCAAAGCATAGCCGGCAAATAAACCATGTAATACGCCGGACAATCCGACATAGCGGATGATATCGGTCCAGAACAGACCGATGCCGATACTGAGACTACAGATCACCATGAGAATGAGAGTGAAGCGTGGCATTGGCCTGAATATCAGTGTGATCAACCATAGCGCAGCAAGGTTCATCGCCAGATGATAAAAGTTGGTGTGGGTGAGATTACCGGTCAGAATCCGCCACCACTGCCCCTGGATGATTGCATGTCTGTCCCAGATAAAATATCCTGCCAGCGGTGAAAACTGAGCACAAACGCAAATCAGGCTGATAAGCGCCGGAATAAGGTATAAATATAAATGAGTCGTCGTGATTGTCCGACATGTGGGAAAGCGCATAAAGCTTGTATCTGCCCATTGATTGTTTCGTTAGCGTCTGAGGTTGAGCTTATCATTCTTCAGCATCCGACTGAAGTCAGAAGACCATTGGGAACGGCCCGGATTCTCCAGCTGTCTTTACCGAATTCCCACTGCTTTACCGGGGAAAACTTTACCACTCACCCGCAGCTGAATCAGCTGTTGTCTGAGCCGGATACGAGTCATTTTGTTTTATATCCCGGAGAAGGGGCGACCTGTATCTCCGCGGTGCCGGTGCCACACCCACAGCAAAAAGTCAGGGTGATTTTACTCGATGGCACATGGAAGAAAGCCTATAAGATGTGGCAGCTTTCAGAAAACTTACATGAGCTGCCACGTTTGGCTTTGCCTGAGAACCTGAAAAGTAATTATCAGATTCGTAAAGCGCCGCGGGAGGGGTGCTTATCAACGGTTGAAGCCGGGTATCATCTGCTGTCTTACTGGCAGCCCGGACAGGATTTCACCCCTTTGCTGACCTGTTTTGAACAGATGATACAATTTCAGGTGGCACATATGTCACCCGAGGTTCGTCGCCGCTACATTTTTTTATGAACCCGTTTTTTTCATGACCCCGTTTTCTTCATGAACCCCCGGCAGCACTCAATATCTGTTACTCAACATCTGTCATTCAACATCTGGCATTCAGCTGATTTCATCCAGCGTTAGTTCAAAACTTGGGGCAAACACCGATAGAAAATAATCCATTTCCGGAGATTTTCTTTCCTCAAGGGTCACCTCCAGACGCTTTTTGGCACGGGAAAACTCATGGTTTCCGGCACTGATTTCTTCAAGGCATTTCAGATAAGCACAGATACAATCGGCTTGTTTGACAATGGCGGTATCTTCCGGATTTGCTGCATTTGAAAGGATAAATGGCGCAAAGTCATCGTGGAACTCTTGTGGCAGCATTTGTAACAACTGATGTTCAGCCGCGGCTTCGATTTTCTTGTACTCTCTTGAAATCTCGGGGTTATAGTACTTCACCGGTGTGGGTAAGTCGCCGGTCAGTACTTCACTGGAATCGTGATACATCGCCTGAATCGCAATGCGTTCCGGGTTGAGTTGCCCGCCAAATTTCTTATTTTTAATCAGTGCCAGCGCATGCGCAACAAAGGCAACCTGAAGACTATGTTCTGAAATGTTTTCTGTGGAAACCGAACGCATCAGCGGCCAGCGCTGGATGAGCTTCATTCGGGCCAGATAGGCAAAAAAATGACTTTGTTTCATAAGACAGATCAATGAGTCCGTTAAGCTGAACGTGTGAATTGAAAATAACAAAAATCCTGGCCTATCTCAAAGGTTCCACAGGATATCCTTCTCTGCTCATGTCTTGCTCAAAATGATGTTTGATTGAACAAAAGTTGTCCCCGAGAGGTGAACAGCCTCTGGTGATACGCATACCACCAGCGCTCTGGGGACTGTCCTGTCAGGGGAAGATGACTCTGAAAATTGATTTCGGCCAGTCCTCAATATGCGAGAATTTGAACTACTATTATATATTGATTTTAATCAAATTATATTGAATACTGCATAACTTTGTTGTTATGTTATAACGTATACTAATTGATGATCTTGTAATTTATATGAAAAAAATATTCCTTCTGGTCGTTTTATTTGTTGTCGGACTGATTGCTTTTAGCCTGTATCAGCGAGACAGTGAACCACAGATTTCGCAGATTACAATCTCTGGTCCCTTTGAATTTCATGGGCTGGATTTGTCTAAAAATGGATTTACTTTCAGCCGGCTCGGTGTGACGGAGTCATTGACCGGTATTCAGGGGGATGGCCATGTCTTCCCACGTCTGGCAACTGAATGGCAGCAGAGTGAGGATGGGCTGACCTGGCAATTCAAAATACGTGATAATGTCAGCTTCCATGATGGTACGCCACTGGACGGAAAAGCAGTGCTGAAGACTTTGACGTATGCCCGTGAAAAACCAGGTGTGATTAAACAAATTCCGATCAAGTCGATGTCAGCTGACGGGCAAACATTCACACTGAACCTCAGTCGCCCTTATGTCCCATTGCTAACGGTACTGGCGCACTACAGTCTGGGTATCGTGTCTCCGGCGGCTTATGATGAACAAGGTCAGATTACGCAACTTTACGGCACCGGGCCTTATCAGGTGAATCAGTTGATTGCGCCTCACAAAGCCAATGTCCGTCGCTTTGAGGGCTATTGGGGCACTCAGGGTGAAATTGATGAAATCAGCTATCTGGCCGGCCACCGGAGTGAAAGCCGTGCACTGATGGTAGAAAGTGGTCAGGCGCAGATTGCATTCTCGATTGATCCGAACAGCCGGACCATGTTTGAAAACAATCCTGACGTGTCCGTCCAGTCGTACAACCTGCCGCGCACCATTCTGCTCAAAGTGAATAATACGCATCCGTTCCTGTCAGAAAAACAGGCACGACAGGCAATCAGTCTGGCACTGGACCGTAAGGCAATTGCTTCTTCAATCCTGCATGCACCGGGTTCAGAGGCTTATCAGCTGTTTTCTGATGCACAGGCTGACTGGCACATCAATAATTATCAGCCAAAACAAAATCTGGATACTGCAGCGTCGCTCCTGTACCACTTAGGCTGGAGAAAAAATGACAAAGGCTGGCTTGTACGTGATGGTCAGTTGTTCTCACTGACACTCTCAACTTACGCTGACCGGCCTGAACTGCCTGTACTGGCAACGACGATTCAGGATCAATTGTCCAGAATCGGCATTATGATTAATGTGAATATCGATAACTCCAGTGTGATTCCGGTGAAACACCACGATAATACGCTGAATCTGGCACTGATCGCCCGTAACTTCGGAACGCTCGGCAGCCCGCTGCCGGCATTATTTGATGACTTCTCTTCTCCGAAAGGAAGTGACTGGGGACATATGAACTGGTATTCGCCGCGGATTCATCACTTGCTTGCGCTGCTGATTAGCGGAAAAGAACCGGATCAGGCTGTCGACATGTCGCAGGAAGTCGCGCGTATTCTGGCCGATGAATTGCCGGTCATCCCCATCGCCTACAGCCAGCAGTTAGTTGGTATCAGCAGCCGGGTTTCCGGCTTCCGGTTTGACCCTTATGAAATAGATTACCATCTGACAGAGTTAAAAACTGATGATTAAGTTATTGATTCACCGGTTGTATCAGGCGGTTTTTGTCGCCTGGTCTGTCGGCACCATTACATTCATTATGATGAAAATGCTGCCTGGCGATATGGCATTCCGGATTGCTGCCGGTCGCTATGGTTATGATTACGTTAACCTGGATGCGGCCAAAGCTGTTTCAAAAGAGCTCGGACTCGAACAATCTGCGATATCTCAATATTTCAGCTGGCTGTGGGATTTATGCCATTTCCATCTGGGGAATTCACTGCTGAGCGGAGAATCGGTCGCAGAAAAAGTATTTCACCATTTGGGTTATTCGCTGTGGCTGGCGCTGATTGCCGTGCTGGTCTCATTGCTGATTGCATTTCCTGTGGGGGTTTACTGTGGCCGGCATGCCGGATCTGCCAGCGATAAGGCGGCACTGTTTTTCTCCGGATTTATGCGTGCACAGCCGGTTTTTCTGATTGGTTTGATTCTGATCCTGCTGTTTGCACTTCATCTGCACTGGCTGCCTGTTGCTGGCTTTGGCAGTCCCGAGCACGTGATTTTGCCTGCTGTTGCGCTGGCCTTATCGCTTGCTGCGCTGTCTAACCGAATGGTCCGTAACACCGCCAGAACCGTTTTCCGTGCACCTTTCTACCGTTTTGCCCGCTTCAAAGGACTGACCGATGCACAAACCTACCAGCGTCACGGGCGACTGAACATTGCGCTGCCGGTGATGGCGTTTATTGGTGTTCAGGCGGTAGGCCTGATTGAAGGGATTGTGATGATTGAATCTCTGTTTTCCTGGCCGGGAATTGGTCATGCTTTATCTCATGCTGTGTTCAGCCGGGATGTACCGGTGATTCAGGGAGCTGCACTTTTGATGGGCCTGCTGTTTGTCGCGATAAACACGCTGATTGATATGATTCAGTATCAGCTTGATCCCCGCTACCGTCAGGATATGGAGGTCGCCGCATGATAGCGCGTATTTCTCTGCTTTGTTCCCCGTTGTCCCGCGCTCAGTGGGGTGGGATTGGTATGCTCTGCTCTCTGCTCGTGTTTGTCCTGTTTGAAAAACTGCTGATTCAGGGCAGCACCTCTGAGCAGCATCTGGATTTGGTATTCTCTGCGCCGGTTGATGGCATGCCTTTGGGCGCTGATCATCTGGGCCGGAGTAATTCAGCCCGGCTGGCAGATGCCATTCTGAACTCACTGATGATGGCTGTTCTTTGTGTTTCCACCGCGGTTGTCACAGGTTTGTTTACCGGTGTCTGGGCTGGCTGGAAAGGCGGTTGGGTTGATCGGGGATTCTCTGTGCTGGTTAATATTGTGATGGCATTGCCGGGACTGGTGATTGTGCTGTTGTTTGGCGCGATTTTCCCCGGTTCATTTGTGCTTTTGTTTATCGCAATTTCAATCACCATGTGGGCAGATTTTTTCCGGGTGATTCGCAGCCGGACCATGCTTGCGGTCCGCTCAGATGCTTTTGAATCTTCCTGCTTATTCGGCTTTGGTCCGTGGTATCTGTTTCGTCGTCATATCTGGCCGGTGATGAAAACCGATGTGTACACACTGTCTTGTTTTGGTGCCGGCAATGCCGTACTCGCACTGGCGGCACTTGGTTTTCTCTATGTCGGCCTGAAGCCACCCAAAGCTGAACTTGGTATGATGATGGTTGAACTGTTCCGTTACTATCACCAGGCATTTTGGGTGTTAATTCAGCCGATTATTGTGGTGTCTGTGATTATTTTGTCCTGTCATTTACTCTCACAGGGAAAGCATGCTGAGGAGTTTGTATGACCTCATTAATTCAAGTCTCTCATCTGGAAGTCTTCCATGGTGATCAACGCATTGTTGGCCCTGTCAGTTTTGCGCTGGACCGGCGTGAATCTCTGACAATACTGGGAGAAACCGGTGCAGGGAAAAGTCTGCTGGTCAAATCTGTGATTGGGGATTTGCCTCCGGGGTTTCATGCAAAGGGAGAAATCTGGCTTTCCGGAAAAGCATTGCATGCTCTGCCAGCGGCAGAACGCGAGCAATGCTGGGGGAAAGATTTCTCCATTTTACCGCAGGAACCTTCGCTTGCGCTGGATCCGCTGATGAAAATCAGCGGACAGGTGACAGAAGTCCATGAACTGGTGTGTCAGCAGAGTGCTGATCAGGCTGAGCAGTCATTTCAGGCGCAGCTCGAAGAGATTGGCCTGAGCGGACATGGTGAGAAATATCCGTCACAGCTTTCCGGCGGGATGGCGCAGCGCAGTGCTTACCTCTGTGCAACCAGTGCTGGCGGTCAGGTACTGATTGCCGATGAACCGACAAAGGGGCTGGATAATGACCACCGGGATCGTTTGGTTGAAATGCTGGCTCAGCACCGGGAGAAAGAAACGCTGATCACGATTACTCACGATACACAGGTCGCAGAGCAGCTGGGCGGGCAATTGATTGTCTTACGGGACGGCGAAGTGCTGGAACAAGGACAGGCGGCAGATATTCTCAGCCATCCGCAGCATGACTATACCCGTCAATTGATAGAAGCAACACATCCGCAGTACTGGCCCGACCGTCCGCAGCCACATATGCAGCAACCTTTGCTGAGTGCACATCAGCTGACCGTTGCTGCCGGTAACCGGACCTTGCTGGAAGATTTGTCATTTACGCTGCACAAAGGTGAAATCCTTGGGATCAGTGGTCCAAGTGGCTGCGGTAAATCGACTCTGTGTCAGGTGATTCTGGGATTAATCCCACAGCAGTCGGGTGAGATTGAATATTTCGAATCATTCCGGCCGGGTGAAAAACTGAAGCTTTATCAGGATCCGCCCGGCGCATTTGCGCCGCAATGTACATTGGGGACACTGATGAATGACATCTGCAAGCAGTTCGCCATTCGTCATTCAGCCGTTTTGCAGATGATGCAACGTCTTAACCTGCATCCGGATCTGCTGGCCCGCACACCCCGGCAGGTCTCAGGCGGAGAGTTGCAACGTTTTGCCATGCTGCGGGTGCTGCTGTTGAAACCGAAGTTATTGATCGCGGATGAACCGGCCACCCGGCTGGATCCGCTGACAGCCAAAGAAACGCTGGCATTATTGATGGAAGTGGTGCAGGAGATTGGTTGTACCATGATACTGGTCAGCCATAAAAAAGATCTGCTGAGCCGCCTGTGCCACCGGGTGATGGACTTTTCATCAAAGAAGCCAGCCCCGGTCAGTGAAGGGGTAAACCTGAGTTATGCCTGAAAGAAGAAAACGCTGAAATTTGGTTTGTAAACAAACAGGTGCACATGGATTGCACCTGTTTTTTTATTGCGCTGAATCATACCAATCCCATTCAATACTTGATCAAAAAGTAAGTGGAATTGGTATAAGTCAGTTTCTGACCCGGATATATCGGGTTCTGCAAACCAGAAAACTTCATTTAGTTATCAATGATGTTATTAATCCAGTCTGTGTAATAAGCCACGTTGGTAAAAACGTCATAGGCATTCGCCTGAGCGCAGTCACCACCTGTCCAGCTATCGATGCCGATCTGTTTGTACACGCCATTATCCTTGTATACCAGCGGGCCGCCGCTATCGCCATAACACGTCGCTTTTCCGCCTTTCAGGTAACCGGCACAAACCGTGGACTCATCGACACCATTATAATAGCCGCCTAAATTCTGACAGGTTTGCCACTCGACATACGGCATATTGACCTGACGAAGTTTTTCCGGATAAATATCATCTGTCGCTGAAGTTGACCCCCAGCCGATAGCGGTGGTTGTATCACCATCCCGCAGCGATTCAGTCAGAGTTTTGCTGGCCAGCTGAACCTTGGTTCCTGATACTGTTTTGGACAATTTTAAAATCGCCAGATCACCGGTATACCCATCATACTTTGGATGGATATAGATCTTCGATACATTGACCAGTTTTTTCTGTGCCGATGAACTGCTCAGATCGTACACGCCAACGGCGACCTGCAGTTTGCTGGCTGAAGTTTTCTTACCAGAATTTTCATCGACGACACAGTGTTCCGCGGTCAGCACATAGCGTCCACCCAGAAATGTGCCACCACAAATCTGTCGGTCATACACACTGCCACTCCCTTTCGTCACAATGGCAGCCATAAACGGCCATTGGTTTTTTGCTGATGTATTGCCGTTAATAATTCTGGAACCGGCAAAGTCTGCCGAAGCATGCGACATGTACGGGGTCAGCAACAGACCCGTGACAGTCAGTAAAGACGGAATAATCTTCTGCATTGAATCATCCTTTTTTTTGTTCATGGTCATCCAATCAGGCCGGGACAGCCATTGAGATGAATTGGGTATATGAATTTTGAATATATCTGTCTGATTAATAATGGTTTTTGTATAAATAAAACCAGATGCATATCCAGTATAAGGAGATGTATCTGGTGAAGGAATAACCAGACTTAAAAAAGTGAGATCAATGTCTGATATTGAATGAATATTTATGAATTGAAGAGAACAAATTTACGATAGTCATCTCATTGATGCTTGCTCCGCGCCATGACCAGCCGGGACAACTTCAGCGTCAGTCTGCGTGGCAGCAGCGGGGCAATCCAGTTCACCAGGCATTTGTATTTGATATGATCAAAGGCAATCAACTGGCCGCGGATCATCGCCCGATAGCCGGTCCGGGCGACTGACTCAGCTGAGCGTGCCTGCTGGAATACCGCAACATTTTCCAGCTGTCCGGTGCGGATAAAGCCGGTATCCACCGGGCCGGGACACAGCGCAGTCACGGTGACGCCTTTCCCGGTCAATTCCTCTGCCAGTGCGAGAGAAAAAGACGTGACATAAGCTTTGGTCGCATAGTAAACCGCCATCAGCGGGCCGGGAAAGAAAGATGCAACAGAAGAGACATTGAGAACCCGGCCTTGGCCGCGAGCCACCATGTCCGGCAAATAGCAGTGCGTCAGTTGCGTCAGGCTGGCGATATTGACCTGAATCATGGCCATCTCGGTTGCTGCATCCCGCTGATGGAAATAACCGTGTCCGCCAAATCCGGCATTATTGATCAGAATATCGATTTGCAGATCAGCGGCCTGGGTTTGACTGTAAATAGCCGCTGCCGCACCGGGCTGAGAGAGGTCAGCAACAATCACAACCACATCGACCGCATATTGTGTGGTCAGCTCTGCTTTCAGTTGGTTGAGCTTATCTTCAGAGCGCGCTACAAGGACCAAATCTCCGCCCTGAGCCGCATGAATACGAGCCAGCGCCATACCGATACCGCCGGAAGCGCCGGTGATCAGTGCCCGGTGTTGAGAATTCATAAACAGGTTCCGTTATCCGTTGATAACGCAGTAGATTGCTTGATGTGGCTGGTGCAGTCAAGCCCGGCGCAGAGGCCGGGCCTGAAGCGTGAGTAACCGCTGATAAGTGCAGCATTTCATCAATATTTTTGTCGGTCGGTGTCGATAAGTGCCGCTGCTTATCCATACTGCTTTAATAACGACTATTGCCGGTAAGTACTGAGGAAACGCTCCAGACGGCCAATCGCAATTTCCAGCTCTTCGACATGAGGCAGGGTGACGATCCGGAAGTGATCCGGTTTCGGCCAGTTAAAGCCGGTGCCTTGCACCAGTAACACCTTTTCCTGAATCAGAAAGTCCTGCACCATTTGCTGGTCGTCTTTAATATTAAATTTTTTGGTATCAATTTTCGGGAACAGATACATCGCACCTTTCGGTTTAACACAGGACACACCGGGAATATCATTAATCATCTCCCAGGCCCGATCCCGCTGCTCCAGCAGTCGTCCGCCGGGCAGAATCAGCTCATTGACACTTTGATACCCACCCAGTGCTGTCTGGATCGCATGCTGCATCGGCACATTGGCGCACAAGCGCATGGATGCCAGAATATCCAGCCCGGCAACATATTCCTGCGCCAGATGTTTCGGCCCGGACAGGAACATCCAGCCACTGCGGAAGCCGCACACCCGGTATGCTTTTGACAGACCATTGAATGTGACCATCAACACGTCGTCGGCCAGTGTGGCAATCGAGGTATGTGTGGCGCCGTCATATAAGATCTTATCGTAGATCTCATCGGCAAAAATAATCAGCTTATGCTTGCGGGCAATCTCAATCACTTCCAGCAGAAAGTCCCGGCTGTAGACGGCACCGGTTGGGTTGTTCGGGTTGATCAGCACAATGCCGCGGGTTTTCGGGGTAATTTTCTTTCTGATGTCATCGAGATCCGGAAACCAGTCTGCCGACTCATCACACAGATAATGCACCGCATTGCCGCCGGAAAGTGCAACTGAAGCTGTCCACAGCGGATAATCCGGTGCCGGTACCAACATTTCATCGCCATTATTCAGCAATGCCTGCATCGCCATGACAATCAGCTCGGAAACCCCGTTACCGACATATACATCTTCCACATCCAGACTGCGTAATCCCTTTTTCTGGTAATGCTGAACGACGGCTTTGCGGGCAGAGTAAATGCCCTTGGAATCCGCATAGCCCTGAGACGTCGGCAAATTGCGAATGACATCCACCAGAATTTCATCCGGGGCATCAAAACCAAACGGGGCCGGGTTGCCGATATTCAGCTTCAGAATTTTATGGCCTTCTTCTTCCATACGCTTGGCATGTTTTAAGACCGGTCCTCTGATGTCGTAGCATACATTGTCTAATTTTGATGACATCCCGATATTTTGCATTGTTGATTCCCCGAAAAACATTGATTTTTTTTATTAAGTTACACTAAATCCCCGTTTAAAAGTATAAAAATCTAAAAATATCTTTTATGTCGGTTACAACAGAGAAATCTGTGTCAGTGTAATTATCTGAACTGATTCGATAAAGTGAACAGGTGTGCTGGCTGGTTTAATAATGGTAAATTTTCATGCTGATTAAATGTTGTTTGTCAGGGAGATTTTCCGGGAAATAAGATGACGTGAACCGGATGTATTTTAAGCAGTTTTCTTGACTATTAGATTTTGTGCAATTTGATGAATTGCAACTGAATATTTTTTTAAATGTGATATTTACCCCAATCTATTCAACGAGTGATAAAAAGATATCTCTCATTATGATGAAGGTTCACTCAAATGTGTAGAATACAAACAATTTTTGTAAATTTCGCATATCCGGCTTTATTGATGCGTAAAATCAACGCTTTGGTTGCTTTGTATACAGAATGTATTGATATAAAAAATACCAGAGCAAATTTTTTTATATACAAATAAGTTTGTATCTGACATCAACAGATACAGATGGAATTCGGGTGTATAAATCATCACAACGTACAGGCTAATCAATGAGAAGACTAAATTTTAAGCTGACCATCGACGGGATCAGTGACGATACCCTCGTCGTGCGTGGTTTTCACGGGGACGAGTCCATTTCAGACGCAGTCGACAGCAGTGGCAACCCTTATTTCGGCTACCGTTATCACATTGATTTAGCCAGCCGCAGCAGTTCCAGCCTGCCCGCGAAGAAAATCATCGACAGCAAAGCGCTGCTGGAAGTGATCCGCAACGGCAAAGTGGTGCAGAAGGTTCACGGCGTGATCCGCGCACTGGACAAACACGACACCGGCCACCACCACACTTTTTATTCGATCACTTTGGTGCCGTCTTTGGAACGCCTGGCTTTGCGGCGCAACAGCCGGATCTTCCAGCAGAAAAATGCTCAGGACATCATTTCAATCATCCTCGGTGAAATGGGCATTTCCGATTTCTGCTTTGACCTCAAACGCACGCCAGCCGTGCGCGAATACTGCGTCCAGTACCGGGAAAATGATCTGGCTTTCTTCCACCGTCTCGCGGCCGAAGAAGGCATGATGTACATGTTTACCCACGAAGACAGCAAACATATGTTGGTGATCACCGACCACGACAAAGGCTTCCCGAAACTCGGCGGCAAAGCGCCGTATAACTGCCTCTCCGGTGGTGCGAATCCGGACGGTTATATCTCGTCGATGACCGAACGCAAACGCTCTGAAGTCAGCTCGATTGAGATGCGCGATTACAGCTTTAAAAAGCCCGACTACAACTTCTCACAAAAAGAAGACGGCACGGCGATGGATTATCAGGAAGAGATGTACGAGCATTTCGACTTCCCCGGCCGCTTCAAAGACGACGGTAACGGCAAAGCTTTCAATAAAATTCGATTGGAATATTTGCGCCGCGCCGCGCACACGGTTACAGGTAAAAGTGATGAAACCAAAATTCAGGCCGGGCAGCGGTTTGAAGTCAAAGAGCACGACGATGATGCGATGAACCGGCTCTGGCTGGCGGTTCAGGTGTCGCACACCGGCAGTCAGCCGCAGGCGCTGGAAGAAGACAGCGCCGGCGGTGCGACCGACTACAGCAACCAGTTCACCTTAATTCCCGGCGACAGCGTCTGGCGCGCGCATCCACAGCCCAAACCAAGAGTTGATGGTCCCAGCATTGCGCTGGTGGTCGGTCCGCCGGGAGAAGAGATTTACACCGACGAACATGGCCGGGTGAAACTGCATTTCCCGTGGGATCGCTACGATGGCTCGGACGATAAAAGCAGTGCCTGGATCCGAGTTTCACAGGGCTGGGCTGGCGGCCAGCAGGGCATGGTGACGGTGCCGCGGATTGGCAACGAAGTGATTGTCTCCTTCCTGCACGGCGACCCGGACCAACCGATTGTTACCGGCCGGACGTATGATGCCAGCAACACCCCGCCGTATGCCTTGCCAGCCAATAAAACCAAAACCGTGCTGCGCACCCAGACCCATCAGGGCAAGGGTTACAACGAGCTGAGTTTTGAAGACCAGTCCGGCAGCGAGAAGATTTATCTGCACGCGCAGAAAGATGTCGAAACCCTGATCGAAAACGACTCAACCACCGATATCAAACACGACCGCCACGAGACGATCGAAAACAACCAGTCCGGCAATGTCAAAAAAGCCGATCATCTGGTGATTGAGGGCGAGCAGCGGATCAAGATCACCAAAAACCGCACCGTCAGCGTCGATAAAGCATTCCACCAGAAAGTCGCCGGTAAACAAACCCTCGATGCGGGCTCAGAAGTGCACCTCAAAGGCGGCAACTCGGTGGTGCTTCAGGCGGGTAGTGAAATCACCATCAAAGTCGGCGGCAGCTTCGTCAAGCTCGATCCGGGCGGCGTGAGTGTGGTCGGCCCGGCGATTAACCTCAACTCCGGCGGCAGCGCAGGCAGCGGCAGCGGCTACGGCGGCGAAGATGCGGTGATGCCAAAAATCCTCGAAGCCCTGGAGCCCCCCGAAGAGCTGGTGCCGCCAGACATCACCGGCATGACCGGCGCGGAGGCGGTGATTGTGGATTATGTGGAGAAGGAGAAGCCAGCGGCGAAGCAAACGCCGAAGCGCTCTCCTCAACTGGTTAGCCGCCAGCTCAGTACATTAAGTACCAAAGCCCCTGTCTGTGAAGTCTGTGAAGAGGCGAAAAAACAATCATGATGAGTCGGTTTAATACTCAGATTCCGGATATCTACGCGCCCGATCAGCAAACGCTGTATTTGTTGGTCGATGGCGGACAGATTAAAAACATCGCTCAGTCCCTGTACCAAATTCCAGAGGTGCCACCTTTAGAGCCGGTTTATATTCATGCACCCCATGATGAGCTGAAAGATGTTTCCCCTTATCTGGTCACAGCAACCGATGATGTCAAGCGTTGGTTTTGGGCACAGGATAATCCGACAGCCGGATTCTTTTTCAGCTCTTCATTTTCTTTAACGGATATCGGCGACTGGTTTCATCAGCTGATTCAGGTGTTAAGTCCTTACGGCAGTGACGTTTATCTGAAGATGGCACATTCGGAAGTGGCATGGGTATTACTGGAATCACAGGCGTGGTGTTTTTGGCACCCCATGCAAAAAGCATGGCTGCCAACCCGTCTGGGCTGGAAGGTTCTGGAACGTCCTGAAATGGAAGAAATAACACATCCATTTCCTTATAAGCTGAATGACTTACAGTGGGAACAATTTGGTCAGATTATGTGGCGAAACCTGCTTGAATCGCTGGATATATTTATCACTGAAGAGTTTCCTCACCTGAAAATGCAACATGATGACTTTGACCTCTGGCTGGGGCAGGCTGCAAACGTTGCTTATCAACTCGGTTTTACCACTGAGTGTGATCAACTGCATTACTTCAATGTTATCGGCTTACTGGGTGAACGGGCGGTTACAGCGGAGAGTCCGTGGCCGGATATTGGCACATTGATTCATCAGATCTCAGAGAAAACTCCGGCACAACGTATCGAAACAGCAAGCCAACTTGCGCAACATTATTCTCAGACCCCGGCGGCACAGGAGAATCAGATTTTATGACAACGTCTACAGACAGAGCCAGTAACGGAAGTACTCAGGATGTAATGAGTCCTGTCGGTACATGCCCGTATAAAAAACATAAACTTCAGCTAATACCGGTGCGTTATGCACTGACCGAAAAGAAAACAGAACATAAAGCCATCAGCAGCCAGCTGAAAAGTAAAGTGAAATTCCGCCATATCGGGGTACGTCCTCTGGCTGTGGAAAGTTATATTTATGTGATTCACAGCCGACGCACGGATATTATGTATGCTTTTAAGGCGATGCCGGATGGTTCAGTACAAAAGCTTGAACAAAAAGAGATTCAGACCAAAAAATCAGGCGATCAGGAGTATGTATACACTGATTCTGAAAAAGCACTGGTCGTGGATTACTGTGGCTCAATCGAGGTCCTGTACAGCCCGATGCCAATTTCCCCCAAATTGCAGGGACAACTGCTGATGTCTTCCAAACTTCGCAGCCGGATGATGCAACGCTGCCCGGTGGGAAGTTTTAAAGCGACGACTGGCGCAAAACATTTGTTGCCACCAGCAGAGTTAGCGGATCACCTTGCGGATGCACACCCGGATGACAGTGACCATGAAGAAGCTTATCGCTGGTGCTGGCAAACTGACCCGGTGGAAGCGGTTCAGGCCGATACGCTGAAAGCGAATATTCTCAGTACTTATAAAGATGATGCAGCGATACTGATTCTGGAAGACCCGATAGGGATTACAACCCAGCTGGCAAGTGCTTATATCAGCATTGTTAACATGCAGAATGACTGGTACGAAGAAGACAATAACCGGGCGAAACATTTTGCAGCCACTCAGATTAAGGCGTTAATCGCCGTCGATAAAAAACATTTTAAACTGCTGGCACAGGATGAAAAAATTAAGGCATATGCCGATGCGAATCCGGACAAGCTGAAAGCACGTTATCAGCAATATGCCGATGCGTATGATGAATATCAAACTTATATCCGGAATTACACGCTGAGTCACAGCGTCTATACCACTGATATTGAAGAGATACAGGAAAACCCGGCAACTGTTCAATATCATTCTGAAATCGCACTGAACAAATCATTTGCAGAGGATGAGATTGGTGTTCCTGCTGATGCATTAAAATCCCTGTTTCACCGGATCATCCTGGAGCAGGAAAAAACCATGCACGGTGACCCGCTTAAATTTACGGATCGCGGCGTGCTGGATCGGATTCGTGAAGATGAGATGGAAGCCTGGTTTTTTGACGCACAACAGAAAATTCAGCACTGGAGCAAGCTGACCGATCAGATTGCCAAAGACCGGAATCAAACCATGTTTGCAGCTTATGATGTGATCCCGGTGTTTGATAAAGAAAATCAGGAAGCACTGATTGCGCGGCTGCAAACAGAAAATCACTGGCTTTCAACTATCGATAAGCTCGATCCTGAATTGCATAAGTTAATGGATTTCTACTTTAAATCCATTGGTGAACAGAATTTACAAATCTTTATCGGCAATGCAACAAACATTGCGACACTGGAAGCGCATCAGGTCGGTCCAACTGAGTTTATTCAGGGAGTAACCCTCAAAGGAAATGTGGACGATGTATTGACCGGTATCGCAGCGCTGACAGAATTTCGTGAATTTTTACAGGGCTTAAATCTGGTTGAGCTGGGCGAGCTGAGCCCGAAGGTTCAGAATGAACTGAGCAAACACGGCGCTTATCTGGCTGGTTTAGCGGTGGGTGAACTGTCGGCATTATTGAGTTCGGCGAAATCACTTCAGGCACGGGCAGATGAATTACTCTGGCGGGCGCGTCCGGGAATTCTGGCGCTGATGGTCGGGCAGAAGAAAAATGCCAATGTCAAACTCAAGGCCGGTTCTGCGGAAAATATACCCGTCATCAATAAAGTCTTTGACGATCTGTTTGAAAAACGTGCCCGGCTGGAAGCGCTGAAAACGAAATATAATGGCGTTCATGACATGAAAGGACTAAGCCGGGAAAAAGCCGATGCGATACGGGCCGGCTATACACAAGAGATGAATCAGCTTTCGGCGGAATGTGAAGCACAGTTTCAGAAACTGGGAGCAATCAATGAGCCGATTGTCGGCCCCAACCAGAAGCATCCGCCGTCTCATATTTCGGTCGAAGCCGGGGAAGTGCAGGAGCAGGCAGAAGCCATTCTGGAAAGGCAACGTAAACTGTTAACCAATGAGGTGATCTTCGGCAAGGCTGAGGTCGATCTCACCGATATAAAAACAGTGAAAGCCCTGCCAAACGGAGCCATTGTCAGTGGCAGTCTGTCGTTTGTGATGCTGGTCGCCAGTTATTTTAACTGGATCAGTACCCGGAGTGATATGGAAAAACGATCTGAACTAACCATACCTCAGATGGGGGAATATGCGGCAGCAATGCTTGGCTATGCTTCAGCAGGGGTGGCATTCGGGGTAGAGATTGCACGGACCATCTCCATTATGGCAATTATTAAACAGGGGGCGACCAAACCATTACAAAATATTGCCGGTGGCGTGGTGGCTGTCGGGAATGCAACCATTGCACCGATAAATTTTCTTGCCACTCTTGGTGATAGTGCTAAGCAAATAGGTAGGGTTTACCATGACTGGAAACAACGTGATTTACCGGCCATGACCGGATCCGCATTTGCGTTGGCCGGGGATGGGATTCAGCTGTGGAAAACCGGTCAGCTGACATATATTGGTTTCCGGGTGGTGAGCGATGCCATTGCCGAGAAAATTACCTTTCGTATGGCTGGTGAAATTACCATGCGCTATGCCGCGGAGTTTAATCCGTGGATGCTGCTGGCGACGGTGTTGATTGTCGGCGGGGAGCTGGTGCATAACTATTTGCAGTCCACCGCGTTGCTACACTGGGTCAGCCGCTGTGAATGGGGTAAAAAAGGCTGGTGGCCCGGTTATGAATACCAGGGCTGGGATTACAAGACGCAGTTACGCCACTGGCAGGAGGTGATTCAGGCGCCACAGTTGCTGCTGGAAACCGACTCAGTGAAGGAAAAACAGTGGGTGTGTCACGGCAATAATGCTTATCAGGTCGAGGTTGAATTGCATCAGTTGAAACGTTTTCGCCTGATCATCCCGATGGCGGCTCCCGCGCAGGTCAAACTTGCCGGGATGATGACTATTGCCGGGCAGAAAACCCCGGAAGATATCACTACCAGTAATCTGCTGAAATATCACCAGCTCGGTTATGACGGGTTAAAAACTGTGTATGAATTTACCCTGCCGCTTAGTCGTAAGAAATATAGCGCTTTGCGTTATCTTGATTTGCTGGTGGAAATTACCACGCCACAGGGCAATATTCTGTTTGCCGATCATGGGGGGGCTCGTTTTACCATTAACCTGATGCATCCGGAAAAAACTTCCAAACCGGTTGATGGCAATCCACATCATTTTACTGCGTCAGTACTTGGTGACGGAGATGAACAGGTAGTAAAAGAAACGACCCTGAAAGCTGCCTTAACAACATTGCAACTGACGACTTCCAAAGGAAACCACTGATGAAATTATTCCCTTATTTTGCCGGTCAGCAAACCGAGAAAAAGCTGGGACGCAATACGGTGCTGGCTCCCTTGCCGGTCAAAACCAGACTGAAACCGGCTGAAACCGATGCGGTGCTGACAGCAAAAACCGAGAGTTATATTGAGCTGGGCAGTTATGGTGGATTAATTCTGCAAACACAGATGCTGTTAATCAATTTTATTGTTTCATTGATTGGCTTTATATATCTATATGATTTAATGGGTGGTCTCAGTGGTTTCGTTGAAGGTATCTATGAAGGTAGGTTTATTAATGAGCAATGGGTTGTTGAGTTGAATTATTTTTATTTGGTCGCTGGGATTTTACTGTTACTTGCTGGCCCTCTCTCATTTACTCCTGCATTTCTGGCTATGATTCATACCCACCGCGATCTCGCCCGTGCCTTACCGATTCGCTTTCACCGTCAACGGCGGGAAGTGATGATGAGCCGCTGGAATAAAAGGAAACAACAGACAGAAATAAAATTCTTCCCGTGGGAGTCGGTGTGTGCGATGGCCGGGGAAGGCACCGCTGTGGCCCCAAATATGGTGATGCGGGAGGGCAGCCTGTTTATTGGTGCTTATGATGACGTGGCATCCGGTTATTTCTGGGCTTCCATGCGCATTAGCGCATTAGACCGCACTCATGCCGCGATGAAATGGGAGATGATCCGCAGCTTTATGGAAGACGGCCCCAAAGCGATTGGTGAATCACAGCCGGTCACGATGGAGGGCATGGTGCAGCAGTACTGCGATGAGCAGGGGATCAAGCGGAAGCATTTTCCTGATCACATCAAAAACTGGTGGTATCTCAGTGGCCGGATGGTGGCGATCTGGCGGATGAACTGGGTGATCCGCAAGTTACAGAAAAAGGCAGAGAAGTTTCCGCAAGTGGCGGAGTGGAGCAAGCCGCTCCCCAAAGAAGAATGGGCCAAACCCAGTGAAGCACTGAACTTTTTTAACCGCAAGCTGGCAGAAAATGAATACCAACGCGGCAAGACGATTTTGACAGTCAATGACCTGCGGGAAACTTATGGCCCTGCGTGGGAAGAATCGCAGCAGCGACGCAAAGAGAAAAAGCAGGCTGCGGAAAGTTTGTAATTTGTCTCTGTAAAAAAGAATGGGACGCGGGCGAATCAGGCTACCTGATTCGGTGACATGGTTCAGCGTCCTCAATCCATCATCATCAAACATTTGTATTGTTGAACAGATGATTTAGCTTACTCCCGCAGGAAACCACTGATGAAATTATTTCCTTATTTTGCCGGTCAGCAAACCGAGAAAAACCTGGGCCGCAATACGGTGCTGGCTCCCTTGCCGGTCAAAACCAGACTGAAACCGGCTGAAACCGATGCGGTGCTGACAGCAAAAACCGAGAGTTATATTGAGCTGGGCAGTTATGGTGGTTTAATTTTGCAAACACAGATGCTATTGATTAATTTTTTGGTTTCATTCATAGCATTTCTTTATATATATACTGATCTAGGTGGAATCAGTGGGGTTGTGGGAAGAAGTTATGAAAGAGTATTTATTAATGGGCAGTGGGTATCTGAACTAAGTTATTTTCTAGTGTTTATGGGAATTGGACTTTTATCTTTGGGCCCACTCTCATTTGGTCCGGCATTTCTGGCTATGATTCACACTCACCGCGATCTCGCCCGTGCCTTACCGATTCGCTTTCACCGTCAGCGGCGGGAAGTGATGATGAGCCGCTGGAATAAAAGGAAACAACAGACAGAAATAAAATTCTTCCCGTGGGAGTCGGTGTGTGCGATGGCCGGGGAAGGCACCGCTGTGGCCCCAAATATGGTGATGCGGGAGGGCAGCCTGTTTATCGGTGCTTATGATGACGTGGCATCCGGTTATTTCTGGGCTTCGATGCGCATTAGCGCATTAGACCGCACTCATGCCGCGATGAAATGGGAGATGATCCGCAGCTTTATGGAAGAGGGCCCCAAAGCGATTGGTGAATCACAGCCGGTCACGATGGAGGGCATGGTGCAGCAGTACTGCGATGAGCAGGGGATCAAGCGGAAGCATTTTCCTGATCACATCAAAAACTGGTGGTATCTCAGTGGCCGGATGGTCGCGATCTGGCGGATGAACTGGGTGATCCGTAAGTTACAGAAAAAGGCAGAGAAGTTTCCGCAAGTGGCGGAGTGGAGCAAGCCGCTCCCTAAAGAAGAATGGGCTAAACCCAGTGAAGCACTGAACTTTTTTAACCACAAGCTGGCAGAAAATGAATACCAACGTGGCAAGACGATTTTGACAGTCAATGACCTGCGGGAAACTTATGGCCCGGCGTGGGAAGAATCGCAGCAGCGTCGCAAAGAGAAAAAGCAGGCTGCGGAAAGTTTGTAATTTGTCTCTGTAAAAAAGAATGGGACGCGGGCGAATCAGGCCGCCTGATTCGGTGACATGGTTCAGCGTCCTCAATCCATCATCAAACAATTGTATGGTTGAACAGATGATTTAGCTTACTCCCGCAGGAAACCACTGATGAAATTATTCCCTTATTTTGCTGGTCAGCAAACCGAGAAAAACCTGGGCCGCAATACGGTGCTGGCTCCCTTGCCGGTCAAAACCAGACTGAAACCGGCTGAAACCGATGCGGTGCTGACAGCAAAAACCGAGAGTTATATTGAGCTGGGAAGCTATGGTGGTTTAATTCTGCAAACTCAGATGTTGATAATTAATTTCACGGTCTCATTGATAATATACATATATATTTATAACTTGATGGGAGGTATTAGTGGACTTATAGAGCGTAGTTATGAAACTTGGTTTGTGAACGGAAAACCTATCACTGAGCTAAGTTATTTTCAGCTTTTTATGGGAATTGGACTTTTATCTATAGGCCCTCTCTCATTTGGCCCAGCATTTTTGGCTATGATTCATACCCACCGCGATCTCGCCCGTGCCTTACCGATTCGTTTTCACCGTCAGCGGCGGGAAGTGATGATGAGCCGCTGGAATAAAAGGAAACAACGGACAGAAATAAAATTCTTCCCGTGGGAGTCGGTGTGTGCGATGGCCGGGGAAGGCACCGCTGTGGCCCCAAATATGGTGATGCGGGAGGGCAGCCTGTTTATCGGTGCTTATGATGACGTGGCATCCGGTTATTTCTGGGCTTCCATGCGCATTAGCGCATTAGACCGCACTCATGCTGCGATGAAATGGGAGATGATCCGCAGTTTTATGGAAGACGGCCCCAAAGCGATTGGTGAATCACAGCCGGTCACGATGGAGGGTATGGTGCAGCAGTACTGCGATGAGCAGGGGATCAAGCGGAAGCATTTTCCTGATCACATCAAAAACTGGTGGTATCTCAGTGGCCGGATGGTCGCGATCTGGCGGATGAACTGGGTGATCCGCAAGTTACAGAAAAAGGCAGAGAAGTTTCCGCAAGTGGCGGAGTGGAGCAAGCCGCTCCCCAAAGAAGAATGGGCCAAACCCAGTGAAGCACTGAACTTTTTTAACCGCAAGCTGGCAGAAAATGAATACCAACGCGGCAAGACGATTTTGACAGTCAATGATCTGAGGGAAACTTATGGCCCGGCGTGGGAAGAATCGCAGCAGCGACGCAAAGAGAAAAAGCAGGCTGCGGAAAGTTTGAACGCCTGATCCGGATAAAGGCGTGCTTCACGATAAGCCAAGCCAGCAAATCATTCTTCTAAAGGGGCAACATGCCCCTTGCTTTGTCTACGATAACCCTGAAACGGAATCCTCCAGCGCCTGATGCCGCAGAGCATGTAAGGTGATCAGGTTATTCATATAGTTTTGTATCTGATCAATCATCTTAGCATCGGTATGATGATCATCGATTGTCTGACTGAATTCGAGGATAAGTTCCCGTGCTTTCAGGGCAATGTCGGGTTTGTAGGGAAGCATTTCAAGCATCATTCTTTTCCTAATGGTTATGACAGGTAACTCACCACCATAAAGAGGCCAAACTATATGGTGGTGAACTGAACAAGGTTGGCCTTACCGCCCACTAGGAAACGGCGCGCCGAAGCGCCCCTGCTCAGCTCACCGTTATTCTGAAAAAGTACAGGTGTGCCAAGGCTCCACACAGAAACTAATATAAATGCCAGCTTCTATATGTCTAGTGGTTTCAGTTTGAGAGGCCAATCCCATTCACTGGATTTTGCCAGTGAAGGCAGTAGTTTACGGTTGGGGTGACAATGAAGTCAATGGATTGAAAGTAGGGTTTTTAGCAGACAAAAAAGTGTGATCTTCATCGATATAACTTTTAGAAAGTTCATAAATAAGATTTAAATATATCTCATATGAGATTATATTGATTGCTTCTTAACAGCGATACTGATGACTCTACCCCATGAGAAGACTAAATTTTAAGCTGACCATCGACGGGATCAGTGACGATACCCTCGTCGTGCGTCCAGTACCGCGAAAACGTTCATCTCGTCGATGACCGAACGCAGGCGCTGGAAGAAGACAGCTCCGGCGGTGCGACCGACTACAGCAACCAGTTCACCTTAATTCCCGGCGACAGTGTCTGGCGCGCGCATCCGCAACCGAAGCCCCGCGTTGATGGCCCCAGCATTGCGCTGGTGGTCGGCCCGCCGGGAGAAGAGATTTACACCGACGAACATGGCCGGGTGAAACTGCATTTCCCGTGGGATCGCTACGACGGCTCGGACGATAAAAGCAGTGCATGGATCCGTGTTTCACAGGGCTGGGCTGGCGGCCAGCAGGGGATGGTGACTGTGCCGCGGATTGGCAACGAAGTGATTGTGTCTTTCCTGCACGGCGACCCGGACCAACCGATTGTCACCGGCCGGACATATGATGCCAGCAACACTCCGCCGTATGCCTTGCCAGCCAATAAAACCAAGACCGTGCTGCGCACCCAGACCCATCAGGGCAAGGGTTACAACGAGCTGAGTTTTGAAGATCAGTCCTGCAGCGAGAAGATTTATCTGCACGCGCAGAAAGATGTCGAAACCCTGATCGAAAACGACTCGACCACCGACATCAAACACGACCGCCACGAGACAATCGAAAATAACCACTCCGGCAATGTCAAAAAAGCCGATCATCTGGTGATCGAAGGCGAGCAGCGGATCAAGATCGCCAAAAACCGTACCGTCAGTGTCGATAAAGAATTTCATCAGAAAGTCGCGGGTAAACAAACCCTTGATGCGGGCTCAGAAGTGCACCTCAAAGGCGGCAACTCGGTGGTGCTTCAGGCGGGTAGTGAAATCACCATCAAAGTCGGCGGCAGCTTCGTCAAGCTCGATCCGGGCGGCGTGAGTGTGGTCGGCCCAGCGATTAACCTCAACTCCGGCGGCAGCGCAGGCAGCGGCAGCGGCAGCGGCAGCGGCTACGGCGGCGAAGATGCGGTGATGCCCAAAATCCTCGAAGCCCTGGAGCCCCCCGAAGCGCTGGTGCCGCCAGACATCACCGGTATGACCGGCGCGGAAGCGGTGATTGTGGATTATGTGGAGAAACCCAAGCCCCCGGCGAAAGTGATGACGCCAGCGGTGATCCCGGTGACGCCTGCGATGGTGCAACAGGCCGCGACAGATATTCAGCAGGGCACCCCGGTGACCCAAACCTGCCAGAAGCCGGGCGACAGTGAAAACTGCCCGCTGGGCGACAAATGTCCGTGTAAGGGGAATGCCTGATGCTGAAACTGAAAGCTGAACATCAGGGCCAGCCGGTGCGCTGGTATGCACTGGTCAGTGACGCGCCGGATCTGCGCCAGCAGGTTTATCAGTGGCTGGACGGCCATGACTGTGAGCCTCTGTATCTCTCAACGCCGCTGGAGCCGTTAATGGCGCAAAGCCCGCTGCTTATTACCCTGAAATATGGTGGCGGCGATGCATTAATGACGCAGTTACCCCCGGCTTACACCCTGTATTTTTCAGCGCCGGACTCGCTTTCTGCCGATGAGGTGGCCGATCAACTGCGCTGGCGGATGCTGGTTTATTACCACGGCCAGACCCGCGGGCTGCTGCATTATTACCAGCCGCAAATTGCCGGTTACTTTTTCTCGCGCACGGATGATGCGGTGACCAGCAGCTGGCTGGGCGGCTTATATTCGGTGGTGTATTACCGTCAGACCCTGAGTGAGCCACAGTGCTGGCAGGAAGCCGGAGATTACACCAGCCATCCGGATCAGGATATCCGGGTGTTGCAGCCCTCTCAGGAGCAGGCGCTGGAAGTGATGTTTCAGGAGCGTGAAATCGTGCAGTGGGCGCAACACAGCCGGGCCCCGATTGACTGGCCGGTTCAGCATGCTGTGACCCGTTTTTGTCACCATCACCATATTGAAGAAAAAGCACTGAAATACCGGTTACGGAATTTATCCGCCAAAACCGGCCAGCCGCCGGTGCTGACCCATACCGATGAAACCGGGTTCGCCCGCCTGAATGAGGCAGAGAAAGTGAACCAGTTAGAATCCATAGCATTAAAAGGAGTGTCACTGTGAGTATTGACGGAGGAAAAGGGCCAGCCTGCGACGGCAAACTGTTTTTAATTGAAGTGACCGGCCTGTCTCATGCAACCACGCAGGATTTTCTGTTTTATGATTTAACCGACAATGCAGAGCAGTTTGCGCTGGAAAAGAAAAAGAAGACCGACAAAGAGCTGGCAGACAGCACGATTTACAGCTGGGACTGGTGTGATGAGACAGAAAACCGCAATGTTTGGCTGAAAGTCGAGGGTGAAAAAGGTCAGCTGCACCTGCCGCTGTTTGAAGATGTGACCCACACCAAACGGCAGATGAAACACCAGAAATATATGGTGCAGGCTTTTCTGCCGCTGACGCTGCTGCCGACCTTCGATAAAAACATCGCAGGCAGCCGTCAGAAAGATAAAGAGCGCACCGCACCGGTCCGTAACGGGTATATCTATATTGCGTATAACGGCAAATTCTGGCGGGAAGTGGAAGTCACGGCCACTGACGATGGCCTGCCCTGTTTTAAAGATATTTACCTCTTCAGCTACCGCGAAGGCCGGGATAAACCTTTTCTGACACAAACCCGGCGCGAGCCGACCGGCAATCCTCTGAAAGAGATTTGGTATCCGTCGAAAGATAACGGTAAAACCACCGATGTGCAGATTGCCTTTTCGGAAGTGCAGTGGAGTGGTTCACGGCTGAACTATCTGGAAGCCAACCCGGACGCCCTCAAAGCCCGGATGCAAAAGCCGGATTATGAGCCGATGCTGCTTGATGAGCTGAAAGAAGTGCGGGCGCGTGAGCCAGAGCTGGAAATGCTGCTGGGTGAGCCGAAAGATTTCAGCCAGGATTTGGCGGGCAGCTGGCTGTCAGGTGAATATGAGCAGATAAAATCGGATATTCAGGCAGCGATGGATGATGGCGCGACGGCGGTCAGTCAGTATAGAAATGATCTTGTCAATAAACTTGACCCACACCGCTATGATTTTATGTTGCGGATGACTGCGCGTAACGAATTGATCACCGAGGGGCCAGCTGAATCACCGCAATGGGATCAGATTACGGGTGTCGGGGATTATCTTGAAGATGGTAAAACCCGGAAACTGCGTGGCATCATCTTTGATGATCCTTTGTTTGAACTGCGTCATTTCACCTATCTGGTTCAGTCTGGCATGGGTGAGATGAGTGTGCTGCTCAATGATGCCGCTTCCCAGAAGTATTTTAAAGCCGCAGAGCTGGTGCAGCGTTTTATCATCCCTGAGAAGTGGGGAGACACCAAAAACGAATATCATCAATTCATGGGGAACCGTTCCTTTGATGCCAGTCCCGGTGGCGTTTTCCGCCGGACCACCCGGCTGACCGAGCGAATGCTGCTGTTTACCCGGATGAATGAGTTACAGAAAAAGCTCTCCCGTGTGCTAAATAATAAGGAACTGGCGGTGTGGCTGAAAGATATCACCTCGATGGATGATGCCAATGCCGCAGCGGCTTATAAGATTGTTGGTAATGCGATCAGTGCCCTGCGAATGGAACTGAGTGCCGTCGATACACTGGGGATTGGTGAAAAAGGTTACAAACGCAAGAATCCTTATTTTTCTCAGTTAGTCAGTTTGCTGAACAATGACCGGAGTCACCCGTTGCACGAAGTGTTGTTTCCGGAAAACGGTGAAGTCCCGGTAGATGAGGCTTATACGGCGGTGTCAGGTGAGAACGATGGCTCTGGTTTGTGTACAGTCGCAGGGTTGGCGCGCTGGGGTGATGAGAATCTGCTGATTCAGCCAGAGCAGCTGGAAGTATTTGAAATGGGCCAGCTTTACGCCGAAGGTGCCGGGGAGAACGGAGAAGGTGAATTTGCGACGGTGCGCCGGATTGCCGGTATGATCAATGGTTTTCTCAAAGATTATTACAGTGCGGTGACGGATATCGCGCTGACCCTGAGTAAGACCACGACCGCGAGTGTGTCACTGAAAAGTGTGTATGTGCCCATGTTATCCACCCTGAAGGTGACAGGCCCCACTGCTTTCGGTCAGCTTGAGCTGGCTGAGGTCGGCGAGGTGAAAAAGAATTACGTTGTGATTGGGGTCGATGGTGGTGGCCTGAAAAACGGCCTGACAGAAGCTGATCGCAGGTTTTTACACAATATCGACACCAACAAAAGCAAATCCGTCCGGTTGTTTGATGCCAAAGGGAAGCTGGTGGTCACGTCCAACCGCAAAGCGGCGCTGAAAACCATGCAGGGTCAGGCCTCTGAGGGAGCTGAAGTTCTGGGTAAAAAAGGTGCCTTTACCCTGATTGTTGCCCCGGCCGAAGCCGGGGTGGTTACGCTTTACAGCAAACCCAGCACCCAGCGCACGCTGGCAGATTATGCTAAAAGCAAATCCATTGCAGATGCTTATGAAGCCCTGAATATTCCGCGTCTGATGGTCGGGATTGAAATACTGAATCTGATGGCGAATAAGCAGTATTTTGAAAATCTCTTTGAATTGAAAGATATTGGTCATTCATTTGCTAATGCAATGAGTGCAGTGTTAGATTTTTCAATTGCCCTGGCGCACAGTGCGAATATGGCTCTGGGGGCTGAATCCCGGTTTGCTCAGTCAATTGCAAAAAAACCATTATTTGAGATATCAGCATCTAAATTGTTAGGGAAACTCTTTACCAAGGCAGGTTTAGAACTGACATTAACTAAATTAATGTTCGCCAGTTTTTGGGCTGATGTTCTGACTGGTGCAATCGCCATTTATGAGGCTGTTCAGCTTGCGGGTAACAATGATATGGATGCCGCAGCGGCCTTAATGACCTTTGGTGTGGGATCAACCTTTGCAGCCTTTGGCGGTCTTGCAGCAGAGGGTAGCTTTTTATCCGTAGCCTGCCCGTGGGCTTTTGCGATTGCGATTGTTGGCGGGGTGCTTTATATCTTCCTCAAAGATACCCCGATCGAAACCTGGCTGGCTAATGGCCCGTTTGCAACCGACACGCCGGGAGATGACTATCAGTATCTGGCAGATCCGGATACGGCTTTTGAGCGTTTACTGGGGGTGCTGATCCGCTTTGATATCAGTATGTACACGCTCGGGAAAGAGACCAATATAGCACCGGAAGTGCAGGCAGAATGGCAACAGGCCGGTGTGACTCATGTGCTGTGGGCGCGCTCCAACCTGTCCCGGCTGTTTAATCAGCAGAAAGAGCATACCCGGCTTTATGTTCGTCAGGGGATAATGGAGCACAAAAGCCGCTTGCAGGATACTTCCAGCCGGACGGAATTTGTCAGAACACATACCCTGCAAAATATTGATAGTTTTAATGATACCCCGTTAAAAACACTGAACTCTGAAGACGGCGTGCTGTATGGTTACCGGCACAGCAAAACCATTCCGCCAGAGCGGAAAGAGACCAGGGTGATGGGGATCCCGGGGATGAAGCTGGAACTGTATCACTACGAACCCGGCTTTGTTGCCCGGGCGCAGTTTGTGATCAATGATACCTGTTTCCCGCTGCCGCCACTGGATGAAGCGGAACCTCAGGATGACCCGGCCGGAGAGCCGGATTTCAGAGACAAAGGCGATCAGAGCTGGATTCACTGCCAGCTGCCTAAAATAAAAGAAGATCAGGAGTAACCCAATGGCTTATCACCCCGGCGCCTATAACAGCCGAGATTTCACCCCACAGCCGAGACCCGGTAAAAGCAGCTGGTATGAAAGTCTGTACCGGCGGGGAAAGAGGTTTGCTTTCACACGGGCAGATCATAAGAGTATTGCGACTTCAATGATCAGAAATTACAAACCATCCATACACGATGACGATGATGATTCAGGCATGGAACTGTTCTGGGATCAGAACAGATTAGAACCTTATACCTTTGTGAGTTGGCTGGGATTTTATTTTTTCATGGCAGGATTAGCGAAGACAGCTATGTATTTTATTACCCCTATAGGCGTTGTACTTTCTATGCTCCCTTTATTTGGTACACCCGGACTAGAGGGGGCAATTTACTTAGTCTCACACTTTTTACTCTATGTCACTCTGCCTGCCCTTATTGTTTACAGTCCGATGTCTCTCATCAACGGACCTGACTGGCTGGTTAAGGGAGTTGGAGCAAAGTTTTTCAAAAAAGATAATCTTTCATTATTTGCCCGTAAACGTTTTACCCTGAGCCGGGAAACCGGGATGGTGACGTTATACGGCAAAGGAAACCGGGTGATTTTCAGTCATCCGTTTATTGAGTTTGACTGTATTCTGATGAGTAACCCCAACCATCAGGGATTGCTGAGTCATCACCTGAAACTGGTGCACCGTTATCATGATTACAATGAAGGAGCCATCGGGCTGGGTTCGATGTGTGGGATGCATCTGTCGCAGGAAGAGTACCTGCGGGTGTGGAATATGATTCAGCAATATATGGATGTGAGCCAGCCCCTGCCGGATATCCCGATACTGGAGCCTTTCCGTGAGCAGGATGAAACCACCGCCGCCCATGATAAAAAAACCGGCCGTAATCCGACCTACTGGCGGGAGATGAGTGATGAGGATTACGCGAAGAAGCTGGATGAAATCATTGTCTGGCAGCGTGAAGAGCATATTCCGGCCACCGGGCCAGAGCTGAATATTTTTGAGTCGGCTTAAGGCGTTATTTTGAGTCTCTTCACTGTGGTTTCATTGAGCAATACTCCAGGGAAATTCAGGATGAATTTCAGGGATTGGGCGCAGGGATGCGCTTCCAGTCCCGATCCGGCCAGCGCGTGGTAAAAAGGCGTTTTCGCCCGTTTTCCGCCGTGAAAATGGGCTGGGACGCATACACCTTAAGCTGCTTGGATCGTTGGATATATGAGCGTACCAAACCTGCTTCAATGCCTGAATCTTCTTCTTAATAAAGGAAAACCCAATGGCTTATCACCCCGGCGCCTATAACAGCCGAGATTTCACCCCACAGCCGAGACCCGGTAAAAACAGCTGGCATGAAAGCCTGTACCGGCGGGGAAAGAGGTTTGCTTACACACGGGCAGATCACAACAGTATTGCGACCTCCGTGATCAGAGGATACAAATCATCGGTACATGAGAACAGTGCTGAAGTAGGGATCGATTTATACTGGAATCAGAACAGATTAGAACCGTACACTTTTACCAGTTGGCTGGGCTTTTATTTATTTATGGCAGGATTAGCGAAGTTTACATTGTGGTTCGCTACTCCTCTATTGTTTTTAATATCACTGCTTCCCTTACTTGGTGATCATGGATGGGGAGGTGTTATTTATATATTTTCCAATGTCTTACTATATGTAACATTACCTGCATTGGTGATTTATACACCGATGTGTCTCTTTAACGGCCCTAAATGGCTGGTCAATGGTGTCGTAGATAAGTTTTTTAAAATCGAGCACCTTTCTCTTTTTGCCCGTAAACGTTTTATCCTGAGCCGGGAAACCGGGATGGTGACGTTATACGGCAAAGGAAACCGGGTGATTTTCAGTCATCCGTTTATTGAGTTTGACTGTATTCTGATGAGTAACCCGAACCATCAGGGATTGCTGAGTCATCACCTGAAACTGGTGCACCGTTATCATAATTACAGTGAAGGCGCCATCGGGTTGGGTTCGATGTGTGGGATGCATCTGTCGCAGGAAGAGTACCTGCGGGTGTGGAATATGATTCAGCAATATATGGATGTGAGCCAGCCCCTGCCGGATATCCCGATACTGGAGCCTTTCCGTGAGCAGGATGAAACCACCGCCACCCATGATAAAAAAACCGGCCGTAATCCGACCTACTGGCGGGAGATGAGTGATGAGGATTACGCGAAGAAGCTGGATGAAATCATTGTCTGGCAGCGTGAAGAGCATATTCCGGCCACCGGGCCAGAGCTGAATATTTTTGAGTCGGCTTAAGTTTCCTAATCAATCAGGGGCGGCACTTGAACGCCCCTTTCTGTTTCTCCGTTCATTTCAAGCCAGCCTGCCAGTTCACGATATTCCGGAAACGGAATCCTCCAGCGCCTGATGTCGCAGAGCATGTAAGGTGATCAGGTTATTCAGATAGTTTTGTATCTGATCAATCATCTTAGCATCGGCATGATGATCATCGATTGTCTGACTGAATTCGAGGATAAGTTCCCGTGCTTTCAGGGCAATTTCGGGTTTGTAGGGAAGCATTTCAAGCATCATTCTTTTCCTAATGGTTATGACAGGTAACTCACCACCATACAGAGGCCAAACTATATGGTGGTGAACTGAACAAGGTTGGCCTTACCGCCCACTAGGAAACGGCGCGCCGAAGCGCCCCTGCTCAGCTCACCGTTATTCTGAAAAAGTACAGGTGTGCCAAGGCTCCACACAGAAACTAATATAAATGCCAGCTTCTATATGTCTAGTGGTTTCAGTTTGAGAGGCCAATCCCATTCACTGGATTTTGCCAGTGAAGGCAGTAGTTTACGGTTGGGGTGACAATGAAGTCAATGGATTGAAAGTATGGTTTTTAGCATACAAAAAAGTGTGATCTTCATCGATATATCCCTCAGAGAAGTCATAAATAAGATTTTAATATATCTCATATGAGATTATGTTGATTGCTTCTTAACAGCGATACTGATGACTCTACCCCATGAGAAGACTAAATTTTAAGCTGACCATCGACGGGATCAGTGACGATACCCTCGTCGTGCGTCCAGTACCGCGAAAATGTTCATCTCGTCGATGACCGAGCGCAAGCAGTCTGAAGACAGCTCCGGCGGTGCGGCCGACTACAGCAACCAGTTCACCTTAATCCCCGGTGACAGTGTCTGGCGTGCGCATCCGCAACCAAAGCCCCGCGTCGATGGCCCCAGCATTGCGCTGGTGGTCGGCCCGCCGGGAGAAGAGATTTACACCGACGAACATGGCCGGGTGAAACAGCATTTCCCGTGGGATCGCTACGATGGCTCGGACGATAAAAGCAGTGCCTGGATCCGCGTTTCACAGGGCTGGGCTGGTGGCCAGCAGGGGATGGTGACGGTGCCGCGGATTGGCAACGAAGTGATTGTCTCCTTCCTGCACGGCGACCCGGACCAACCGATTGTCACCGGCCGGACGTATGATGCCAGCAACACCCCGCCGTATGCCTTGCCAGCCAATAAAACCAAAACCGTGCTGCGCACCCAGACGCATCAGGGCAAAGGCTACAACGAGCTGAGTTTTGAAGATCAGTCCGGCAGTGAAAAAATCTACCTGCACGCGCAGAAAGATGTCGAAACCCTGATCGAAAACGACTCGACCACCGACATTAAACACGACCGCCACGAGACGATCGAAAACAACCAGTCCGGCAATGTCAAAAAAGCCGATCATCTGGTGATTGAAGGCGAGCAGCGGATCAAGATCACCAAAAACCGCACCGTCAGCGTCGATAAAGCATTCCACCAGAAAGTCGCGGGTAAACAAACCCTCGATGCGGGCTCCGAAGTGCACCTCAAAGGCGGCAACTCGGTGGTGCTTCAGGCGGGCAGCGAAATCACCATCAAAGTCGGCGGCACCTTCGTCAAACTCGATCCGGGCGGCGTGAGCGTGGTCGGCCCGGCGATAAACCTCAACTCCGGCGGCAGCGCAGGCAGCGGCAGCGGCTACGGCGGCGAAGATGCGGTGATGCCAAAAATCCTCGAAGCCCTGGAGCCCCCCGAAGAGCTGGTGCCGCCAGACATCACCGGTATGACTGGCGCGGAAGCGGTGATTGTGGATTATGTGGAGAAGGAGAAGCCAGCGGCGAAGCAAACGCCGAAGACACATCAGCCAACACCGATTTCACCACAAGCATTTATCGAGATTGCGCTTGATAACCTGCCACTGGTGAAAAAATGTCAGAAACAGCCGGATGGCTCCTGCCCGCGCTCTGATTGTCCGTGCCGGGGGAATGCATGATGAACAAAGCATTAAAGAAATTACTGACCACGCCGGGGATGGATCACTGGCTGGTGGTGGATACAGTCAGAGTACCGGATATTGCTCAGCTGGCTTATCAGCATGAGGAAAATCCGGCGATGCAAAAGCTGTTTTCCGGGACGGAATATGAAAACCTGATTGAACAGAGTCCGGTCGCTTTTCGCTTTAGCGGGACCGGAGAAATTGCTGCACAAATGGTGGATGACTATGCCCTGCGCACCAGTTGTGTGCTTTTTTCCTGTGAGCGCTCACTGGCTGAAGAGACCCTGATTGAACATTTACAAGCGTTGTTTGATGTGCAGATCGAGGGAGCGCCGTTGTTTTTCAGGTATTACGGCAGTCCACTGTGGGAAGAGATTATTACTCAGCTCGCAGAAAAAGATATCAGGACGATTCTCGGGCCTTGTTGTTCGATGAGCTGGACAGACAATAACCAGCAGTTCCGTACCTTACGTCACCCGGCCTGTGTGCCGGAGGTTGTGGCACGGCCTTATGAATTGATTTCACCAGTATTTAAAGCATGGGTATAACGTGATGGCTGATTATCCAAAAACATATAAAATTCAGGAAGGTGATTGCTTAAGTCTGATCGCCGAACGGTTTAATCTTGATGTCGCTCAGTTGCAGGCACTGAATAGTGACCAAATTAAGGACATTGATCTGATTTATGCCGGTAATACGCTTGTCTTGCCGGGGCAGGAAGGCGCTGCATTTAATAATGATCCGGGAACCCGCATTCCGCTGCCTAAACCACCAAAATGTAAAAATGATTATTGTGGCAGTTCCGGGCCTGAGCTGGTGGATATTCTTTACGTCCCTGCGCATCCGAAATCGAATAAAAAAGTCTGGTATGCCATCAGTCAGGATGCGAAGAAAATCATTGAGGATGAACAAAAGCTGGTTGCTGAATCTGTTATCGAGGACCATGAAGCAACCCTGCAAAAGCTGAATAGTCTCGGGTTGTTATCTAAATTTCAGAATACCCCGCATGAAGCATTTCTCGAATCAAAAACGGATATTGATCGCTATCGTCTGATGCTTTACCTGTTATTAACAATCAAAACCGGTGCAGCAAAACAATTTGAGCATGGGGAAGACAGCTTTATCGAATCTGTTGCTACTCAGGAAGGATTAGATGTAAAAGAACTGATTGACAAATATGTCATGTGGGAGAAGGTCAAAGGTTACCTGACTTATTCCCTGATGGTTCAGACTTACGGTCCCGGTATGACCTCGGTTGATATGACGATCAAGCAGTTTGAGCAAATCAGTGACACGAAGAATCATCTGGCAAAAGCAAGAATGAAACTCCGTCATAAAGTGCTCCAGCATCTGGAACGTGAGCGCAAAGAGATAGAACGCCGCGCTGAGCAGTTTGCCCGGACGCTGACCACCGATGATGGGTCAAAATTTGTTTATGATAAAAATCATCAGTACTTTACCAGCAGTAAGCAGAAAAACATTGAAGCGACCCTGAAAGCTGCTTTTCTGGGCCGGACATATCATGACACAGAAACTGCTCTGAATTCTCATGAAGATGCCAGCCGAAGCATTCGCTTGTTCTGGGACTACGTGAAGCGGTCCTCGGAAAAAATCTTATCCTATGAGGCTGAAAGCGGTGATGAATATCAGGGGGCTGCATTTGATTTTGCTGCGCATCTGCTCAACCTGAACCGGATGGGGATTTTGCTCAAAGAGCAATGCCTGACCTTTGCTGAGCTGGAAGGCGAAGCCGATAACCATCTCGGACCGGAGACTTTACGCCAGCATTTCGGCATGTTTGATTTCTGGCGCAGTAATGAATTCTTATCAGGTAAATCCAGCCGTAAGATTGATATTGAAGACGGACAAGAGATTGCTGAAAAACTGATACAGGAGCTTGGCGTCCAAACTGATTCCAAAGAGCCCGCACAAAGCCAGATGAAACGAATCATCAATACCAAAGGATTTGTGGAATGGGGTTATTACCCGTCTCTGGCGATTGTGAAGCTGATTGATGCGACGCTGAGCCAATGGACGGGAGATTTAAAAAAGGTGCTGGGCTCTGCCATGCCAGCCCCGCAAATGTTCAGTCACATGATTTGGGTGAAAAAGCTGGCACTGGCGCGGATTGATTTTTTAAAAGAGCTGGCTGCGGATCGGGCAAAGAAAGCCGAGAATTTACAACGCTTTTATCTGCCGGAAGACAAGAAAAAAGCCGCTTATCAGTTGGTCTGGGATGAAGAGAAATTCAAACCACAGAAGAAAAGCCGCAAACTTTTTCATAAAAAAACCGGCGAAGCTGACTTACAGGTGGTTGAATGTGTGCTGCTTTCCAGCGGTGAGGTTGGCTGGGTTCGCGGGCCTGCCTGGTATTTGCCTCAGTCTTCCGGCGATGAAAGTAAAGCCAGAGGCCATATCAAAAATATTACTCAGAAAGTGGTGCCGGTCGGGCCGGGGACGATGGTCGATTCCCAGAAACAGGCGCTGACAAAGTTCAGTGATTTACAGAGTACGATGGATAACCTGAATGCTGTGTATAAAACGGCAAAAAGTGCGGCGGGGGATGCGGCCAATGATTTGGTGAAAGGCAAATTCGCCCTGAGTGTGTTCAATATTGCCAAAGAAGCCAAGGGGGAAACATCCGCATTTTGGGAAGACAACTATCACTGGGAAGATGGTTTCGGGCCTGACGGAAAATCACTGTATGTGGTGGATGCGCAGGCACAGTTTATGCGTCTTTCTGCCAGTGTGAACGGCACGGTGAACCTGCCAGCCAGTGAACACGATAAACTCAAACCCAATATGGATCTGACCAGTGGCGTTTCGGCCAGTGTGAACCTGACGCTGCTTAGCGGTCAGTTATCCTTCAAAACCTGGTTCCCGCAGGGCGATCAGGGTGATCCGACCAAAGGTCCGGCAAAGGGTATGCAGCCGGATATCACTTACATGGCATGGGATGAAACACAGCAGAAAGAAGTGCCGAAAACCTATGAATGTGGTGATTTTTTCCTTGAAATGTCGGCCGTTGTGTATGGTCTGGCGGCGGCTACCTGTAGCATCTCCGGGAATGTCAGCTTCGGGCCGTCGGCGACGGACGGTAAAATCGGTGTAAAAGGGAAAGCCACCTGCTATCAGGATTACAATCAGGGTGTGAACAGCCGGACACTGGGTTACCGGGTCAACGGAGCAGATCAAAATATTCCGGAATCTTCAGCCGGGGATAATGGCTCTGATAACGGAAATCCGACCGGTCTGGCGCTTGCCGGGCAGGGCGTAGCAAAAGTGGATGCCTTTGCCGGTGTGGAAGCTGGCGGAGAAATCGGAGCCAAGGTTTACTGGCGGCCACCGGCAACCACAATTAACGGCAATAAAATTACTGCTGATCTGCTGGAGCTGGGCGGTGTCACCAGCAAGCTGGCAGCGAATGCGGGAATTGGTTTTTCCGGTGAGCTCAGAATCGCCTTCCAGAACGGCACTTTGTATCTGGTTGCCGCTGCGAAAGTGGTGTGCGGTCCGGGGGTGTCGGGTAAAATCTCGGTTTCGGTCAATCCGATCAACGCCGACCGGTTTATCGAGCACCTGCTGAACATTCTCAAAGAATCTGGGTTCCGCCGAATCGCGGTGTTCGGGGAAGTGGATGAAAACGGCGTGAATCAGGACTATGAAGCCCTCAATGAGCGTTTAACCCTTGCGATTGTATTAGGTCTGAGTTTCGGTGATATTCTGTTGATGCCAACCACGGCTTATGCCGATTTTAAATCCAACGCGTTGAAAAAAGACTATGCGCCGACGGTTGCGCGAAATATTCTTGAACGAAGTGATAAGCAAAAAGTACAGAGTTGGGTGAAAAATATGCCGCCGGAATCGATGTGTAAGCTGCTGGATTGTTTGAGTCAGCGGGCTAGTGGTTGGTGGGAAAGTGATGATGAGGAAGAACAGCGTAAGAATCAGGAGATCGAAAAGGCTCAAGCGATAATTCAGATTATGGATTGGTTGACTCAGTCAACAAAAAAAGAAGAAATACTTGAGCAACGTCGTCGTCAGTTTGAAGAAAGTTTAATTCGTATGGGCGGAAATCTGGAAAATGTACGTAACCCCTATGCACAGTGGCAGCGTTTTGCTGAAAGCTGGTATCAGATAGCCCATTTTATTGATAGGCTAGAGTTAACCCGAAGTAAAGAAAGAAATAGTGAAATTGCACGTATTAGAAGACTATTTACAGGGTTGAGTTTGCAATTGTGTGGGAACATTAGATGCTATCGTTTATATACACCCAGTATAAATAAATTTGTAAATCGTTTTATGGCTTACCGGGTTGATAAAGATAGTGATAATAGTGATATTGTCGCAGATCGTCAGCGGGTTAAAGAGATGGTGGAAGAGAGTAAAGAGTATTGGAAGGAGTTTAACTGGGAATTATGATAAAAAAAATCAATCTGAAGCTAATTATGCTCTCCGTTTTAAGCCTGTGTGCGATTGCTGCATTAGGTTTTGGCAGTTATGTGCTGTATTACATTATTCCATCTGGTTTTCAGTCCCGACATGCTGAAGGACCCAAGGTGTTAACAGAATTGCTGCACATGGCTGAACAGAGTAAGCCCTTTAACCCGGATCCGTATATCGCCAGTACTTACCGGCCGGAGAATCCGCTCTATCAGCCGGTGTTGGAGATCCAGCGTCACCGCTGGGATATTGCTGAAAAACTACTTGAGCCACTGGCAGAAAAAGGTAATGCCGATGCGATGTTCTGGCTGGCAGAAATCACTTACGGTAGTCCTTATCGCGCGTCCAGAGCTGCACATTTATATCAGAAATCTGCGGAGCTGGGGAATCCGTATGCGGCACTACGACTGGATGTGGATAATTCTGATTGTCAGCGTTTTATGTTCGGTTATTGTAAGGAAAAATGGGGCAAGTTAGGCCGGAAATTACTGAAACAGCGGGCTGACAATAGCGATGTGAAAGCGGCTTATTATTTGTTGAAGCTAGATATGAATGAGTTTAGTAATTCAGCCGAAGTGCATAAAAAACTGGAAAAATTGGTGACCGAAAATGCGAAACAATACTATTATCATCCTTTAATTCGTTTGATTAGAACTTACTTGGGAGGAAGTAGCTATAGCCCTTATTTGGATAGAAATAAGGAAATATCGACTGAGCAGTGGAAGATATTGATGCAGTTTGCTATGTTAGCTGCTAATAATAATTTTCCTCCGGCAGTAGCAAAATATATATATTCAAATGATAATATGACACCGAAAGGATATTTGTCTAAAGTGATTGGTCAAAGTATTTTATTAGAAGGTAAACCTTATACGTGTGCGTCATATTATAATGAAATTGAAAATAAAAAACGATCAAATCTAATTTTAGGTGGAGCTTGTGCATTGGCGGTTACACATTTTGAAAAAAGGAATTTTACAAATTTTGATTTATTCCAATCTATATTGAGTCGAAAAAAAATTACGCCCCTGAGTGCTGATGAAATCAATCAGGCTAAAACATTGTCGGAAAAAATTATAGAAGAACAAACCCCCGTTATTTATATTGATGAGATGAATTCTGAAAGGATGTAAAATTAATATGCAACTATTGTATAAAACTAATGAATGAATAATTATAAAAATTTTTATGGATTGATAAATAAGCCGTTAGAAGAGTCTGGCTGGAAATTATGATAAAAAAAATCAATCTGAAGCTAATTATGCTCTTCGTTTTAAGCTTGTGTGTGATTGCAGTATTAGGTTTTGGCGGTTATGTGCTGTATCACATTATTCCATCTGGTTTTCAGTCCCGCCATGCTGAAGGGCCGAAGGTGTTAACGGAACTACTGCACATGGCAGAGCAGAGCAAACCATTTAATCCAGACCCGTATATTGCCAGTACTTACCGGCCGGAGAATCCGCTCTATCAGCCGGTGTTGGCGATACAGCGTGGTAAGCTAGCGCAGGCTGAAAAATTACTCAAGCCATTGGTTGAACAAGGTAATGCGGAGGCCATGTTTTGGCTTGGGGAGATCACATACGGCAGTGGGTTATATTCAGCAGGACCGGCTGCAAAATTATTTCAGAAAGCAGCTGAGTTAGGTAACCCTTATGCGGCATTAAGGCTGGACGTGGATAATTCTGATTGTCAGCGTTTTATGTCCGGTTATTGTGATGATAAATGGGGTAAGTTGGGGAGAAAACTACTGAAACAGAGGGCTGACAATGGTGATGTGAAAGCAGCTTATTATTTGTTGAAGCTGGATATTGATGTATACAGTGATTCAGCCGAAGTTCATAAAAAGCTGGAACAGTTGGTCACTGAGAGTGCTAAACAGCATTATTATCAGCCTTTAATGAGTTTACTTGGGGGGTATGTACGACATGGTTATTATGGTCCCTATCTTGATAAGGATAGTCCGGTCGATAAGCAAGATATAGCACTGGTAAATAAAATTCTGACTTTGCTAGCCAATAATAATTATCCTTTGGCTTTATCTACAGTTATCGATGATGGAGATATGTTTTCATCTCAATATATTGATAAAGTAATGAGTCAACTTGAAAAATTAGGTATTAATTATTATTCGTGTCTGGACTATTTATTTTTGAGGGAAGATAAAAGTAGAGATAATATAGTTAATCTTGCATCTTGTGCTATCGCTAGTGATAAAATTTCATATAGGAATCATAATCTTTCTTTATTAGAAATGGTTTTGAAAGATGAAAATATAGATGCTCTAACAGAAGATGAAATAAGTCAAGCAAAAGAGATTTCAGAAAAAATGATCAGTAAGATGACACCAGTTATTTACATCGATGAAATAAACCCACCAAGTCCATAGTTTATTTTATGATAGAAATGATAGCTTAGAAATATTATGGATTTGGCTTTTTAAAAATAATTTTTTACAATGAGTAGAATCAAATTTAGAACATTATTTAAAAATATTATCAAATGGCTCGCTATAGCTTTTGTCAGCTTAGTCTTGATTGTCTTTTTAGTGTTTGGCTATTTATGGTTATTTCCTGATGGTTTTACTGCCCGTCATAATGAAGGGCCTAAGGTGTTAACGGAACTGCTGCACATGGCAGAGCAGAGTAAACCATTTAATCCAGACCCGTATATTGCCAGTACTTACCGGCCGGAGAATCCGTTATATCAACCTGTATTGGCAATTCAGCGTCACCGCTGGGATATTGCTGAAAAACTACTTGAGCCACTGGCAGAAAAAGGTAATGCCGATGCGATGTTCTGGCTGGCAGAAATCACTTACGGTAGTCCTTATCGCTCATCCAAAGCTGCACATTTATATCAGAAATCAGCAGAGCTTGGCAATCCTTATGCGGCATTAAGGCTGGACGTGGATAATTCTGATTGTCAGCGTTTTATGTCCGGTTATTGCAAAGAAAAATGGGGTAAGTTAGGACGAAAGCTACTCAAAGAACGAGCAGATAAAGGTGATGTAAAAGCTGGGTATTATTTATTAAGAGATAAGTTGCTAACAACTGAAGAAGAACATAAAAAGCTTGAAAGTTTAGTCACAGCGAATGCTAAAAATCACTATTACCGACCGCTTGCTGATTTATTAAAACGCTATCTTAAAGGGTATTATTTTGATCGTAAAGAACCACTGTCTTCTGAAAATAAAAGACTAGTTATTCAGCTAATGAAACTTGCTGTAAATAATAACTATGTGCCACTCATGTCTGAGATTATATTCGATGATGATATTTCAGTTACATCTGAATATATGGAGAAAATGATTAACAAAAGAAATGAACTTGATATTAGTGTCACAGTCTGTAGAGAATTTTATCCCGTTGGTGAAGATAAACCACGTATCAATGTGATTAAACTTGCAGGATGTGCTATTGCCAGCGATCAAGAAGTTAATAGATATCATGACTTTAATATGGTTAAATCGAATTTAAAATATAATGACTATCCACCGTTATCTGAGGCCGAACTATCTCAGGCAAAGCATATAGCTGATAATATTATTAAAAATATGACTCCTGTTATTTATATCGATGAAATGAACTCAGTGAACCTATAGTTGTTCTGTTAACAAAAATCAGGGCAGCAGGGATTGCTGCTCAGATACCTAATTCACTATTATTTATGATAAAAAAAATCAATCTGAAGCTAATTATGCTCTTCGTGTTAAGCCTGTGTGCGATTGCTGCATTAGGTTTTGGCAGTTATGTGCTGTATTACATTATTCCATCTGGTTTTCAGTCCCGCCATGCTGAAGGGCCGAAGGTGTTAACTGAATTGCTGCACATGGCTGAACAGAGTAAGCCTTTTAACCCGGATCCGTATATCGCCAGTACTTACCGGCCGGAGAATCCGCTCTATCAGCCGGTGTTGGAGATCCAGCGTCACCGCTGGGATATTGCTGAAAAACTCCTTGAGCCACTGGCAGAAAAAGGTAATGCCGATGCGATGTTCTGGCTGGCAGAAATCACTTACGGTAGTCCTTATCGTTCATCAAGAGCAGCACATTTATACCAGAAATCTGCGGAGCTGGGGAATCCGTATGCGGCACTACGACTGGATGCGGATAATTCTGATTGTCAGCGTTTTATGTTCGGTTATTGTAAGGAAAAATGGGGCAAGTTAGGCCGGAAATTACTGAAACAGCGGGCTGACAATGGCGATTTGAAAGCAGCTTATTATTTGCTGAAGCTGGATATTGATGTATACAGTGATTCAGCCGAAGTCCATAAAAAGCTGGAACAACTGGTGACAGAGAATGCTAAACAGCATTATTATCAGCCTTTAATGAGTTTACTTGGGGGGTATGTACGACATGGTTATTATGGCCCCTATCTTGATAAGGATAGTCCGGTCGATAAGCAAGATATAGTACTGGTAAATAAAATTCTGACTTTGCTAGCCAATAATAATTATCCTTTGGCTTTATCTACAGTTATTCTTGATGATCGAGAAATGTTTTCATCTCAATATATTGGTAAGGTTATAAAACAGGTTGAAAAAATTGATAGCGACTATTATACATGTTTGGATTACTTCTTTTTGAGAGGAAATAAAACAAGGGATAATCTAATTAAGGTTGCATCATGTGCTATTACTAGTGATGAACTGTCAAACAGGAATAGCAATCTCATGACATTAAAGATAAAAATGAAATATGAGAATTTAGATGTGTTAAATAATAAGGAATTATCTGAAGCAAAAAAATTATCCCAAAAAACAATCAGTGAAATGACTCCAGTTATTTACATCGATGAAATGAATCCACCAAGCCCATAGTTTATTGACTAATAAAGAATCAGAGCTTGTCTTTATTGCAGCTCTGATTTTTAAATTTACTATTTTTCTTATGATAAAAAAAATCAATCTGAAGCTAATTATGCTCTTCGTGTTAAGCCTGTGTGCGATTGCTGCATTAGGTTTTGGCAGTTATGTGCTGTATCACATTATTCCATCTGGTTTTCAGTCCCGCCATGCTGAAGGACCCAAGGTGTTAACTGAATTGCTGCACATAGCTGAACAGAGCAAAATTTTGAGTCTCTTCACTGTGGTTTCATTGAGCAATGATCCAGGGAAATTCAGGATGAATTTCAGGGATTGGGCGCAAGGATGCGCTTCCAATCCCGATCCGGCCAGCGCGTGGTAAAAAGGCGTTTTCGCCCGTTTTCCGCCGTGAAAATGGGCTGGGACGCATGCACCTTAAGCCGCTTGGATCGTTGGATGTATGAGCGTTCCAAACCTGCTTCAATGCTAATATCTTCTTCCCGTGAGTCTTTTTGGCAGCGCAAAAAGAGTCACTGATACGCGAACGGAGATGTGACTGAAATTGAAAGACCTTTTAGCGCATCAAAAACTGCGCCAGAGCCTGTGGGATCGATCTGCGAATTCAGGCAAAATAAAAGAAGATCAGGAGCTGGATGAAATCATTGTCTGGCAGCGGGAAGCGCATATTCCGGCCACCGGGCCAGAGCTGAATATTTTTGAACCATTGTCAGCTTCCTAATCAATCAGGGGCGGCACTTGAACGCCCCTTTCTGTTTCTCCGTTCATTTTAAGCCAGCCTGCCAGTTCACGATATTCCGGAAACGGAATCCTCCAGCGCCTGATGTCGCAGAGCATGTAAGGTGATCAGGTTATTCAGATAGTTTTGTATCTGATCAATCATCTGAGCATCGGCATGATGATCATCGATTGTCTGACTGAATTCGAGGATAAGTTCCCGTGCTTTCAGGGCAATGTCGGGTTTGTAGGGAAGCATTTCAAGCATCATTCTTTTCCTAATGGTTATGACAGGTAACTCACCACCATACAGAGGCCAAACTATATGGTGGTGAACTGAACAAGGTTGGCCTTACCGCCCACTAGGAAACGGCGCGCCGAAGCGCCCCTGCTCAGCTCACCGTCATTCTGAAAAAGTACAGGTGTGCCAAGGCTCCACACAGAAACTAATATAAATGCCAGCTTCTATATGTCTAGTGGTTTCAGTTTGAGAGGCCAATCCCATTCACTGGATTTTGCCAGTGAAGGCAGTAGTTTACGGTTGGGGTGACAATGAAGTCAATGGATTGAAAGTATGGTTTTTAGCAGACAAAAAAGTGTGATCTTCATCGATATAATCCTCAGGAAAGTCATAAATAAGATTTAAATATATCTCATATAAGATTATTGTTGATTGCTTCTTAACAGAAGGATTGGTGTCTTTTCACAGTAAACAGTGGATGATTTGAGCAATGACCGAGGGAAATTCAGGATGAATTTCAGGGATTGGGCGCAAGGATGCGCTTCCAATTCCGATCCGGCCAGCGCGTGGTAAAAAGGCGTTTTCGCCCGTTTTCCGCCGTGAAAATGGGCTGGGACGCATGCACCATAAGCCGCTTGGATCGTTGGATGTATGAGCGTACCAAACTTGCTTCAATGCTAAAATCTTCTTCCCGTGAGTCTTTGTGGCAGCGCAAAAAGAGTCACTGATGCGTTAGAGCCTGTGGGATCAATCAACCAGAAAAAACATGAGAATGAACCGTACTTATCAACCAACGGCTTATAATAGCCGCGATTTTAAACGTCAGCCCCGTCCGGCTGAAAACCCGGGCTGGTCAGAGCGAATGCACCGGCGCGGTGAAAAATTTGGCTATTCACAGGTGAATGACAGTATTGCGACTTCCGCCATCAGGGAGCAAACGCCTTCATTAGTCAATGGTGATGATAACTGTTTGGGACAATTTTGGACTCATCAGCGCTTAGAGCCATATACGTTTGTTCGCTGGGCTGGATTTTATTTTTTTATTGCTTCTATGGCAAAAGTTGCTTTACAGTTTGCTTACCCCTTTTTTGTTTTTTTATGTGTTATTATATCATTTAGTGATGCATGGACTTTATGGGATGTATTTGATTTTTTTATAGAAATTAATCTGTATATTGCCCTTCCTGCGATAATTATCTACAGCCCAATTCTCTGGCTTAACTGGCGTGATCCGCAAATCGATAAAGAGAAGGTGTCTTTATTTGCCCGCAAGCGATACACCATGAACCGTGAAACCGGCATGGTGACATTATACGGGGAAAAGAACCGGGTTATTTTTACTCATCCATTTATTGAATTTGACTGTATTCTGGCCAGCAACCCGAACCATCAGGGATTATTAAGTTATCAGCTGATGTTAATGCACCGTTATCATGATTATGGACAGGGGATTAATATCGGGGTGATGTCTGGCGTGAATATGCCACGGGCCGAGTACAGACGCTTGTGGAATATGATTCAGCAGTATATGGATGTGAGCCAGCCCCTGCCGGATATCCCGATGCTGGAACCTTTTCGTGAGCAGGATGAAACGACAGTAGCTTATGATAAGCAAACCGGGCGCAATCCCCGTTACTGGCGTGAGATGACCGATGAAGCGTTTGAGCAAAAAATCACGGAAATTGCCAGAATCCAGCGGGAAGAAGATTTACCGCCAACCGGGCCTGAGCTGAATATTTTTGAGCCAGCTTAAGGCGTTATTTTGAGTCTCTTCACTGTGGTTTCATTGAGCAATGACCCAGGGAAATTCAGGATGAATTTCAGGGATTGGGCGCAGGGATGCGCTTCCAGTCCCGATCCGGCCAGCGCGTGGTAAAAAGGCGTTTTCGCCCGTTTTCCGCCGTGAAAATGGGCTGGGACACATGCACCATAAGCCGCTTGGAGCGTTGGATGTATGAGCGTACCAAACCTGCTTCAATGCCTGAATCCTCTTCTAAATAAACGAAAACTCAATGGCTTATCAACCCGGCGCCTATAACAGCCGAGATTTCACCCCACAGCCCAGACCCGGTAAAAGCAGCTGGTATGAAAGTCTGTACCGGCGGGGAAAGAGGTTTGCTTTCACTCGGGCAGATCACAACAGTATTGCGACCTCCGTGATCAGAGGATACAAATCATCGGTACATGAGAACAGTGCTGAAGTAGGGATCGATTTATACTGGAATCAGAACAGATTAGAACCTTATACTTTTGTAAGATGGCTGGGGTTTTATTTTTTTATGGCTGCGTGTGCAAAATTTATACTCCAGTTTATTTTTCCTTTAGTCAGTTTAGTTTCACTTATTCCTTTAACTGGAAAAGCCGGGTTAGATGGAACTATTTATATTTTATCGACTTTTATATTGTATATTGCTCTGCCAGCTATAGTAATCTATGCCCCGATGTGTCTCTTTAACGGTCCCAAATGGCTAGTCAATGGTGTTGTAGATAAGTTTTTTAAAATCGAGCACCTTTCTCTTTTTGCCCGTAAACGTTTTACCCTGAGCCGGGAAACCGGGATGGTGACGTTATACGGTAAAGGAAACCGGGTGATATTCAGTCATCCGTTTATTGAGTTTGACTGTATTCTGATGAGTAACCCGAACCATCAGGGATTGCTGAGTCATCACCTGAAACTGGTGCACCGTTATCATGATTACAATGAAGGCGCCATCGGGCTGGGTTCGATGTGTGGGATGCATCTGTCGCAGGAAGAGTACCTGCGGGTGTGGAATATGATTCAGCAATATATGGATGTGAGCCAGCCCCTGCCGGATATCCCGATACTGGAGCCTTTCCGTGAGCAGGATGAAACCACCGCCGCCCATGATAAAAAAACCGGCCGTAATCCGACCTACTGGCGGGAGATGAGTGATGAGGACTACGCGAAGAAGCTGGATGAAATCATTGTCTGGCAGCGGGAAGAGCATATTCCGGCTACCGGGCCTGAGCTGAATATTTTTGAACCAGCTTAAGGCGTTATTTTGAGTCTCTTCACTATAGTTTCATTGAGCAATGATTCAGGGAAATTCAGGATGAATTTCAGGGATTGGGCGCAGGGATGCGCTTCCAGTCCCGATCCGGCCAGCGCGTGGTAAAAAGGCGTTTTCGCCCGTTTTCCGCCGTGAAAATGGGCTGGGACGCATGCACCATAAGCCGCTTGGATCGTTGGATGTATGAGCGTACCAAACCAGCTTCATTGCCAGAATCTTCTTCCCGTGAGTGTTTGTGGTAGAGCAAAAAGAGTCACTGATACGCGAACGGTGATGTTACTGAAATTGAAAAACTTTTCAGCGCATCCATAAAGCTGCGCTGAAGTTTTGTAAGATCAATCAACCAGTAAAAACATGAGAATAGCTTGATTAAACGCTTCAGGCCTGTCCATCAGACACAGATGACCGGCGCATTGAATTTTCTCTAGTTTCGCATTGGGTAATATTTTCGCTGCGCAACACTTGGTCCGGATGCCAAAGAACTAAAGGAAGCCAGAGCCGGAATCTAACAGGGACAGATCTTCAAATATTCTTTGGGTCAGGTATTCATTACCACGCTGGAGCATGGTAACGAGGCTTATGAGGGTTCTTCCATCCAAATTCAAATTCCCCGTCAAAACAAAGGAGTAACAGACACGACATCTGTTGAAGGTTTTTCCCGCCATGGAAGACGGTAAAAACCGGTCCTGTCCCGCGCACAGAAGCTGAATAAAAAAGGAATTTTTCGTCTCTTTTTGTTCCTTCAAAAAGAGGCTGGTGCGCGTTCGGCTTTGTTGAAGAGCGTGAAAAAGGCCGACGCGCAACATATCTGATCCGGATATCTGTATTACCTTCCCGGAAGCGCACTATTCGGCTTCAACGATCTCATCCAGAATCTTCCCGCCAGCAAGAATCAGCCCGTGGCATCCTGTTTTTTCGTCCCGGTGTTTTGCTTTCAGACAACGACAATCGGTTGACTGATATTGAGATTCAAACTTTTCGATCGCCCGTTTTATTTTCTCTTTCATTTCCGGGCTGGTGTGTCCTCTTTCTTTGGCATACATCGAGCTGAGTACCATCGCCATACCGGTCACGACGCCACAGGCCTTTTCAACCCCCATACCACCTCCGAAGCCTGCTGCGAGCCGGATGGTCTGCTCATTCAGGCCTAAATCGTATGCGTCGTTAGCTCCCTTCAATATGGCCTCAGCACAATTGAGGTCGTTCCGGGTTTGATATCCCTGTTCAATAAGATTTTGTAATTTCATTGCTTTTTTCTTCCTGTTTTTAACCACCTGAAGAGGTTATTTTAATTGTGGTTTTAATGGTTTTTACGTTGTTTATTGATTTAAAAATGTGATCTGGCCTGAAATTACTTCCTGCTGCTTATTTAAACTTTTCTGTGTAATTGCTACCTTTTACATATACTTTTAAGTATGAGTAGTATAAATCTCAGACTTTTCATGAATAAGTTTTGAGACAGGATGAAGTCTGTTTATCAGCATGGAGTTGGAGTCGCTTATGGAATTTATTATGGCAGTTTTACTAGGTGTGGGATTACTCATCGCCCTCTCTTAACTTATATCCAAATGGGTATATACCCAACCAGACTCAGTGTGATAAGCCTGATTGTCCTGATGACATTTTCACTGAGTCCGGTTTTTACGCTGTAACCTTCTGTTACATCTGAATCACCCCCGTTTTCGTCTGAATTTTTCATGGATCATCACCCGTTTCTTCTCTGAGTTATCTGTATATTTTTATATGCTTAAAGTTTTATATTTGAACTTAAGCTATTGATAAGTCATACATTAAATAAATATGTTTGTTGCACATTAAATGTGTATACATAAATAATGAGATATTTTCCTTACAAATCATAAGGATATTATAATGTGCGCCAGGTATGAAAATAAAAAATTCGATCGTTATTTGTACATTGCGGGCTGTTATTATCACTAATCGCTATATAAGCTGTTTTTATAATAACTATTTTGCAAAATACAACGGGAGATTTTTATGAAGTATTATCTGCTGGCTCTGTCGGCTTCGGTCGCGATGATGGGAAATGCGACAGCATCTGAATGGGGATATTCGGGCAAGCATAACCCGGAAAACTGGGGAGAAGTGTCTGAAACCTGTCAGGCGGGAAATAACCAGAGCCCAATCGATATTAATCAGGCGGTGAAGGCAAGTATTAAGCCGCTTGAAATTCATTATAATGGTACCGTTCTTGGTATTGTGAACAACGGGCACACAATTCAGGCCAAAGTTGCCGGTGATAATACACTGACGGTAGACGGTAAAACATTTAAACTGGCGCAGTTCCATTTTCATACGCCATCAGAAAACTATATCAATAATCACCAGTTTGCAATGGAAGCTCATTTTGTAAATCAGGATAAAGATGGCAACCTTGCAGTGATTGCTGTGATGTTCGACAAAGGGCAAAAAAGCCAGTTTATGGATAAATTGACGGCGAACCTGCCAAAAACGGGTCATAGTGAAAAATTCGCACACCCGTTGAAAGTGAAGGATCTACTGCCGGACTCAACGCAAACTTACTATCGTTTCAATGGTTCTCTGACCACTCCGCCATGTAGTGAAGGGGTGCGATGGTTTGTGCTGAAAGATACCAAAACACTCTCTGGCAGCCAGCAACAGGCGATGATGGGTGTGATGGGCCATAACAACCGCCCGTTACAGCCATTGAATGCCCGTCTGGTCACTTCAAATTAATGCACTGTTTCTCAGCAGTCTGATGATAGCCCGGTGATATGATTCCGCCGGGCTCAACCACCTGCATCGGTAGCTTATTCTGATCGCTGCTGATATCATAGCCAGAAAGCAAAAATCACGTCAGGCAAAGATTTTCAATGGATAAAGTGCAATTTACTGTTGGTCAGGTTACTTTTTCTTACCGTCTCACCCCAGAGCAAATAAAACTCGCATCGCTGACAGAAAAAACCACACTGGATCTCAGTGAGTGGCCGGAGTTTGAACAGCAACTGACCGATGCCATTCAGTCTGCCATTCCCGATGAACTGAAACTACCGACAGAAAAGCAGCTGGCTTATGCCCGCCGGATGGCGAGTGATTTAAACCTCGAATTGCCGGAAGGCTATGAAGACAGCGCGCGGATTTGTTTACATTTTTTTGCGGAACACAAACCTGCTCATGATCGGGTGCTGAACATCTATCAGGGGATTCGCGGCAATTTATTAGGGTAAATAAAGCCGCGGTTTGTTCAGCGTGATCTGGTGTGGGTCATTCTGCTGAGCATGATGTCAATTATAATCCCAAATCACTCAGTCCCGGATGGTCATCGGGCCTTCTTCCAAGTGGCCAGTGAAATTTTCGTTCTGATTCCTTCAGAGGCAGATCATTGATACTGGCGTGGCGCTCCTTCATCAGCCCGGTTTCATCAAATATCCAGTTTTCATTACCATAAGACCGGAACCATTGTCCGCTGTCATCCCGCCATTCATACGCATAACGAACAGAAATGCGGTTATCACGAAAAGCAAACAGCTCTTTAATCAGCCGGTATTCATGCTCTTTTTGCCATTTTTGCGTCAGAAATACCTGTGCTTCTGCCCGGTTACTGACGAAATAAGTCCGGTTGCGCCACTTTGTGCCGGTTGAGTAGGCGAGGGCAACTTTAGCGGCATCGCGGCTGTTCCAGCCATCTTCTGCCAGGCGTACTTTCTCTGCTGCTGTTTTTGAATCAAAAGGTGGCAAAGGGGGTCTGATTTCAGTCATGTCTTTTCTCCATTATGTCGGGTCGGTCATATTGCTTGTCTCTATTCTATCGGTATGATGTTTTGTCTCAATAAGCAGTTAACGTCTTATTAAGACATAGTGACGGCGATTTCAGCCAGACATAAAACGAACGGATGTGGGCGATACAAATGACAGATAAAAAACAGCGGACCATTGTGATTGTCGTGCCGCCGAAGGCACAGCCTCTTGATGTCTCCGGGCCACTGGCGGCTTTCCGGGAAGCTTACCGGCAGACGAATGGTGAGATTCAATATGATGTACGGACCCTTGCAGCCGGAGTGCATCAACAAATCGATATTGATGGCATGACTATGATTGCTGATCATGCATTGTCTGACCCGGATTTTCCCATTGATACCCTGCTGGTTGCGGGAACGCATGATTACCATCAGGCTTTTTCGATGGCGGCATTTCATACATGGCTCCGGCGCCGGACACCCGGGATCAGACGTTATGGGTCGGTATGCACCGGCGCCTTTTTTCTGGGGGCGGCTGGTTTGCTGAATGGGAAACAGGTGACAACACACTGGCAGCAGGCCAAAGAACTGGCGGCACGTTATCCGCAGGCTGAAGTCTTTCCGGATTCTGTGTACGTGCAGGATGGCGCATTGTGTACTTCCGCCGGGATTACGGCCGGTATCGACTTGTCACTCAAACTGATTGAAGATGATTACGGCCGCGAGCTGGCGTTGAAGATTGCCCGCCGGTTAGTGGTTTTTCTGCGCAGACCCGGCGGACAGTCTCAGTTCAGTGCACACCTTGCTGCACAGATGGCAGCAGAGAGCCGTATTGAAGCGGTGCAACGCTGGGTTCTTGCTAATCTGGCACAGGATTTGTCCCTGCCGGTTCTGGCAGACAGAGCGGCGATGAGTGTGCGTAATTTCAGCCGTTTGTTTCGCCGGGAAACTGGTGGCACCCCCGCTGATTTTGTGGAACTGGCCCGCGTGGATGCAGCCCGGAGAATGCTGGAAGACAGTGAAACTCAGCTACAGCGAATTGCCTCTCAATGTGGTTTTACCAATGTGGATTTAATGCGGCGGGCATTTATCCGGCGAATCGGGATCAATCCGAGTGATTACCGGCAACGCTTCTATACCTGAAACCTGAAACCTGAATGCCCTTGTCTGTTTGCGCCACCAGACACATCCAGATGAGCGGCTTCATCGGATTTCAGCCGCTTTAACCTGACAATCTGATCTTGTTTCACTGATCTGTTTCACTGTTCGATTGAAATAAACAGAGATTTTCAAACCAGCTGATTTTTAAACCCAAATTATTTTTAAATAAGTAAGGCTTTACCACGCATTGGATCCCGAGGAATGGCGTTGATCAGATTCCGGGTGTATTCGTCCTGCGGGTTGGCGTAAATCGCATCGGCATCGCCTATCTCAATCACTTTGCCTTTTTGCATCACCATAATCTGATCTGAGATATGTTTCACCACAGACAGGTCATGCGAAATAAACAGATAAGAGAGCTGATATTCATCCTGTAAATCCTGAAGCAAATTCAGCACCTGCGCCTGGACGGACACATCCAGTGCGGAGACCGATTCATCACAGATCAGTACTTCCGGTTTCAGCGTCAGACAGCGGGCAATGGCAATCCGCTGTCGCTGGCCGCCGGAGAACTCATGAGGATATTTATTGTATGCGCCTTTCGGCAGGCTGACCCGTTCCAGCAACGCTTCAGCCATTTTGCGCCGTTCTGCCTGATTCGCACCGATGTTGTGAAGCATCATCGGCTCTGTCAGGATTTGCCCGACCGTAAAGCGCGGATTGAGTGAAGCATAAGGATTCTGGAAGATAATCTGCACACGGCGTTTGAGGGGTTTAAATTCCTCATCGGTCATACTCAGCAGATCATCACCCCGGTAAAAGGCCTGGCCGGATGTGGGCTCAAACAGACGCATAATGGTATGTCCGACAGTGGATTTACCTGAACCTGATTCCCCGACAATCCCGAGTGTTTTACCACGCTGCAGCTGAAAGGAGACGCCATCGACCGCTTTTAAATCCCGGTGGCTGAACAACCCGGTTCTGATTTGGAAATATTTACGCAGGTCTTTGACATCCAGAACGATATCGCCGTCGGACTTGTAGCCACGTGAGCGTTCTGCCGGCATCTGATAGTTGCCTTCCTGAAGAAAGTCGTCAATTACTGCCAGTCGTTCAGGGCGGTAATCGAGTGTCGGACGGCAGTTTAACAACGCCTTGGTATAAGGATGCTCCGGTTGCGTGAAAATGGTTTTGATATCCCCTTGTTCACAGATATGACCATGGCGCATCACCACGACCTGATCGGCAAATTCAGCCACAACACCCAGATCGTGGGTGATAAATAACACCGACATTTGATGCTTTTTCTGCATGTCTGCGATCAGTTCCAGAATCTGTTTCTGAATGGTCACGTCCAGCGCGGTGGTGGGTTCGTCTGCAATCAGCAATTTAGGCTCACAGGCGATTGCCATGGCAATCATGACCCGCTGTTGCTGCCCGCCAGACAGCTCATGCGGATAAGCTTTGAGCCGGTTGGCCGGATCAGGCAGACCGACTTCCGTCAGCAGTTCAATCGCCCTCTCTCTGGCGGCTTTTTTACTGATCTTTTTATGTTCCAGCAGGGTTTCAATAATTTGATCACCAATACTGAATACCGGATTTAGCGAGCTCATGGGCTCTTGAAAAATCATCGCAACATCGCTGCCACGCAGGGTTTGCAACTCTTTTTTCGACATCTTGAGTACATCCCGGCCATCAAACTCAATCTGACTTTGCTCAGAGATGAGTGTATTTGATACCGGGAGTAAGCCCATCAATGCCATGGAAGTCACGGACTTGCCGGAACCGGATTCTCCTACAAGCGCTACAGTAGTGTTTTCCGGTACGGTAAAACTAATGGTTTTTAATGCGTGAAACAGGTCGCCATCTTCCAGTCTGAAGTCGACCTTTAAATTCTTCACGGATAATAAAGGTTTGTTCATTATGCTTCCCTCATCACTTCACTTTCGGGTCTAACGCGTCACGCATACTGTCTGTCAGCAGACTGAAGGCGGTGACCAGAATGGACATAAACACAGTGACTGTGACCATCTGCCACCAATAGCCCTGAAGCAGTTCGGACGGCACTTCTGCCAGCATCGAGCCCCAGCTGGTCTGGGTAATACTGACCCCGAATCCGAGAAAAGAAAGCACCACCTCTGATTTGATCATACCGACAGTCAGAATAGAGAATTGCACCAGGAGCAAATGACTGACGTTCGGCAGAATATGCAGGAACATCTTGCGGGCGTGTCCGGCACCAATCGCATCGGCGGCCTGAATATATTCCCGGTCTTTATGCTTCATAAATTCTGCCCGCATAATCCGGAAAACATAAGTCCATGAGGTCAGACCGAAGATGATAATCAGCGTGTCAATGCCGCGGGAAAATACGACGGCGAAAGAGAGCAGCAGTAGCATGTCCGGAATGGAGGTGAAAATGCTGTAAAACCACATCAGCAGGTCATCGACCCATTTGCCGAAATAACCAGCCAGTGCGCCTAAAATGGTTCCGATAATAATCGCACAGAGAGAGCCGAACAGAGCCACTGTGACCGATACTGAAGTACCTTTTAAGGTTTTTTGCAGAATGTCGCGTCCGCGACCATCTGCGCCCAGAATCAGCGAATCGGCTTTTTGTACCGTTTCTGTTTCATACTGATCTTCATTGGTATCCGCTTCCGCCATTAAAGCAGCCAGCGGATCATCTGCATCTGCTTCAAGGGTTTCCTGTTCAACCCCCTGAATGCTGCTGGCTTTGACTTCCGTGCCGCGTTTTTCCCAGCTGGCAAAGGTGGGTGGCGCATACGGCAGTGCAATTTCTTCCCGCCAGTCAGAACCGATCAGGTTCATCCATCCGGCCAGAGATAATAATAAATAGAAGATGACAATAAACAGGCTGATATAGCCGACTTTATCTTTCTTTAATCGTTGCCAGCCAAGGCGCCATAGACTGCGGGCTGGTGCGTCTGATACGGTTGATTCTGCGTCCAGACTGAGTTCATTGGTTTGAGAATTCACGGTCTGTCCTTCCTATTTCAGTTTCACGCGTGGATCAACCAGCTTATAGATCAGATCTGCAAGCAGATTAAAAATCATAATGGCAATCACCAGATAAATCGTAATGGCCTTAATGACCGGGAAATCACTGTTGTTCACCGCCTTGAGTATTTCATTACCCAGCCCCGGAATTCCAAAAAAACGTTCCATCAGGACTGAGCCGGTAATCATATAAGGCAGAGAAGACATCACACCGGTGACAATCGGAATCAATGCGTTACGCATCACGTGTTTTAAGATGACTTTTCGTTCCGGTAAACCTTTCGCCCGTGCTGTGCGCACATAGTCATGGTTAATCTCTTCGACAAAACAGGTGCGGTAAAACCGGGTGTCGGGCGCGATGCTGACCGTCAGTCCGATCAGTAGTGGCAGCGGAATATAAATCAGGAGGTTTTCCCACAGGTCGTCACCCCAGCCAAAGACCGGAAACCAATGGAGCTTATAAGCGAGAAAATATTGCCCGGCGATAATATAAACCAGAATACTGATAGACATCGCAAACGTGGAAAGAATAGTGACAGTGCGATCATAAATACTGCCGTTATAGTAAGCAACGGATGCAGCTATCAGCAGTGAGAAAAACAGCGAGAAGATTTGCCAGGTCAGCAGTAACATGACCGAAGGGCCGACCCGGTTGCCGATAATTTCGGACACCGGCTGTTGAGTTGACCATGAAGTGCCGAAATCCATCGTCAGCACCTGTTTGATAAAGATAAGAAACTGTTCCGGCAGGCTCTTATCCAGCCCCAGTTGTGCCCGGATACTGGCGAGCATTTCAGCGTTCAGGCTTTTACCGGCCAGAATGTAGGATGGGTCACCACCAACTAACGAATAAAGTATAAACAGCAGCAACATAACGCCAAGCAGGGTCGGAATCATTTGCCAGCTTCTGCGGATAATATAAGAAAGCATGAATTCTCCTGGTACAACAACATTCGATACGACGCAATGGAACCGGGTCGTATCGAATGATATACAGCTAGATATAACGATTAAGGATGAATTTATTTTTTCTCATCCAGTGACATATAACGCCAGGAGCCGATGATCGGATGTTTTTTGTACCCATGAACATAATCGTGAGTGACAGAGCTGGAAATCCGGGTATCCCCCATGATAAAAGGCTGATATTGCGCGACCTGTTTGTTAATTTTGTCATACAGTTTCTGACGTTCAGGTCCGTCTGGCAGCTTCAGGCTGGCTTCGTACTCTTTATTGACGGCTGGCAGGTTAAACCCTGACCAGTTGGAATCTCCGGTATTCGGGCCGTAGAACATCTGCATGAAGTTGTCACCGTCCGGATAATCGGCAAACCAGGCCAGTCCCCACATCTGGAGTTTGCCTTCCCGGTTCATTTTCGCCAGTTCGTTCCATTTGCCGGTTTTAAACGTCAGCTTAATTTTGACGGCATCAAACGTCTGTTGCCAGAATTCGTTCCATTCCCGGTCAATTGCTGCGGTTCCGGTTCCCATTTCAACCGATAACGGTGAACCATCAGGCTGGGTACGGAAACCATCCGCACCGATTTTATAACCGGCTGCATCGAGCAGTGCATTGGCTTTGGCCGGGTTATATTGAACTGCACTTGTCACATTCGGATTATGGCCTGCCACACCTTCAGGAATGATGTAGTTGACCGGCGTTGCCTGACCACGGCGGATACGGGCGATGGTTTCTGCACGCGGATAAGCCATGGCAATCGCCCGACGCAGAGCGATTTTCTTCGGTGTATAGCCGCCGACAACCGGATCTTCCATATTGAAGAAATAGAAGGTGATTTCCAAGAGCTTGGTACGCTGGAGGCTGATGCCCTGATCAACAAATTTTTTCGCCAGTTTGACGTCTTGCGGGTTGTCCGGGTTCATCACCAGCGCTTCTTTGTATGCTGGCTGCGGGATACCGGATAAGTCCAGCTGTTTGTTCAGGAAAGCCAGCCATGCCGGTTGCTCTTCTTCAATGATATGAATGTTGATGTTCTTAATCTGCGGGATGGTTTTGCCATGCATTTCTTTGGCAACTTTGACCGAAACCGGATCCGATGGATCGGGTTTGAAATCAAACACTTTATGACGGAAGTTTGGATTGGCAGTCAGCGAAATGAGATTACCGGGTTTCCAGTCTGATAGCGTATAAGGGCCGGTTCCGACCGGGTGCGCATTGGTATTTGCTGCATTCGCTTCAATGACTTCCCGTGCGACAGCGCCGAAAGAAGGCATTGCCATAATGACTGAGAAGTTGAAGTTTGGCTCTTTCAGATTGAGCTGCAATGTGTATTTATCTAATGCTTTGATCCCTTCAATCTTTGTATCGTAATTCAAAGGGCCATTACCAGCAGCTTTCACCAGCTTATCTGCGCCAACAAATTTGCCAGCCAACAGATAGTTGGTTGGAGAGTTGATGGTTTTATCCAGAATTCGTTTCAGTGAGTAAACATAGTCAGCTGCGACCAGTTCGCGCTTTTTTCCTTTAAATGCCGGATCATCAGCAAAATAAATACCGGGTTTAATTTTGAATGTGTATGTTTTACCGCCATTCGTAATCTGAGGCATAGATTCAATGACATTGGGAACAAGTTTGACCGGACGCGCCAGATAGTCATAGGTTAATAAGGTGTCATAAACATTTCCTACGACCTGCATTGAATAGTTGTCACCGACTTTTGCAGGATCAAACCCGGTTGCTGGTCCGTCGATATCAACATTGAGTGTGCCGTGTGGCCCTGCCGCATAAAGCGAACCTGAGGTGGTGATTGCTGCTGCAAGTAAAGCGGCTTTAAAAAACTTGTCCTTAATTATCATTAAAACTTCTCCATTCTAAGTTTTGGATATATACGTTTCCGACTATCTTGTTTCCCGCGGATAACCAGCTTTCCAACATGCATTTTAATGTGTATCTCTTCAGTGATATCCGGATGATCATCGGATGATTCATTGCACATGAGTGGATAAATGACTGATATACAGTTGCAAAAGATACGCCATTGCATGGTTTTTCTTCGCGGTCCTGTTAATATGTCTATACAACTCGTCTAAAAAATAACCATATTATCTATTTATCAATATGGATAAAAAGATAAACATATTCCATATATAATATGTTGTATTGTAAGCACTTTTCATGGTTTTTTTCTTGATATCATATCTCAGCTCAAGATGCGAGCCTTGATTGAGATGATGGAATTGATTTCAGATGAGATTCATTTTGGTGAAATTTGTCAGCTTTTCATGTTAACCTGATGATTTTTAATCATAATTTTTTTATTGGGGCAAATGTCTTTTTGCGGAAGGCTGAATTTTTTCGGGAAAAAATCTCAAATAATAAAATAATTTTCAGATAATGAAAAAATGTAGACAAGTGAGTTTAATATCTTCGTTGCATATTTGTTCGGTCAGGCGCGTTGTGGAATTATTATAAGATTATGATTTTAAATGATTTAAAGAGGTTTTCGCCTTCGCTTGAGCCATTTTACCCTTGAATTTGTATGAAAGTCTATATGGCACATTTTTGCATTCTTATGGTGCATCTTTGACGGGGTGCACTGATTTTGTGCGTTGTCGTGTTGTCTTTTATTCATGTTGGTCTCTATGACACTCAGATGTAAATCAGGTGTAAATCAGGTTGTTGTGAGTGATATCCGGGATAAGTTTACTATCTCATGCATGATGGTTTGAATGACGGTTGCTGAATTTGAGCCTGAAAATGAAAGAAGCCGGAAAGCGGATCCCGGTTTTTGCGGAATGAGTCAGAAAATCACGGTTGACCGGAGGGAATCTGATGCTTCCGGCAAGGAATCCTCTGGAGCTTTTCATGCCACTGGCTTAAAATGCCGGTCAGTTCTGTTGATTGAAAATAATATTATCAATAAACAGGCTGTTGTCTTCTGCGTATTGAGGTCGTTTTGGTTCATTTTCATCAAGCTGTTCGCCAACTGATAAATCAGGTTCAACACTCTTCAGATAAAACACTGCGGTGCACGCTGACTCTTTCTGCACCACCGTCATTTGGTTTACCGGACTGGCTTGAATGTCAGACACTGTTCCCTAAATTTTACTGGCAGGACCGGGAAGGTCAGGAAGAAGTGGTCGCTTTGGGACAGTGTTATCGGTTTGATGATCCGGCGCCTGCCTATTCAGTGATCTCTGCCGGACAGAGAATCTGGGGAGGTCGTTCATTTGACGGCGGAACAGATAAATCGCCGGGTTGTCCGGAATCTTTCTTTTTCATGCCATTGGTGGAACTGATTCGTGATGGCGATGTCTGGATTCTCGCTGTGAATCTGTCGGGAAATCCTTTGTCCTCTGATCAGTTTTCAGATAATCAGTTTCCAGGTAATCAGTGTTCAGGCAATCAGTCTCCCGGTGAGCAATGTTCTGAAAACCAATTTTGTGAAAATCAAGTGCCTGAAAATCAATGCTGCAAAAATAACAGCGCTGAAAGCCAGTTTGCTTTGAATCAGTCGCGGGCGATTGATGCACTGGAACAGCTGGTGATGAATGTTCCGGAACTGAAACCGGTGAAAACAGGTATTCAGTCTGTTGTGCATCAGCCGGATGAACAGCAGTGGTGTGATTTAATGGATAAAGCTTTATCAAAGATACAGCAGGGTGCCTTTGATAAAGTCGTGCTGGCCAGGCAATCTTCATACGGTTTGAAAACGCCGGTCCGGGCCGCTCAATTATTGAAAGCCAGCTGCCGGCAGAATCATCACAGCTTTCATTTTTTGCTGGCTGTGGATGGGCAGCGAAGCTTCACAGGTTCAACGCCTGAGCGTCTTTATCTGAGGGTCGGGCAATCATTAGAGACGGAAGCGCTGGCCGGAACAACGGGCCGCGGACAAACCCCGGTACAGGATCAAGAGTTGGCCGACTGGCTGATACACGATGATAAGAATATTCAGGAAAATCAATATGTGGTGGATGATATTGTGGATCATCTGACGCCGCTTTCTCTGGAGATTGACACCGTAGAACAGCCCCGGCTGATAAAATTAAGCCGGGTTCAGCATCTGAAGCGCCGTATTCATGCCCGGTTGAAGGCTGGTGTTAACGGTGTTCACTTGCTCAGCAGCCTGCAGCCAACGGCTGCCGTTGCCGGATATCCGCGTCCGGCTGCGCAGGCATTTATTGCACAGGAAGAGCCATTCTCCCGTGGCTGGTATGCCGGGGCGATTGGTTATATCAGTCATGAAAAAGCAGAGTTTTGTGTGGCTATCCGCAGTGCTCTGATTGTCGGAGAACAAATCAGATTATACGCAGGGGCAGGTATTGTGCCCGGATCTGTTGCGAAGGAAGAGTGGCAGGAACTGAACAGGAAAATGTCAACTTTACTGAGTTTAATGGCAGATGACGAGCAGTAATCTGCCATGAACCCGAATGAAACAACGGAGATAAAAGATTGTGGATCAGGCTATAATGAACCGTCTGTGGAGCCGGATTTTACTGGAAGAATTATCCCGTTTGGGTGTGACTGAAGTCTGTCTGGCTCCCGGCTCACGCTCAACGCCGCTGACACTGGAAGCGGATGATAACCCAAAACTAAACCTTCATACCCATTTTGATGAACGCGGGCTCGGATATCTGGCACTCGGACTGGCAAAGGCCAGCCAGCAGCCTGTGGTGATTATTGTGACCTCCGGGACAGCGGTTGCTAATTTACTTCCGGCGATTGCAGAATCACGTCTGACGGGGGAAAAACTGGTGGTGCTGACGGCTGATCGCCCGGTGGAGCTGATCGACTGTGGTGCGAATCAGGCCATTGAACAGCGCGGGATTTTCTCACAGCATGTGACCCGGTTTGTTGACCTGCCGTCACCATCCGCTTCCATCCCGCCGGGCTGGTTGCTGACGACAGTTGATCAGGCGATGTTCGGTCAGAAGTTGTCTGGCGGAGCCATTCACTTTAACTGTCCTTTCCCTGAACCGCTTTATAGTGACTCGCACCCTTCATCAGATAATCCGTATTTTGCCAGCGTTCAGGACTGGCTGTCTTGCGCTTCTCCCTATAGTTCTCAGGCAATGCCGCCGGAGGTGATGACGGCAACGATTGATCCGGAGATGCTGCAACTCAGGGGACTGGTGATTATCGGTTCGCTGGATCTTGCGTCTTCATACCGGGCTGAACAGTTTGCCCAGCAACTGGGCTGGCCGGTGCTGTGTGATTCGCAAAGCGGGGTCGGCAGTGACTGGGCGTATTATGATGTGTGGCTCCAGCATCCGTTGCTGGCACAAAAATTATCTGAATGTGAGGTGGTGATTCAGTTTGGCTCCCGGCTGGTATCCAGACGGCTTAATGACTGGTTGCAGCAACAGGTGTCGGGAGGATGCCAGTATATTTACGTTTCACCGGATAAGCACCGTGACAATCAGTTTCATCTGCCACAGCAACAAGTGATCGCTGATATCTGCCAGTGGGCAGACAATATGAACCGGCATTTATTACCGGGTTCCGGTGCCGGATGGGCTGATCATCTTTTGCCGGTGATTCGTCTGATACCTCCGGTGATCCGGCAGGTGGCGGAACAGAGTGAACATCTGTCTGAAACCGCAGTGGCTGCAACACTGGCTGAACTGACCCCAAAAGCGGACTTATTTATCGGTAATAGTCTCATCGTTCGTCTGGTTGATATGTTTGTCCGGCACCAAAACCGGGCTGTTTTTTCTAACCGGGGCGCTTCGGGCATTGATGGGGTGATTGCAACTGCAACCGGAGTTCAGCGTTACAGGAAGAAGCCACTGATTCTGTTGATGGGCGACACTTCCTTTCTCTATGATATCAATTCGATGGCGTTGCTCGGTCAGAGTGATGTACCGTTTGTGATTGTGGTCCTGAATAATGATGGCGGGGTGATTTTTGATTTGTTGCCGGTGCCTGCTGACAGAAAAACCGCATTGTATCAGATGCCTCACGGCTATCAGTTTCGTCATGCCGCGGCGCAATTTGGCTGGGCGTACCAACAGCCGCAAAAGCTGACAGATTATACCCGCGCGATAGAAACGCATCTCAACAGCAGCAAGGGTGGACTATTGATTGAAGTGGTGACCCCACCGGAACAGGTTGCCGGACATATCCGGCAAATCGTGCGTCATGTTAAAACTTTATAGTTTATTTGAAGCAACAGAACACAGGCAGGGTGAGCCGGATCCGGATTCCCCGGTCCTGGTGTTTTTGCATGGGTTGCTTGGACAGCATCAGGACTGGGCAGAGGTGCGATCGCGTCTGACAGATTTTCCCCGTTTAAGTCTTGATTTGCCCGGTCATGGCCAGAGCCGGGGCAACGGGTGTGTTGATATGGACGATTGCTGTGAGCAGATTGTCTTTGCAATAAAAGCGGCGTTGCAAAAAGAGGGAATGAGTCAGGCGCATCCTTTAATTCTGACCGGGTATTCACTTGGCGGACGCATTGCAATGTATGGATGTGTCAAAGGTCGCTGGTCATCGCTGAATCTGAAAGGGCTGATTATCGAAGGTGGTCATTTTGGTTTGGGTGATGAAGCGGCCCGGCAGCAGCGCTGGCAGCATGATATGCAGTGGGCTGCGAGATTTCGTGATGAGCCGGTTGAGCAGGTTTTAGACGATTGGTATCAGCAACCGGTTTTTTCCACACTAAATGATGCGCAAAGGCAACAACTGATTTCTCAGCGTCGTGATAATCTTGGCACCCGGATTGCAGAGATGATGCTGGCCACATCATTAGCCCGTCAGCCGGATTTGCTGGCTGAGCTTTACAAACAACCCTTACCCGTGCGTTATATTTGCGGTGAAGAGGATCAAAAATTCAGGCAACTGGCCGGGAACAGCCGGTTGTCCGTTTATGCGATAAAGCAGGCAGGACATAACGTTCATAAAGAGAAGTCCGGTGCATTTACCCATGCGCTCCGGGAGTGTATTTGCTCTTTTACCCGTCCTGAAAAACAGAATCAATGATGAAGATAGGAAAGTTATGACAATTACAGTCGGTATCAGTGAAGAAGAACTTTATGCACCAATTGTGTGGAACGATTGCACCAATGACTATCAGGATATTCAGTATTGCAAGTCTGTTGACGGCATTGCAAAAATTGTCATTGCCCGTCCACAGGTACGGAACGCTTTCCGCCCTCAGACGGTCAAAGAAATGATTCATGCATTAGCTGATGCCCGGTATGACGAAAACGTTGGCGTGATTATTCTGACCGGACTGGGAGAAGATGCTTTCTGCTCTGGTGGTGACCAGAAAATCCGCGGGGATTATGGCGGTTACCGGGATGATGAAGGTACACATCATCTGAACGTACTGGATTTTCAGCGTCAGATCCGCACCTGTCCCAAACCTGTGATTGCTTCTGTTGCCGGATGGGCCGTTGGTGGCGGGCATGTACTGCATATGATGTGTGATTTAACCATTGCAGCGGATAATGCGAAATTTGGCCAGACCGGGCCAAAAGTCGGTTCGTTTGACGGGGGGTGGGGCGCTTCGTATATGTCCCGGATTGTGGGGCAGAAAAAAGCCCGTGAAATCTGGTTTCTTTGCCGTTTTTATGATGCTCAGGAAGCGTCTGACATGGGGCTGGTGAATACAGTTGTTCCTTTGGCTGATCTGGAAAAAGAAACGATTCGCTGGTGTCGTGAAGTCTTGCAGCATAGCCCGATGGCTTTGCGTTGCCTGAAAGCTGCATTGAATGCAGATTGTGACGGACAGGCCGGATTACAGGAACTTGCCGGTAACGCCACTATGATGTTTTACATGACTGATGAAGGTCAGGAAGGACGGAATGCGTTCAATGAGAAACGCCGTCCGGACTTTAAAAAGTTCCCCCGTAACCCATAAACATTGAATTCACCGGGTCATTGCCGGTGAATCAGATCACCATGGGGACAGGACAACAAGATCATTGTTGTATGATTTGTATTTTATCATCTCTTCACCGGATGAAGAGATGGCTCAGAGAAAGGTGAATCAGGATGCGTAGTGCAAAACTGTACCGGTATCGGTTACCAATGGACAGCGGAGTGATACTCCGGGATGAAAAGTTATCTGAACGTGTTGGTTTCATTGTCGAGATGACAGAGAACGGCAAGACGGGACGTGGAGAAGTTGCCCCGTTGATCAAATTCAATGAAGAATCCACAGAGCAGGCTGGTGTACAGGTTCAGCAGCAGTTAGCGTTGTGGTGTAACGGTGGTGAAATCGATTACAATTCGCTCTATCCTTCTGTTGCCTTTGGCCTTTCTGCTGCTGAATTTGAACGTTCCGGAGATTTTCCTGCTGAGGGTAATTATTTTGCTGCACCGCTGGGATACGGCGATCCGGATGCGTTGATTGAGCGGCTGCAAACCCTGCCCGGTAAAAAAGTCGCAAAAATCAAGGTCGGTTTATATGAACCGATCAGAGATGGTTTACTGGTGAATCTGTTGCTGGAGAGTATTCCGGAATTGTCTTTAAGGCTGGATGTGAACCGGGTATGGAATCTGGAACAGGCGATGGCGTTTGGCCGTAAAATCCAGCCTTCATACCGTCAGCGGATTGCTTACGTTGAAGAACCGTGTGCAGAGCCCAGTGACAGTATTGTGTTTGCGATTGAAACCGGTATTGCTGTTGCGTGGGATGAAACGTTGCAGCAGTCACTGGATAATCCTGATTTTCGTCTGGAAGAGCTGACGGGTGTGAAGGCTTTGATTATTAAGCCGACAATGATTGGTTCGGTGGAACGCTGCCGTTATCTGGTTGAGAAAGCAAAGTCACTCGGGATGCAGCCGGTGATTAGCTCCGGTATTGAATCGAGTCTGGGTTTGTGTCAGCTGGCGCGTCTGGCAAAATTATGGCTGCCGGATGAAGTACCGGGACTCGATACCATCGGTTTATATCAGCAACAGCTGGAAGTCTCATGGCCGGGATGCGATTTACCTGTGGTTGGTTTAGAGACTCAGGAGCTGATTTGGTCGGCATAAATTTAACCGGTATGAAGACACCACTCTGGCAGCACCGGGCTTTTAAACAGCCCGGTGCTGTTGCATTCATCACTGAGCAACAGACATACACCTGGCAGGATGTCAGCCGTCAGGCCAGCCGCTACGCGGATTGGTTCCGTCAGCAGGGGATACAGCCGGGAGAAGTGATTACACTGGCTGGCAGGAACCGGCCTGAATGGATTTGGTGCTTTTTAGGGGCAATGGCTGCGGGTATCACCACGGCTTTTCTGGCCCCACAGCCTTTAGAAAAACTCCGGCAGAAGCTGCAGACTATCTATGCGCCCGGAAATCCGGTCTGGCTGATTGCAGAGGCATCACCCGAAATCCAGATGTTCAGTGAATCTCAAACCGGTATCCGCTGGTTCAGAGAAGTCCTCCAGGCTGACGGGCCTTTATCAGATCAACCGTTATCGGATAAACCACTATCATGTGAACCTGTATCAGATGAAGCTGTGCATGATGAATCTATGCCTGATAAACCTTCAGCTGATAAACAAAGGTCTGATCCTGATGTCACGCTTTATCATCCGGATCATATCAGTTCACTGATTTTCACTTCAGGTTCAACCGGTATACCCAAAGCCGTCGCACATACCAGCTGTCAACATCTGGCTTCAGCCCGCGGATTACTGTCATTTTTGCCTTTCGGTGAGCAGGACTGCTGGCTGCTCAGTCTCCCGCTTTATCATGTTTCAGGGTTGTCTGTCATTTATCGCTGGTTACTGGGTGGCGGTCAGCTGAAAATGGGGGATGAGCTGGCCACGTCGATTCAGGGGGTCTCACACGCTTCTCTGGTACCGGTACAATTGCAGCGGCTGCTGGATAACCCGCAAGTGACGTTGGATCTGACTCATGTTCTTCTGGGTGGGGGCGATATTCCGCTTCCGCTGACACAGCAGGCCAGTGAGCGGGGAATTCAGACCTGGGTCGGATATGGGATGACAGAGGCGGCATCAACGGTAACGGCAAAGCTGACGGATGGTCAAAGCGGGTGCGGCCATACCTTACCCGGCCGTGAAGTTTTGCTGAGAGAGCAACGGATTTATATACGGGGAGAAACGCTTGCCGCCGGATATTATCATCAAGGGTTGTTGCGTGCTGTGACTGATGACGAGGGCTGGTTTGATACCAAAGATCTTGGATACTGGACAGAAGGCGGGCTGCATATAAACGGTCGGGCGGATAATCAGTTTATTTCTGGTGGAGAGAATATTCACTGTGAAGAAATTGAGCAGGTGCTGCTAATGCATCCGCAGATTGAACAGGCGGTTGTGATTCCGGTGAAAGATGAGACCTACGGTGCACGGCCTGTCGCTGTGGTGTCAACGAACTCAGGTGAGCTGCCGGACGCTGACAGCCTGGACATATGGCTGCAAAACCGGCTGGAAAAATTCAAATGGCCGCTGGCGTGGTACCTGATGCCAGAGGAATTGATGAGCACGGGTATTAAGGTGTCCCGTTTTGAAATCAAACAATGGCTGACCGGATACGATCCACAACGGACGGTTATGAGATAGTCCAAAACTGAATTTCGAATCCAAGGCCGATAATCGAATACGAGAGTAGTTTTTTCGTGATTTTCGCTAAGGGAAAGGCGTGTGGGACAGCCCCGAGGCTGGCCAGAAAAAAACCGATCACCAGGGCAGTCGGAGATGAAATATAAGGTGTTGCACACAACGCAATACCGGCAAAAAAAGGCAGGTTCTTCAATACCTGTGACATTTACAGTGTGTCTCCTCTGAGTGCTGCAACTTTGTTTGCCAGAATCTGGTGATTGACTTCTTTGGCTGGAATGGCTTCACCTGCTTCCAGTTCAACCCGGCTGAAAAAACGGCGTGGAAAGCGGCTGCAGGCCCTGCCTTGATGATATCTGCTGAAAAAACTGCCCCATAAACCTTTCAGTGCAACAGGGATGACGGGGACTTCAGGGGCACGATAGAGAATCAGGTTAATTCCCCGCATAAACGAGCCGATTTTGCCGTCAGAGGTCAACCGGCCTTCCGGAAATATGCACACCAAATCGCCCATATCTAACGCATCCTGAATCTGAGTAAAAGCGTTTTTCATCTCTGAGGGACGCCTGCCATCTATCGGAATGACGCCAGCACGTTTCATCAGCGGACGGATGGCCGGAAATTTCGCATAGTCTGATTCCATCACAAACCGGATCAAACGTGGTGAAGCAATAATGAGCAGCAGAGCATCGATATAACTGACATGGTTACACACAATCAAAGCCCCGCCCTGATTCGGGATGTGACTGAGGTTTTTAAAACGGATTCTGTAGCATAACCGCAGAACGATTGTCAGCAGAAAACGGATCACGTACACCGGGATTTTCCAGGTCAGGTAGATGAAGATGACGGTATTCACGATGGACAACAGCATAAAGAGTTGCGGAATCGAAAAATGAAATATCGTCAGACAGACGATACCGGTGATAGCGCTACAAACCATCAGTAAGGCATTGTAGATGTTCAGGGCAGCAATCACCTGCGCCCGTTCTTCAGGTTTTGCCCGGCGTTGCAGCAGGGTATACAGCGGCACGATAAACACGCCGCCACTGGCGCCTAACAACAGCAGGTGAATAAACAGAGGCCATAATTCAGAGGCAGAGACAAATGCTGTCAGTGTTTCAAACCGGGGGAGTTGTGCCGGGATGAGTGTACTGAACCCAAAACCAAAGATGGAAATTCCCAGACATCCGACAGGCACAATGCCAAGTTCCAGCCGGTAACGGGAGAGACGTTCACACAGCATGGAGCCCAGAGCAATACCAACCGAAAACAGGGCGAGCAGGAAAGACACGGCACTTTCGCTGCCATGTAAATATTCCCTGGTGAAATTTGGAAATTGCGTCAGGTAAGTGGCTCCCAGAAACCAGAACCAGCTGATCGTCAGGATAGTCAGCCAGATCACCGGATCTTTGCCTGCAATTGACAGGGTGTGCCGGGTTTGCCTGACCGGACGCCAGCGAAATGCATCCGGTGCTTTCAAAGAGGATTCTGCTCTGGGAATATAGCGGCTGGCAACATATCCGAACAGAGCAAAAGACAGCACGCATGCAGCAGCAATCAACCGGGCCTGATCGGCCGAAGCGATAAGCCCGGATAATAATGTTCCCAGCAAAATAGCCAGAAAGGTGCCTGTTTCGACCAGTGCATTACCGGTGACCAGCTCTTCAGAGCGAAGTTGTTGCGGTAATAACGCGTATTTGACCGGGCCAAACAGTGCAGACTGGGTTCCCATCAAAAATAACAACAGGAGCAGGACAAAGTAACTCTGAGTCATAAAACCAATGGCAGCCATGACCATAATCAGAATTTCAAGTAATTTGATTTTGCGAATCAGGGCACTCTTTTCGAGTTGATCGGCCAGAACGCCGGAAGAGGCAGAAAAGAGAAAAAAGGGCAGGATAAATAATCCGGCAGCAAGGTTGATAAAGAGCGAACTGGAAATTGCCAGTTCATCTGTACCTGCGTAAGCAACCAATAAAAGTAACGTGTTTTTAAACACGTTATCATTAAAGGCACCAAAAAACTGGGTCATGAAGTAAGGAAAAAATCGCCGACTGGAAAGCAGTGACGCAACCGGATTCGGCATGATTAAATCCTTACCTGCATTTTACCAGTCACGAAGATACTGGTTAATCAGGTTATCTATTAAATCTTTGCCATCGATGGGTTGTTCTGTGAAGAATTTATCATCGACACTTAATAAAGTGATACCGTGTACTCCAGCCCATAATACCCGGCTGATTCTAAGTATTTCGTCACGGGAACGTTGGGGGGCAAGTGTTTGGAGAATTGACTCGAGCATACTTGTCATGCCTTCAATTCGTTTTGCATGCCATTCAGGTAATGGATCGCCATGCATGTTGTGCTGAAAAATCAGCTGCCAGCGAAAAGGGTGCTTTTGAGCAAAATCATGATAGCAATAAGCCAGCTGAAATAGTGATTCTCTGGTATTTTCACTTTTTTCAATGACTTCAGATGATTCAGCCGCGAGTTCATCGAGGGTCTGTGACACGGCGTGAAGCAGCAATATATTATAACTGCCAAAGATGTTGACCAGAGTACTGGGGACATAGCCAATCATGGTGGCGATCTTTCTCAGGCTCAGATCGTGGTGGGGCCGGTGATTTAAGAATTCCTTTACCTGTTCCAAAGTCAGCTGAATTAATTCTTCCCGCGTGTGATCATTTCTTCTTGCCATAATTTCCTAACCAGTCCTGTACAACGTTCAATATACTATGAGTTCGTCGCTTTAGCGTCAATGCTTGTTCGCAATATTCTGATACATGTTTGAGGTCAGCACCAGTTTTTTTTCTGTTAAACTATCAATATGATAATTAATCACATGTCGAAACATTGAGGGTGTAAATATGAAACGTCTCTTTACATTGCTGACAATCTTCTTTGTCTCTGTAGCTATTGTACCTGTTGCAGATGCAAAAAAGTTTGGCGGTGGTCGCTCCTTCGGAAAAAGCTTTAAAACAGCTCCGGCTCCGAAACAGCAAATGAAAGATACTTCGACGCTGAATAAAAACGGGACGACGACACCTGCGAAAAGAGGTCTGATGGGCGGGCTATTAGGCGGATTGCTTGCCGGGGGACTCATTGCAGCTATGTTCGGAGGTGCATTTGAAGGCATCCAGTTTTTCGACATTCTGATCATGGGAGTTTTGTTGTTTATCGGATTCAGGTTGATTCGCGGATTACTGATGGCAAAACAACAGTCGATGGCTTCACAGCAGCCCGCATATGGGGGTGACTATTCAAATCGTCAGAATTTTGAACAGACACAAACACATAATTTTGAACAACCACAGCCGGCTTCGGGTTTCGGCGCTGCCGGAAGTGATGTACCGCATCGTTATCCGCCGGGGTTCGATCAGGCTGCTTTTATCTCCGGGTCACGCGAGCATTACCGGATTTTGCAGGGGGCCTGGAATCATAATGAGCTGGAAACGATTCGTGAATATGTATCTGAAGATTTATATCAGGACCTGAAAGCCGAGCGGGAAAAATTATCCACAGAGCAGCACACTGATGTGATGTATGTGGACGCTGAAATTGTCCGGGCGGATTATGATGAGAACCGGGCACAATTGAGCTTACAATTCTCTGGCCGTTATCGTGATGAGCGAGAGGGCATTGAAGAAGAGATTCATGATATCTGGCATCTGGAGCGTGATTTAACCCGGCAGGGTGCGCCATGGCTGATTATTGGAATTCAGGGCTAATCTGTAATTCAGGGTCATGGTTTCCGGTACAGATATCGGTGACGTTGGCCATGATTTATCAGACTGTCTGAAACCCGGTTTAATACCGGGTTTTTTTCTGCCGCAGGAAAATGATTTATATAACTGCGATGAAAGTATTTTGATTTTTTCTCCTGAATGTGTCTTTATAGAGAAAATTTTTTCACGTTTGAGCGTGTGCAGCCATAGGATAAACAGTAAGCCGGAGGCACTATGGAATTAGATAAAACCGACCGCCAGTTATTGCATTTATTACAACAGGATGCCGGTTTGTCACTGAATGAACTGGCAGAAACGGTTCATCTGACGACAACGCCATGTTGGAAGCGTTTGAAAAAGCTTGAAGAGTCCGGTGTTATCAAAAAGAAGGTGGCACTGCTGGATCCGGAAAAAGTGGGTCTGAGTTTTACAGCTTTTATGATGATAAAGATCAGCGATCACTCTCATGAATGGTATATCCGGTTCGTTGATATCGTTGCCGACTTTCCCCAGGTAATGGAATTTTACCGTATGGCTGGAGAGTACGATTACATGTTAAAAGTACTGGTGCAGGATATGCGCAGCTTCGATACATTCTATAAAGAACTGGTGAACCGGATTGAAGGGCTCACCGATGTTACATCGACTTTTGCGATGGAATCGCTCAAATACACGACAGAATTGCCGCTTTAACCAAAAAAGAAGGCAATAAGCAAAATAATCGCCAGAAATACACCCAGATATTTGAGCAGGAGCCCCAGATTTTTAGTGCCACCGGGTGGTGGCTGGTTGCAACATCCCATTGATCATTTCCTTTTCTGTATGCCTTGGTTCAACATTCAGGAAACGATAAGGCCTTCCCCTGGGGAAAGGTAAAGCTTATTCTTTACTTTTTTTACTGAATCGCATCACGCCTTCCTGCATCGCACTGGCAATCAACTCGCCTTTTTGATTGTAGATTTCTCCACGGACCAGTCCGCGGCCATTGGTTGCATTCGGACTTTCGGTCGCAAACAATAACCATTCATCCATTTTGACCGGACGATGAAACCAGATGGAGTGATCAATCGTCGCGACCTGAAAACCGGGGGTCATCAGCGTGACACCATGAGGTTGAAGCGCGGTCGTAATAAATCCCCAGTCAGATGCATAGCCGAGTAAATACTGATGCAATAACTGATTATCCGGCAGCTGACCGTTCGAACGTATCCACAGGTATTGTCTGGGTGCCATTTTTTCCGGTTTGAGAGGGTTAATGACATGAACCGGGCGTATTTCTATCGGTTTTTCCCCGCCAAACAGTTTTTGAGCAGCAGGTGGCATTTTATCGGCAAATTTTGCGAACAATGCTGATTCAGACAGATAATTCTCCGGCCCCGGAATGTCAGGCATGGTGTTTTGATGTTCAAACCCCGGGTCATCACACTGTTGGTAAGATGCGGTCAGGAAGAATATTGGCCGGCCATTTTGTATAGCTTTTACCCGGCGGGTACTGAAACTTTTCCCGTCCCTTAAGTTTTCGATATCATAAATAATGGGCTGGTCAGAATCTCCCGGATATAAAAAATAGCTGTGAAATGAATGGACTATCCGGTCATTAGGCACGGTGTACCGTGCTGCTGAAAGTGCCTGTCCAATCACCTGACCGCCATAGACCTGAGGAAGCCCAAGGTGTTCGCATTCGCCCTGATACCGGCCATCCTGTAGCGGAGTGAGTTCAAGAAGTGTTAACAGATTATCGAGTGCCTGAGTCATGTGAGACCTCACTAAGATGGGTGCCGGTCGCTGTTATCTGCTGACGGCTGGATGAATGACGAGCTTGCCGGACAAGAAGTCGCAGTCAACGAGGATAATATGTTTTATCCCGCAGAAGCAATATCCTAAGCCGGACAGACGCGATTATTTTGGTGGTTGCGGGCTTGGATCCAGCTCCGGATGCCAGCGATAACGCCGAAGTGAAATTTTTCCGCCAGCAGTAAACTCAACGCCATCGGTCAGTAAGTTCTGACGCTGGCGCTCATAATCGGGGCCGGTTAAAGAGATTTCCCCTTTGCTGTTTATCACTCTGAACCAGGGCAGGTTTGAGCCTTTGGGTAAATGACCAAGCGCTTTACCAACATGGCGGGCATAACCGGGGTAACCTGCCATACGGGCAATATCACCGTAAGTGCTGACTTTTCGTGCCGGGATTTGCCGGATAACTGTATAAATTTGTGTCAGAAATGCATCCATATTGAAGGTTTCCTGTGGCGAACACGCCTGAAATACTACAAAAAAACATGTCTTATTCAAATAACGAAGTTGACTCCGGATGTGTATCTCCGGAACATAAACGAATTATCTTGTTGAAATGAGTTCAGAGACATGTCTGCAACCTTCAGTGAAATCATTCAATTGATCGGCAAAGGCAAAAAAGCCGGACAATATCTAACCAGGGAACAAGCCCGGCAAGCCATGAGTCAGGTCTTGAATGGTGAAGTGACACCCGAACAGACTGGCGCATTTTTGATGCTGTTGCGGGTTCGGGAAGAATCATCAGAAGAGCTGGCAGGTTTTCTCGCCGCCTGCCGGGAGCATGTGATACCAGAGTTTGACTCCATCAGTCATGTTGATCTGGATTTAGGCTGCTACGCTGGTAAACGGCGACATTTACCGTGGCTGGTTCTGGCGGTAATGGCACTGGCGCAGCAAGGGTATAAAATCTTTTTGCACGGCACGCAGGAGCCACAGTCGCAGCGGTTATACCTGAGTGAAGTCTGGCAGGCTTTTGGATGGTCGGTGGCCACTTCTGTCAGTCAGGCGAATCAACAACTGGCTGAGCGTGGTTTCTGCTACATGGATTTACACCACATTCACCCGGCTCTCTATGACTTAATTCAGCTCCGGCGGTTGTTTGGTTTACGCTCCTGCGCTAATACCCTGAGCCGGATGCTGAATCCGGCAGGTGCACCTTATAGTTTGCATGGTGTGTTTCACCGGGAATTTGATGCCCGGCATGCTGAAGTCGCACAACTGACCGGAGATTCTGGTGTCGCTTGTTTTCGTGGTGATGGCGGGGAGGTGGAAGTCAACCCTGAACGGGGATTTGAGCTGTACAGCTGTTTTGATGGCCAGCTGGTGACGGATGAATTTCCGGCACTTCTGTCGCGGACACAAGTCAAACCCAGAGCGCTTGAGCCGCAAGAGATGAGACCGGTTTGGCGCGGTGAGGCAGAAAATCAATATGGTGAGGCTGCTGTGACAGGTACAATCGCCGTGATGTTACGGTTGACAGAGCAATTATCGGTTCCGGAGTCGCTCAGGAAAGCGCAACAGGTTTGGGAAAACCGGATTCGTGACTGGCCGCAACTGGACTAAATCACGAAAAATTGTATAAACCCTGTACGGTTGAAGGGAGCAGACTGCGTTTTCACATCATGGCACTTGCAATGTTGGTGCTGATGATGAATAATCACCCCCGCTTTCAGCCAACGCTGAAACCACAGAATCTATGGAGGCCTTGGTCCTCCCGCAACGCTAACTTGTGAACTTGGTCAGGACCGGAAGGTAGCAGCCACAGCAGGCGACGCGTGTGCCGGGATGCGGCTGGGGTCTCCGCCCATTAAAAAAAGCCGCTTGAACAGCGGCTTTTTTGTGTCTGGAATTCTTAAAAATCAGATAGTTCACTGACTTCAATAGTCACCATCTGCACAGGCTTGCTACGGTTTTAATTATACAACCGGTTGTTTTTGTGTGCTTTTAAGATAAGATGGGGAAATGTATTATAGCTTCACTACACTCCAGTCAATGAAATCTCTTGTCAGAATACCTGCTCTCTCTGCCAGTCTGATTTTCCCCCTGCATAGTTCAGCTCTTGAACTGGCGGTAGGTGTCGAACTGTCTAATCACTATATCAATATTTATGATGCCAAAGACAGTCATACGACTGTGGCACAAATGGTGAGTGATTTCAGCCTGAATCCGACCCTTTCTATCGTCTCTGATGCATACTATTTTGGTGAAGAAAGTCATTATGGCGTTCAGCTACAATTACGCTGGAGCCGTTTAAAGCTGGATAAACAGGGAGAGCTTTATGATGACCCGACAAACTTAGATAGTATCAGTGATTTAGGGACTTCAATCTCCGGTTATAATGTGTCTGCGGTACCTGCGTTTATTTATCATTTCAACCGACATCATCCAGATGAGTGGAACACAAAAATCGGGGGTGGTCTTGGTGTTGGCTATCTTTATGCAAAAGGGAATTACAAAGTAACCAGAGAGTCACAACCGGATTTTTCTGAAGTGAAGGAAGTAAAAATCAGTGAGGTGGGGGTTTCTTCCAATGTATTTATTGAGCTGAATAAAGGAAATCACTCTTTTTCTTTAAATGCTTATTATCCGGTGCTTGAGGTGAACCCGGCACTTGATGAGATGACGCTCCAACTGTCTTATCTGTATCATTTTGAATTGAGCGATATCTTTTGAGCTGTCACTCTTTCCGGAACACAGCCGTAAGAGCAGGAGTGCGATCTTTGCTTCTATACTGAAATAAGTTTGCTCCTGCAATGAGTACATCCCGCTCAAAAGAATGACAAGTCACTGATAATGGTTTTAACGTTTGTTTTCATACACAAGGCATTTGCTCAATGACATGATTAATGTCTGAAACATGGTATTTTTTCGGTATGAAACTGCGGAATCGATACAGGGTTGTAGTCATTTTTATGTGACCACGACACTGAGCGTCATTGGCTGTTATTTCTGTTAAAGAAACGCTCTGCACTTGCAAAAAGTGAATCACAGTGTTTTTTCTGCTGGCTGTGTTCGGGCGTACCTGCTGTCATTGAATCAAGTAACGCTTTAGCTGCATGATATTCACCCACCATTTGTTCGAATTTTGCTTCATAGTTGGCGTTGGTTTTGGGTGTTTTTTTCTTAATATTTGTCCGTGATTTTTTCATGTCATTTCCCCGGCTTTTTATAGATAGTGTGTAAAGTTATAGATGGTGTGTGAATTCTAAACAGATTGAGTTCATATCATTAACTGAGGGTGATTCAACGATACCGGTTGGGTTTCAGTACCAGACGGATAGAGATAGCTTTGAACTGCTGGTGGCGTTTTATTACGTCGCTGTTGAGTTGATAAATGGTGGTGGACAATGAACTGTCGTTAAAGTCTTGATTATTGTTGATTATGAACAAATGGCGGCTTTCCTTTTGAATGCTTTTGATCCCGAAGCAGGTGATACCAGAATAATCGTCGGCTCGTTTTTTGGGCCATACAGTGTCTCATCGTTATGAAAAGGAGACGGACGAATCATCCATCTCCGGGAACCGCAATTAAACGGGAGTCACGTTCGCAGCTTGAGGGCCTTTGGCACCTTGCTCGACGTCAAAGCTCACTTGTTGGCCTTCTGCAAGAGTTTTGAAACCGTCTGCAGCAATCGCATTAAAGTGAACGAAGACATCTGCGCCGCCGTTATCCGGAGTGATAAAACCGAAACCTTTTGTTTCGTTAAACCATTTTACTGAACCAGTTGTTTTATTAGACATATATACCTCGATAATTATTGAAAAAGTCAACACCGAAGCTACTAACATTGGGTATTAAGAAAAAGCTATCGCAGGATGTACATGTCGAATGAATTCGAAAAGAAACTGAGAAAATCTTGAACTAAATGTTTTATTAATAGCTCGATTGTTTGAGCCGGGACCACTATACATGATGCTCGCAAGATAGATAGCTATTTTTGATTTTATTTTTATTTTATATATAAAACAGATGGTTAAATTGAATTGCGTGTTTATCTTCTTAGCTGAAGAGAGGCGTTTGCCTGTGGCTTTAAGAGCCCGTAACGGCTGAAATATGGAGAATCTATGGGTAATAAAATGGTCAAAGCCTGTTGTCATCTTGTGCTTTTCTTTTTGTGTGGGTGCAATGAATCCGGACCGGCAGAACGGTTCGTCATTGCGAAAAATGATGCAGTTTTTCAAATTAAAGCGGGTACGGTGATGCATCGTTCAATACCTGAATAAGCATGATGAGATTGATGTCTGAATCCGCATCTTGAGGTTAAGTATACAATTTATACGTGTTTAAATACTTCCTTGTTAGGTATGACACACACGTTAAAATCTTATGATTGCATAAGGACGATTGTTGCATAAGGACATGCATTTCATGACGGCCTTCAGAAACTAAAACAATCACATTCGGGTTTTATCAGATTATGAACAATAAGCTACATGGGCCGCTATTTTTGGCGATCCTCAGTACGTTGATGGCGTTCGCATCTTTATCAACGGATATATATTTACCTGCGATGCCTGTGATGGCAAAAGATTTACAAGGTGATGCAGAACTGACAGTCACCGGTTTTCTCATTGGTTTTGCATTAGCACAACTGGTTTGGGGGCCGATCAGTGATGCACTGGGCCGCCGCCTCCCCCTGTTTATTGGTATGGTGATGTTTACGATTGGCTCGGCCGGGTGTGCATTGTCAACGGATATTCAGCAAATCGTTTTCTGGCGGGTGTTTCAGGCATTTGGTGCCTGTACCGGGCCGATGTTGGCAAGGGCGATGATCCGTGATTCTTTCACCCGCACCCGCGCGGCGCAAATGCTTTCGACTTTGCTCTTTATTATGGCGATTGCCCCGATTGCAGGGCCGTTGGCTGGCGGACAAATCATCAGGGTGACCAGCTGGCATGCTGTGTTTTGGTTGTTGGTGGTGATTGGCGGGCTGATGTTTCTTTCACTGTTTATCCTGCCGGAAACATTGCCACCGGAAAAACGCGTGAAAGTCTCATTATCGGGGGCATTCCGGAATTACTTCATGCTGCTCAGCAACCGGGAGTTTATGCGTTACACGCTATGTCTGACTTTTTTCTATGTTGCTGCGTACGCCTTTATGACCGGATCGCCGTTTGTTTATATCAGCTTTTTTGGTGTTGACCCGCAGTACTTCGGTTGGCTGTTTGCCCTCAATATTGTTGGGGTGATGGTGATGAGTCTGTTGAACCGGCGTCTGGTGTTGCATTATTCACTGGAGAGCTTGCTGAAAATTGCCGTGGGCGTGGCGGCATTTGCCACACTGATACTGGCTTTGGTGGTGAAAATGCAGGTTGGTGGGGTTGTTGCTGTTGTGGTGAGCATATTTATGTTCTTTTCAATGAATGGCATTATTGCTGCAAACTCAACGACTGCAGCAATGGAAGCCGCTCCCTCGATGGCGGGATCCGCGTCGGCGCTGATTGGTTCGTTGCAGTATGGCAGTGGCATTGTCTCTTCACTGTTACTGGCGTTTTTTCGCGATGGTACACCGTGGACGATGGCGTGGATCATGTTAGTTTTCGCTTTTGCAAGTGTTGTCATGCTTCTGTATCGCGCTAAATCAACGAGTGCCGGTGAGGCTGCCCATTCCGGCCTTTGAAGACTCACTGTCACAGGTGAAAAGGCCGCCAGAAAAAGGCATTTTTTTATTCTGATTCATTCATATTTTTCAGGATGTCTGTCAATCGCTTTTTATCTGCATCATTTTGTGGGTGATAGATATTAATCCTGCTGCTTGAGTCTCCATGCATATTCCACCATAACTGCTTATCTAATGTTATGGAGCCAAGCAAAGCATGTTTATAGATATATGAGAGTTCTTCCGGCTTCAAAACCGTATTATCCAGCCAGGCTTGCTCAAATGCAGGCGAAAGCTCGATAAAACTATCTATTTTTTGATTTAGAATTAAATCATGAGGACGTTTTGCCAGGGCATTACGGAGAAAGCCAGCCATCCGGGTAATTTGTGTTGTTAATTTTTCCTGATCTTCAATATGCAGAAATTTTTGCCACTGAGAATTTTTAATCGTTAAATGTAAGTAGTTTTTTTCTTCCGGAATCAGAGAGTCAAAAGAAAAACCTATCATCAGATTAAAGGCTTCGTTACATGAGACAATATTCAGGTAGTCATTCATCACCAGTGCAGGAAATGGATTCAGCTGAGAAAGCAGATGAGACGTATGATCAGAAATCGTACTACATGGATCATTGGTGGCGCTTATCCGGAGGGAAACTAAATTACAGATATACTCATACTCTGATTTGGTTAACTTGAGTGTGTCTGAGATTGCAGTCAGCACCTGGGGTGAAATTCCTGTTACCTGACCCCGTTCAATCTTACTGTACCAAATGGTACTGATGCCGGAGTTATATGCGACATCATCTCTTCTTAATCCTCTGGTTCTTGATCTTGATGGCTTTGGCAGACCAATCGTTTCAGGCTGAATACTTTCTCTCTTAGCCCGTAAGAAATCGCCTAATAACTTGAGGTTATCCTGATGCATTGATGAGTTATCCTATACAACTGACCGATGTTTAAATCATTGCTTATATCATTGAATCTTACCTGGACCGACATACCTAAACGGACGTTTTTTCAATACTGGTCCGCTAATTCACAGCCCATAATCAATTTATGCTGCCTGGCACAAATGATATGAAAACCATGTTTTTCATAAAGTTTGACATTATGAGCTTCACAGCGCAGATACAGAGCGGGCAGGGCAAGTTCAGTCGCTTTTTGTTTGGCAAACTCAATTAACAGGGTTGAGATGCCTTTGCCGCGATGTGCCGCCGGGACATAAATACCATCCAGCCAGTCATGCATTCCCGGATATTCGGCTAATTCCCGGTATTTCAGTTCCCCCGCGCCGACGGGTTGATTCTCCAGCTGGACCACAAAAGCAACAGGAAGCTGGTCTCTGTTGAGCGCACCTAATGCGACTTTTTCCGTCACACTCGCCAGTGTCGTCTCCGGGTCTTTGTGTGCCCATTCATCAAAGTACCATTGAGCCAGCTGCGGTGTGGCTGCCGGGCAGTCGGCTAATAACGAAATTTTCATCTGTTTTCTGTGCTCAATCATTTGTGCCAGATTATCGCCATACTGAATCAGCTTGTCATCCGGACCATTCCGGTATCGGTATATATGACGCAAGAAATACGACGATACATGTTTTATATAAAGCGTTCAATTCAGAAATCCGGTATCTTCAGAGACCGGATTGTGATGACCAGACAGGAATAAAAATATGACATCTGAATTGAAAGATGGCCCCGGTCAAATATTACGTGTCGCAGCTGCGCAGGCACAGCCGGTCGCCGGAGATATTGCCGCTAATGTCCGTCAGTCTGTGGCGTTGATCCGTCAGGCTGCTGAGCAAGGTGCCAGAGTTGTTGTGCTGCCAGAGAAATTTCTCAGTGGCTACGAGCCGGATTTAATTCAATCTGATCCGGCAGAATATACCATTCATTGTGGTGACGACAGGCTCGCACCTGTTGCTGAGGTTTGCCGTGAGCTGGGCATTTATGCGGTGGTAGGCGCTGCAACCAGCGAAGGAGAGCACATTTATATCAGTTCACTGTGCTTTAACGATCAGGGTGAGCACTTTATGACCTATCATAAACGTGCTCTTTTCTGTACAGAAACCGGTTTGTTTACGCCCGGCTCAACATCCGGCAGCTTTGATGTCGATGGCTGGAAATTCGGTCTGGCTATTTGCTATGACTCCGGGTTTGGCGAACACGCGCGTTCAGCGGCTGTTGCCGGGTGCGATGCTTATTTAGTCAGTGCCATGTTTAGCCGGGGAAATGGTTTCCACGAATCCCGTATCTGGATGCCGGCACGGGCACTGGATAATACGATGTATGTTTTGATGTCGAATCATGTTGGGACAACCGGCGGCTGGCTGGCGTGCGGGGCCAGCGGTATCTGGGGGCCTGATGGTCATTTGCTCACTGAGGCAGCAGAAAATAAGCCGGATGTTGTGACGGCGGAACTTGATCCAGTCGTCTTGCAACAGATCCGCTCTAAAGAATCCATGCTGAGTGATTTTAAAGTCCGGTATGCTTGTTTGGGAGCCGGTGGGGATTATTGATCATCAGTGCGGAACTGAAATATAAAAAGGAACTTGAGCAAAGAACTTGTGCCTGTCCTCATTCACATTCGCCTGTCCTCATTCACATGCGTTGGCTGGTTAAATTGAACAGGACATGTTTCGAAGATAGCTGACTTCAGCAGAACTTAAGCTGCGCCACACCCTCATCCTTGATGAAGTCAGCTAAATAAGGTGATACGGTTTCAGGACACTGTGTTCCCCGTATTTGCAGGTATAAACATAAAACTATTCAATTCAAATGACAGTGTATTTAATATTTCTTTTTGTCCGCTTTTTCAGTTGTCGTGTCATTATTTGTGATAAGAGAATTACAACTTATGATAAAAGCATTACATCGCTTCAGCCCGCACAATCGCTGCACTTAACGCTGTGTCTTTATTTTCGGTGATATCGCTCAGACGGAATGGCACGATTGCAATATCCGGCGGGACACCGGTAACTTCATAAGCCTGATATTGAGGGTCGATATAGACTTCATTTGACAGACTCATTTCCCAGCCATTGGGCAGTGTTTTATGCAGTGCATCAGACAGAGATCCACTGGTTGATTCGCCCATGATGGTGACCTGGGGCAGAGACTTCATCATGATCATGAAAGTTTCACCAGCACTGACGGTGCTGCCGCTGGTGAGAATCATCACGGGTTTGGTATAGGCGGTTGTTCGGGATGATTCGGGCAGATCAATCCAGTACAAGTCACCTTCTCCGGTGATTGTTCGGGTAAACCGGCCCAGAACCTGCTGTTTGGCAGCATTAAACCGGCTGGCGATTTCCTGCGAGGCACCATCTTCACCGCCACCATTGAATCGCATATCAATGATGATGGCGTCGGTGTCGGTCAGATCCTGCATGACCTGATCCATCGCCGAAACCACATGATTCACCAGCTGTTCTGAGTCTGTGTCGGTTTCACTAAGTTCCAGCTGCATCACATTTGGGCGAAAATAGCCGATACTTCCCTGATTGAATGTGCCCCAGACCATGCGTTCGGTGCCGTAGATGGGATCGGTGGTGGCCCCATGGATGACATGAACACTGCCTGAATCCATCATTTGCTGTTGAATTGCCGTGATTTTCGTCAGCGCATCTGCTGCGTAAGCTTCAACCGTTGTGAACTGGGTTTGGTTGAGAAACCCTTGTATCAGAACCTGTAGCACCCCTTTGGGCGCGGCCGGAGAGAAACTGTCGTCACCGGAAGACAGAAAAATATGATCATCCGAGAAACCACTGAGAGATGTTTGTATGACCTCAAACAGCGCTTCGTCTGTCATGTCGTCGCTCAGTCTGGTCTGGGCTTGCTGATAAACTTCATTCCAGTCGACTCCGCGCTCCGAAAAGAAAGCATAGTAATCATTCATATTGGCCCAGAAAAAGTTGTAAACACGGACCGGCGAACTGCTCTTGTCCAGTAAGTTTTGGGACTGACAAATGTCGGGCAGGAAGAATAACCGCTCATATGTGCTGGTGAAAGGATGACCCGCCCCCTGTGAGGTGATGGTCATATTGTCGGATGACAGTGTGGCACCGGGAAAATATTTCTGCTTCATTGTTTCAGGGGACATGGATTCAGCGATCAGACAGCCTTCACTATTGAACTGGTAAATTTGGGCTTTGTTTTCATTCAGCCGGTAGATATCGCCATAACCGGTATGTTGCCACAGGCCATAGTAATAGCTATTGCTTGTTTCTGAATTGTTGTCTCCACAGGCAGAGACTGAGATTGACACTGAGGCGCAGAGCAGCCAGCGCAGACATTTTGGGTGAGACCGCATATTTCACTCCGATAAATTTTCATCACATGTTGATAAGGTGTGGCGTAAGTTAAACCAGACGATGTGAAAGAAGCGTAAAAACGATGGGGAAGTGAATTTATTGTCATCTGATGTCGGATACATGGATTTTGGGTTGATGACGATGTATTGAAATGTTTTGAGTCTGGCGTTAATTCACGCTTTATTCACGACTGGCCGGTCACAATGACGCTTTGTCATATAAATCCTTCAGGGTTGGAAATGCTATCTTGTTGACGGATAATGACGATATAGGCAGCCCGGAGACAGAGTGATGAAAGAAAAGCAGATTCATGTCCTGCTGATTGAGGATGACAGACATCTTTCACAATCGATTGCCGATTATTTGAAGCTCGATGATATCATTTGTGACTTTGCTTACAACGGTCATACCGGGCTCAATCTGGCAAAATCCAATCACTATGACGTGATTTTGCTTGATTTGATGCTTCCGCGCGTGAATGGTCTGAATGTTTGTCAGCAACTCAGATCCCATGGAAATGACACACCCATTCTGATGCTGACCGCGAAAGATACGCTGGATGATAAAGTAGCCGGATTTGATGCCGGTACCGATGATTATCTGGTAAAACCCTTTGCCATGAAAGAGTTGGTGGTGCGAACCAAATCATTATCCCGGCGCAAGAGCGGACAAACACACAAGCTGGTCGTCGCTGACCTGATTTATGATGTCAAAGCAAAACGGATTACCCGGTCCGGGCAATTGATCCGCCTGACGCCTGCTAACCAGTTATTGTTAGAAGCACTGATGCGAAAAAGTCCCGCTGTTGTCAGCCGGGAAGCGCTGGAAAACATTTTATGGCCTGATGAATTGCCTGAAACAAGTAATCTCCGGGTGCAGGTATATCAGTTAAGGCAACAAATCGATAAGCCTTTTGCTGTGCCGTTAATTCATACGGTGCAAAAGCTGGGGGTCAGAATAGGGGATGGAGCATCATGTCCGGCAGAATAAAGATGTTCCGGAAAGGAGCCGGCTACTCACTGAAAAGGGAATTAGCAATTTGTTTTATGCTGGTTGCCTTGTTCTCGGTTGTGTTTTATAGCACTTTGCTGGTGACTTTTTTTGATCGGGGAGTGGATACTGCCATTAATTTTTCCATGGTGCTGAATGCCCGGAAATTTGCTCATGAATACGAAAAGAATCCTGATGTTCAGCCGTCTTCGTTTCTGACTGACTTTTACTTCGATAGCCTTGAACAAACCAGAAACAAGTATGGTGATCTGTTTGCCGGAACCGACCTTAAGCCCGGAGAATACGCTTTTTTTGAGCCCCCGGATGATGATGGCAGTTATTACTATGTGATTTACCACTTGGTGTTGCATGATGGCAGAAAACTGTATGTGGTTTCTAATTTTGATTCAGAATTGAGTCAGCCTGAAGATTACGCGGATCTGGCGGATACAGAAAAACAGATGTTTTATGCCGGGATGGGTTATCTGTTTTTGATTCTGGCCGGATTTGGCCTTTATTCCTGGCGACTGGGAGGCCTGACCCAGAAATTATCTGAATGGGTCAGTCGTTTGACCGTCGAAAATCTGAATGAAAAGAGACCGGGGTTCGTTTACCGGGAATTCGAATTGGTGGCTGATAGTATGGCCGGTTCGCTTCGGCAGAATGCTGCATTGGTGGAGCGGGAAAAGGCCTTTTTGTCTCACGCTAGTCATGAATTGAGGACCCCGCTTGCCGTCATGCGTGTCAATGTAGAATACCTGAAACGTCTTCCATTGCCGGCTCTCTCTCATGATGTGATAGAAAGACTGGATATGTCCGGGGAAAAGATGCAATTGATTATCGAAACTTTGCTATGGCTGAACCGGAAAAATGCACAAGACCCTGCGTTGGAAAGATTCAATCTCAGACAAGTTGTTGCCGGAATCATGTCTGACCTGGATTATTTAACTCATGAAAATGATGTTGAGGTGACTCTCAAATGTGATGCCGACATTGAAATTGAGTTACCTGTGATGCCTTTTCATATCGTTCTGAGTAATTTGATTCGAAATGCTTTCCAGTATACGCAGGAAGGCTGGATACATTGTTCTGCCGATCATCGTGCTGTTGTGATTCATAATTGTGATACCGGTACGGAAACTCAGCAACAGGCGATCAGTTTTGGTTTTGGACTGGACCTGACTCAGCAGGTTTGTAAAAGGTTAGGCTGGCAACTGGATATTGAAGAAAATCATGGCGGAATGATTGCCCGGCTGGTATTGCCGGCATGTCTTTCTTAAAATACGCACGGACTGCACATCAGGTCGGGCTTTCGTGTGTTGAAGCCAGAAGACGCCCGTGCGATGATGTTTCACCGTTTACCCGGCCCCGGATTTTTCATGGAAGCAGAGTTACTGGAAATTAAAAACTTTCTTGCCCAATACCCGCCATTTGATGAGCTGGAAGATGATGTACTGCAGGACATCACCCGGCATATTGAAATTTCTTATTATCGCGAAGATACGCCGATTATTCATTTTGGTGATGTCATCCGTGATCTGTACGTGGTGCGAAGTGGTGTCGTGGAAATTTATCGCCGTAAAGGTGAACTATACAATCGCCTTGGTGAAGGCGCACTCTTCGGCCAGATGGGATTATTAACCAATAATAAAGTCCGCTTTCCCGCTAAAGCAGTAAGAGACACGTTGCTTTACTGTATTCCCGAAACCGTGTTTCAACAGCTCTATGATCATCATGAAAGTTTCGCAGATTTTGTTGAACTCGAAGATACCGCCCGCTTGCGTCAGGCAGTATCAATCAGTCACGAACAAAATGATTTGACCACATCTAAACTCCGGACGCTGCTGACCAGTACCGCACCTTTTGTCGCGAAAACTGAGCCGGTACAGCAAGTTGCGATCAAAATGGCGGAAGAGAATATTTCTGCATTGTTGGTGGTTGATCCGGAAATCACAGCAGATGATGACGATGAGACGAATCCGCTGGTCGGTATTATTACGGACCGGGATCTGTGTACCCGTGTGCTGGCTGCCGGGGTGAGCCCGGAAACTGAAGTCGCTGCGGTGATGACAACCGAAGTGATTTCACTCGATCATAACGCCTATGTGTATGAAGCGATGCTGACGATGCTGCGATATAACGTGCACCACCTGCCGGTGCTGAAAAATAAACAGCCGATCGGCATTATTGAAGCGACAGATATCGTTCGTTATGAATCCCAGAACTCATTGTTGCTGGTCAGCCGTATTTTCCAGCAGCAAAGCATTGAAGAACTGGCTGCCCTCGCCGGGCAGGTGAAAGACAGTTTTGTACGTCTGGTGAATGAAGATGCCAACTCTCATATGGTTGGTAGTGCGATGTCTGTGATTGGACGGAGTTTTAAACAGCGGATTATTGAACTGGCTGAAGAAGCGCTGGGTGAGCCGCCGGTGCCTTACTGCTTTGTTGCTTTAGGCTCGATGGGACGCGATGAACAGATTCTTGTGACCGATCAGGATAACGCCATTATTGTGGATAATACGTTTAACCGGGAAAAACATGACCGCTACTTTGCTGAACTGGCAAAGCGTGTGTGTGATGGCCTTGATCAGTGTGGTTACGCATATTGCACCGGGGACATCATGGCAACCAATCCGGACTGGCGGATGACCAGAGCGGAATGGGAAGCATGTTTTGCCGATTGGATCGATGATCCGAATCCGAAAGCCTTGCTGAATGCTTCGATCTTCTTTGACCTTGACGGGGTTTACGGGCGACTGAAATGGGCGGAACAGCTGAACGGGTTTATTGTCCGGCGTGCACGGAAGAATAACCGTTTTCTGGCCTGTCTGGCCCGTAACGCGATCAACAGGACGCCACCTCTGGGTTTTTTCAAGGATTTTGTGGTGGAAAAAGATGGGCAACATAAGAACTCCATCAACCTGAAACGTCGCGGTACGGCACCGCTGGCAGATTTGATCCGGGTGCATGCGCTTGCGGTTGGGTCGCGTTCGAAAAACTCATTTGAACGACTGGATGACATTCATGAGGCAGGTATTTTACCCGGAGGAAAAGCACGGGATCTGCGTGATGCGCTTGAATTTATTTCTATGGTTCGTATCCGTCATCAGGCAGATGATGTCGAAAATGGTATTGAACCGGACAACAATATCGAGCCTGAAAAGCTGTCTGATTTCGAACGGCGGAACCTCAAAGATGCATTTCAGATTTTGAGTAATGCGCAGAATTTCCTGAAATTCCGTTATGTAGCCAACAAGAATCTCACATGAGGCATTTATGCTCAGTAAAATTATGTCTCCGCCGGCAATTGACTGGCAATCCAAGTTCAGGCGCAGGCTCGAATTGGTTCAAAATGAGGCTTTAAAACGCTATTACGCGGCGGGTATTCCTGAACCGGACACTCCGGTTGAAGATGTGACGTTTCTGGCGATGGATTTTGAAACCACAGGTCTGGACCCGCAGGACAACGACATTATCACGATCGGAACGGTGCCATTTAATCTCAACCGGATATGGATCGGTCAGGCAAAGCAGTGGATCGTGAATCCCCGCAAGCAGCTTGAGGAAGAGTCTGTTGTCATTCATGGGATTACACATTCTGATATTCTGCATGCGCCCGATTTATCGCTGGTTTATCAGGAGGTGTTGGCGCAGATGGCTGGAAAAATTATGGTGGTGCATTATCAGAAAATCGAACGGGAATTCTTTGACCGGGCTTTGCAACTCCGTATTGCTGAAGGTATTGAGTTCCCGCTGATTGACACGATGCGGGTAGAAACCCAAATTCAGCAAAAACGGAATGGTGGCATTCTTAAGCGGCTTCGGGGGTATAAACCCGAATCTGTCAGGCTGGGGCTCAGTCGTTCCCGTTATGGCCTGCCACTGTATACCCCACACCATGCGCTTACCGATGCTGTGGCAACAGCAGAATTGTTTCAGGCGCAGATTGCACATCATTATGATCGCACAATCCCGATCCGGCAGTTTTGGGAATGATAGCCTGTGAGAATAATAGCCTGTGATAATGATAGCCCGGACCGCCGGATTAATTTTTCAGATCCAGTTGAAACTTTTGATCCTGTATAAAAATCCCCCACCGTCAGGGAAGGGGATTTGATTCAGTGAAAACGCTATATGAACAGGTTAACGACGCTCTGTCCGCATGCCCATCAGCAGGCTGACACACATCAGCAGCAGAACAAACGTAAATGGCAGGGCTGTTGAGATGGCTCCGGCCTGAAGTGCCTGAACCGACTCAGTGCCACCGACCCACAACAGCGTCATGGCAATGGCACCTTCCATTAATGCCCAAAAAATACGCTGGGCAACCGGTGCATCCATTTTCCCGCCTGCAGTAATACTGTCGATAACCAGAGAGCCGGAATCTGACGAAGTAATAAAGAAAACCAGCACCAGCACAACGGCGATGATGGATAAAACTGATCCATAGGAAAGTACATCAAACATCTGGAACATGGCCAGAGACACATCGGTCAGTCCCTGATTACCCAGCTCACCAATATGATGAACCACCTGATCAATCGCCATCCCACCAAAAGTGGACATCCACACGACAGTGACAGCGGTTGGAACCAGTAAGACGGCGGTCATAAACTCACGAACGGTACGTCCCTTCGAAACACGCGCAATGAACATGCCGACAAATGGTGACCAGGAAATCCACCATGCCCAGTAGAAAACAGTCCAGCCCTGGAACCATGCTTCGTCTTCCCGGCCATGAGGGTTGCTGAGCGGAATAAAGTTTTCAATATAAGCTGAGATTGTAGTGCCGATATTACCCAGTACAATCGCATAACCGATCAGTGCGACCAGAATCAGCAGCAGAAAAGCAATCACCATGTTGATGTTACTGATGGTTTTGACACCACCATCAATCCCGCGGACGACTGAAACCGTCGCCAGTAATGTAACACCAATAATTACGGTGATTTGCAGCCCAATCCCTGAATCGAGTCCGAATACATGATGAATCCCGCTGGCAGCTTGCTGTGCGCCAAGCCCGAGAGAGGTCGCCAGACCAAATAATGTTGCAACAACGGCAAGAGTATCAACAATATTTCCGGCCCATCCCCAGGCGCGATCCCCCAGAATCGGGTAGAAAATAGAGCGCATGGAAAGTGGCAGACCTTTGTTGTATGCAAAGAAAGCGAGTGACAGTGCGACGACGCCATAAATTGCCCATGGGTGCAGCCCCCAGTGATACATAGTGGCACCAAGCGCCAGCTTTGCTGCTTCTGGTGTATGCGCAGCAACGTTCAGCGGCGTTTTATACCAGCCGGTATAATAGGCAACTGGTTCTGCGACACTCCAGAACATCAGGCCAATCCCCATGCCGGCAGCAAACAGCATTGAAAGCCAGGAAATATAAGAGTAATCGGCTGTTGCATCAGTCCCGCCAAGGCGGATTTTTCCCAGTGGCGAGATAATCAGTCCCAGACAGAAAATAACGAAAATGTTACCGGACCAGATGAACAGCCAGTCAAAACTGCCGATAATTTGCCATTTCACGCCATCTAAAGCCGCTTTGGCGGATGCGGGATCGACAACCAACACCGCGACCAGAAATAAAATAATTAAACCTGCACTGATACCAAACACCGGATTGTGTACATCAAATCCCCACTTCTGCACATTATCCTGGCCGATGGTGTAGTCAGTACTGTCAATACTGTACTTATCTATACCTTTAGTCATCATTCCTCTCGTTGTTTTTGAACCTATTGGGTTGTTCACTGGCTGTTTGTCCAAAACTGCCAGCCATTATTCAATCTGTTTGATCAATAGCAATTGAATATATGTTACATAATTGTACCCAACTCACGATGATATTTCAGTGATATGATTATTTTGAGCGTAATTTTCCGGCATTGCTTAGGAAAGGAATAGAAATGAATGGGGACAGTCCTTTATGAATAGGGACAGACCTTGTTCATAGAGGACTGTTCATAGAAGACAGAGGGAAGATAAAAGGGACAGACCCGAAAAGAAGATAAAAAGGACATACCTGATGATCAGAAATGCTGACACATGCAATTCAGTTTTATCCGGTTTATAGGTTTGGTGATAAAAATCCGCTATTTTAAACGAAGATTGAAGTGCCTTCATTGAAGGTCAACAGAAATGTCAGGTTGTCTGGCATGAAATATTGATGGATTATATTGCTAACCCATCGATTCGTTTTTTATTCAGGCGTTGTTTTGCAAGGAGCAGATGCCCGGGGCTGCCAATCCATCGTTTTCTTCTTCGTTCAAGATGAGTGACGAGTTCCAGCGCTTTGGTTTGACTGAGTGACAAACGGGTGAGAATGGCGGGTTGATCTTGGCTGATATATCCACATTTGTCTTGACGGAGCTGTCGTCCGGTGAAATCAACCCATTCAATATAATCGGAGAGCCGGAAAGGGATACCTGCTGGCTGCTCCGGGTGTCTATCTCCAATAAATGGATACAAGCCGTGTGGTGTTGGTTGATGTTCTTCCAGCGCATCCAGTCGCTTTTTTAGTGATGTGTATTGTGATGTTTCCGGCGTCTCAGCTATTTTTGCCCGGACAGGATTGAGATCTGTGTACGTCATCGCCGCGAGTAAGGCCGCTTCATCTAAAAGCGCATAAGATTTGAACCGTCCTTCCCAGAAGTGCCCGGTGCAGTGGTCTTCCCGGTTGGCTTGTAATGCGATGTTAAAATTGAGCTCCTTCATCATCCAGCTCAGAGAATATAACCTTTCCCGCCATTGCTGAATGATTTGATGACAGCGTTTGATTTCTGCTTTGCAGGAGAGCTGTCGTTTCACAAACCGCTGAATTAACCAGGGTAAATGATGCTCCTGTTGCCAGCGTTCGATCACTTCAAATGTACTCAAAGACTCCGCTTTTGAGCGGTTCACATGCGCGACTAAGTGATAGTGATTTGTCATGACAGCATAGGCACAAATATCAATGCAGTAGATGGTCGCCAGTTTTAAAATCCGGCTTTCCAGCCAGTCCCGGCGATGTTCATAAGATTTTCCAGTGACAGAATCTTCTCCACATAGAAATGAACGCCGGACACAGCGGGACACGCAGTGATAATAAGGCGTGACATCGAGAGATATCAGTTGTGAGCGGGCTATGGTCATCTGATCCGGTGAAATTGTGGATGAATAGCAAGAGCTTGCAGCAAATAAATATAGATGAAAAGTCATAGTATTCAGGTTGCGACTGATTTGGCATTGAAACTGCAAAATTCATGTAAAATGAAACTTAAATTTTGTGACAGGAGTCAATACATGATCAAATCAATAATTAAGTTTTTCAGTGCCTGTCCCTATTAATTTTCTATTAATTTTGTAAGGACAGACACTACCAGAGGTAAAAAAGAGCCTGCTTACAGAAAGTTCTGTCCTCCGGCCTGCAAAAAGTCCCGCTCTGCTTTCTCATGCAAAAATGAAATCCGGCTCAGCACATTTTTCAGATTCTCCTGTTCAAGCCAGGTCAAATCATTGATAGCCAAAACATCATTGACCTGACGCAGATCCGTATATTCGATGATCTGATTCATAAAGCGCAGATGCCAGATATGATCGAAGATATACACCATTTCCCGGAATGTTTTACTATCAAGCTCTGCAGCTGCATGTAACTGTTTTAGTCGTGCCATCGTGTTACTTTCACGGATATCATGTTTCAGTGCATAAATCCGGCAGAAGATTTCCATTGGCCTTAAACAGTCTTTTAAGTTCAGCGAGGCTTTTCCTTCATAGTTTTCTGTTTTGATCTCATCGGCGGTATTCAGCGGAACTTCGTAAGACAGGCAGTTCTGTGCATAGATCGGCAAAAATTCCGGATGCTGGTGCAGCAGGTGCTGAATGTGAGACTGAATCCCGTCAACCAGCGATGCTTCCCCGTAAGTCGAACGGATATCGAAAAATACATTGAGCTCCAGAATCGATGCCGGTGACGCCTGTGCGATCCAGTGGCTGAAATTGGCTTCCCACTCTTTCTGGCTCAGGCACCACTGATGATTCGAAGCCATGATTAACCCCTCACAATAACTGTAACCGGCCTGATCAAGCATGGCGCATACCTTTTCTGCCAGATGCAGAAAATAGCGCCGGATCGACTTCAGATCAGAATCTTCCGGGGTTGCAAACACAATCGCATTATCCTGATCAGAGAATAGTGTCATATCATGTCGGGCATTGCTGCCAAAAGAGATAAACGAAAAGGGGACCGGTGGCTGACCAATATCCTCAATCGTCAGTTCAATAAACCGGCAGATGGCGGCATCATACGTACTGCCGATCAGGCGACGCAAGTAGTCCGGCCGGGCACCGGTTTCAATCATTTCCCGGATCAAATCCGGGAGCTGGTTCAGAGACTCGACGACATTCCCGTGGCTTTTCCCCTGCTCGATGTCTGTCACGATACCGGCACTGATTCTCTGATAATCCGTGCCACGTTTGATTGTGCCGAAACGCCCGCCATAAATTTTGCGGATGATGGGCCGGAATGAGATAACATGTCCGGGCTTTTCGGACAAAAAGATTCTGGATGTACTTAAAATGATGTCGATTTGCTGGCCGCTTTTGGCTTGAAGCCGGGCCTCAAACTCTCCGGGTTCGGTAGCCTGTTCAAATAGTTGTAACAGATGGGTCAACGCCTTGCTGTTTTGAGGGCTGTCGGGAAATAAAGCTTCCCAGATTGACTGAGATTTGAGTTCAGTGTCGGTATAGCCGAGTAACTGATGCAACCGCGAGTTGGAAAACAGGATCTGCCCGTCAGCTTCAAGAATATACCCCTCATTCGAAGACTCAACCAAAGCACGATAACGATTTTTTGCTTCGTGCAGTGCCATTTCTGCCCGCTTTTTACGGTTTTCAATCACCTTGGACTGGGATATCACATACCCCATGATACCGGTCAGCCCGAGTGTAATGGCAAGAAATACCCGGTAGAGGGTGTTTTCAAGCCGGTCGATTTCTTGTTGAACATCATCCAGATAGACGCCTGTCCCTATAATCCAGTGCCACGCTGTGACACCTTCCACATATGTCATTTTGGCTGCGGTCACTGTTGGATCGTCTTTCCATTGCCACTGATATTCGAGAAATCCGTGCTGTGAAGCTTTGACCAGCCGGGTGATCTCGGTAAACACCGGCACGCCGCTGGTGTTTTTACTGTCGGTATAATGGGTGAGATCTTTACCTTTCAGATCGCTGCGGTAAGGATGCATGACCATTCTCGGGTGCATGTCCGTAATGAAAAAGTAATCCTTGTTGTCCGGACCGTAGCGCATAGCCTGAATTTCTGCGGCGGCCTGTTGTTGTGCTTTTTCCGTGCTCAAAATGCCTTGCTGTTCCAGTGCCACATAGTTCGTGACGATACTCACCGCTGTTGAGGTCAGTGCTTTCAGCATCTGGCGTTTTTGCCCCAGCATGGCGTCTTCGGCGAGTGGCACAATCACATAGATAATGGCGGTGATAAACAGCACAATGGCGGCAACGGTAGGCAGGACGATGCGCAAACTGAAACGGTTCAGAGACGGGGCATGGTCCGGATCTGTATCATGTAATCCTTCAAAATAGTCTGCTAATTCGCTGGCATCCAGTACCTCGTCCGGCGTCCCTTTGTCTGCCTCATCATGAAACCGGGCAAGAAAAGTATCATTCCTGAAGTCTGAGCGTGAGGGCAGATAGCCGTCGTAATCATCCCGGATATGAGTTTCAAACACGTCTTTGATTTGTTGGTGAGTATACCGGTCACCAAAGGTTTGAATGGCTTCAGCCAGTGCTTCTTTACAATGGCGGAAACGGCGGTGATCGTAAGGGTTATAGTCCAGCTTGCCTGCCATTGTCCGGAAATGATCCTGGCCATTGTGATCAAAAAATTCGTCAATCCACTGATGAATCTCTTCTGCGCGAATGCCAAAGAGTTGTTCCGTATGGTCAGCATGTTCAGATAGTTTCATTCGGTTATCACCAGATTGGTTGTAACTATTGATAAATTACTCAAAAACTGTGCGCGTCATTACAAGTCTGTTTGAAAATATCACCCTACAACCGAAGTTGGGCGTATGAATTAATTTAAATCAATAATTCATGTGAATGATTTTTCTAGACTCGGTCAGGTGTTGTCATTTTGTTCTGTCCGGAAGGTATTTGCCTTTCGGTGACTCATCATCGGGTCAGGCCGCAGTCTTTTTTCCCTCTTTATTACTACAATAGAGATGTAGGTAGCGTCTGGGATGGCGTCTTGTACTGGTCGAAGGCCGGTATACCAGGCAGTAAGCGGAACCAGACTGAACCTGGCAAAACCCGATCTCCAATAAGGAAGGACTACATGTCTAAAAAAAGCAAGACGTTTTATAAAGATATGCGTCGCAAGGCGCAGGAGTTTGAAAACCGGGAGGAGTTTTTAAATCATGATCTGAAGATCATGAGTTTCCGGCGCTGGGGTGTTCACTTGCCGTTCCGTGATTACAGCATCGAAATTGAAGACTGGGTACCGGCACTGGCTGCCACGATTGGTAAAGTGGTGATGGTGACGGCCATGGTTGCTGCATTTGCAGCACAGTTTGGTCTGTCCCCGGAATTTGTCGCAGAAAATGTCCGGTATGAATTACTGATTGCGGGGGCGCTGTTTGTCATTCTGTTCTCCGCTATCTTAAATCCAAACGCGAATCTGGCCGGAACGCACGGGCCGATGATTCCGCTGATTCCGCTGATCGCAGCGGCGGGCGGACACCCGCTGGCTCTGGGGCTGATGGTGTGTGTGTTCGGGTTAATACTGGCCTTCACCAAAGGCGGATCAAAGCTGATGACGCTCACCGGCGTCGGGGTGCGGGGCGGGTTGCTCATCTATTTAGGGGCCGTCGGGCTGATTGGTCAGATCAATAAAACAGAGGCCTGGGCTGCGGGCAGTGATCATGCTTATATTTCGTTTGCGGTGATAGGTGTGACCGTGTTGGTTTATGCTTATCTGGCCAAGGTCAATAAGCGCTGGCTGGCGATTCCTCTGTGCTCGGCCATTGCCGGGATTGTTGCTTATATCATGGGCGCTGATTTTGCGTTTACCACCGGGCCGGGTCTGCCGCATTTCAGTCCGTTTTACTGGTGGGGAGAAGAGACCGGCTGGCAGTTAGGCTGGCCAAATATGGCGCATTTTATCGCGGTGATACCGTTTGCACTGCTGGCTGTGGCGATGTGGTCACCGGATTATCTCGGCCACCGGGTCTTTCAGGAACTCAATTATCCGAAAGAAGCGAAAGGCGTGCTGATGGATGTCGATGACACCATGGTTGGTGCTTCGGTTCGGCAGGGCGTGGGCTCTTTGCTGGGGGGCGGCAACTTAGCGTCTTCCTGGGGAACCTATATGATCCCGGCGGCGATTGCCAAACGGCCGATTCCCGGCGGAGCGATTCTGACCGGGGTGATGTGTATTCTGGCATCGGTTTTAGGCTATCCGATGGATTTGGCAATGTGGGAGCCGGTCCTGCGTGTTGCGTTGATTGTTGGCGTATTCCTGCCTTTGCTGGAAGCCGGGATGCAAATGATTCACAAGCATAAAGATTCACTGAGTGCCGGTATCTGTATTTTTGCCTGCGCATTCGTCAATCCGGTATTTGGCTGGGCGACCACGATGCTGCTCGATAATATGGGGTTGATTGGCGATCGTGAGCGTGCTGAATCGCTTTCAGCGAAAGACAAATACCTGATTCCGGGCATTGCATTTGTAGTTTGTGTCGGCTCACTGGCAGCGGTGGGGCAGTTGCCGGGGATTCCAGCCTTGATCGGCCAGTAAGACAGGCTGAACTGCACTCATTCCGGCTGGTTTGAATGTGCGTGAGGGTCATTTGCTTTCAGGGTAAAGCCGATGACCCTCTGTTTTTTTGATTTCATGATTTCCGGCAGTGATGATACTGATAGTCTTGCAGCACCGCTGCTTTCATCTCTTCCTGAGAAGCAAAGCCAAATGCCGCCCAACAGTTTTCGGGACTGTCCCTGTTATTTTGTTCGGGACTGATGCTGTTCGTATTTTGGGGACTGTCCTGATTATACTGATGATGTGTTTGCTGATGATGTTGTGAATGACGAACCGTAAAGAACCACTGCCATAACTCCTTCTCATTGAGGCCCAATGCTGAAAGTGAGGCCGCTGGTGCCTCTTGTTTACTGAGAATTCTGGCGTGATAATCTGCAAAAGATTGTTCCAGTTTAAGTATGTCGAGCATCTCTTCTTCTATTTGATGATCGATCTGATACAGCCAGGTGAACAGCGCCTGTTGATGGACCAGTGTATCGAATTCTGAAAGCCCGATTTGCTGGGTTTGCAGCCACTGGCTGAGCTGGTTGAAATCGACTTCACCTCCGCAACAGGCAGACTGCTGACAAGCCAGCTCAAGCAATGCCGTTTGTTTGGGAGATCCTTCCAGCACCGGGTGATACCGTTGTGCAGCCCGCAGGGTAGATTTGCGACAGAGTGCCTGTTGTCTGCGTTGATAGAAACAGCCGTCAAGTTTGAGTTCCCGCCACAGTTCTGCTGCACTGAACGCATGCTGTTGCATTTTTCGCTTGTGATTGAGCTCTGCCGTTAGCCTTTCCCAGGCATCGGTCGGGGAAAAATGATAAGTCACCTGTTTGGCCGGGAGCTGAGCGGGATCCGGAATCAGAGCCAATTGTGCCAGTAACTGCCGGGCATCCTGCTTTTTCACATCAATGGTCTCTGATTCGGTCAGCTGCTTGAGTTGTTGCCATGCCAGCGGATCTAACAGTGGCTCTGCACAGGCAAGCAGCCTGGCATAGCTGCGATCCGGATACCACAACTGTTTGAGGAGGATGATTAACTGCGAGGCAGTGTCCGGGGTGATGACCTCGCGGGTGACCGCATTGTTCAGTGTTGCCCTGATGTTGACCATCGGTTCCGAGGCGGCCGGATATCCCAGTGCAGCCGGGCCGTGCACCAGCGCCACTTCATCATCATCTTCCAGCACCTGCTGCTGATAGAGCTCAAATACAGAGCCGAACCCATTCATGCCAAAGTGTGCCAGCTCAGCTGCCCGCAGCGCGCCCATACTTGCGCATCCGTAAACATGAATACCTTCTGACATGGCATAAAGAATTTCTTTGTGCCATACCGCGGGCACGCTTTCAAAATAGCCATCAATCAACACGATGATGGTGGGCCGTTCCAGAGTGGCGAGATAAATATCACCCTGTTTGGCGGGCGGGCGATAATCCGCCTGAAGTATCGGCCTGGCTTCCTGCGGAGAAAGGGTTGGACCGCTAAATACAATGATACTCATCGGTGTTCGTCTCCTGTGACCATATGACCCTGATTCCGGGAGCTTTCCAGTGTGTTTCTGTAAGCGATTGCCCGTTTGCCCATCACATAACCGGGCGTGCCATGAATACCTTCCAGCCCCGGCACGACCACCCTGACTACCGGAATATGATAGGGTGCTTTTTCCAGATTGATTACAGCTGTCTGCGGGATGCCAATCTGGTTGAGTTTGTCAAGAATCAGGGCGATATCATCCTCAAAGCTGCCGAGTGACCAGGAAGGAATGTCCGTAAAACTACAGCAGCCATCTATGGGGGAATCTGGCAGGTATTCGGGTTCACCGTGCCGGTAATCATTGGCTTCGATGTCGTCTCTTGAACCGGATATCATGGTGAGCCGGGTTTGTGCCGCTTCGGTTAAGGCTCTCAGTAATGCAATGCCTTTGCAGGGATGTGTGCCGGAGCCCGAAGACGAAAAGGCCGGACCGGGCCGGAGATGGTTTTTTGTGTCACGGCTATCGCCTGGGGCAATGCGGCAGAAGAAGGTCGGCAGCCCGGTATCCGCGCGAATATCCCACACCTGTACCTGCATCTCTGCCTGAAAGAGCTGGTCAAGCACCTGACGGCAGGCGATATCATCGACAGAAGCAGGATCCAGCCGGCGTGTATGCATCGCTGATGTTTTCTGCCGGTCTGCCAGCCACTGCTGTTCAATCGCCCAGAGGGTGAGCGCATCGCGCTCAATCACTTCACATAAACCGTGGACAATGGCTTCTTCAACCGTATTGCCGGAAGCCAGTCCATTGGTGCTCATCACCAGTGCGCCACTGCCGGTGGGCAGGGGGAGCGTGTAATCACAATGGACGATTTCATAGGGGACATACAACGGCTGGCTGGTTTGCAGATCCTGACCTTCCACCCAGAGTATCCGGGCGTGCTCACTGAACTGACTGAAGGCGAGTTTTGGCAGCGTATCCACATCAACCACCGCCTGTTTCTGGCGCAACTCATGATAGCTGGCCCGTCTTAATGGCAGGTCAATATGTTCACCGTGATAGCTTTCGATGGCCTCCATGATGCCGGACACTTTGGCAGAAATCAGGTCCAGCCCTTTGCCCTGCGCCACGGAAATAGCACAGGAATCCGGCCGGCAGACCGTCACTACAGGCACGCCAATCCGGTCAAGGCCAGTGATATTGGCGACACGGGTAATGCCCATATCCAGAAGCCATGGGGCGATTTTTTCATAGGTTGCCTGCGGGGAACAGGCCCGGTGGGTTCCCCGCTGGTAGGTTTTGCGTGTCATCAGGTTCCCTTTATTTCAGGAAGCTATGCAAATTCGCAATCATACAGATGGTGCCATTGCGGCTTCTGTCAATGTCAGAGTCACCGGTCGTGTCAACCAGGGATATGTATGATTTCAAACCAGAATCAGAGTCTGGCGTTTTCTCTCCTTTGACATCCAGCGGATTGATTGCACCCGTCTGAACACCGGCATCCCGGTAATAACGGGCGAGTGTTTGCGCTGCGACTCTTTTGGTATTAATGATGACCTCGTCTTTAGTCCAGTGCTTTTTCTCTTTTGAAAGGGACGGAAGTAAGGTATTCAGATCGGTCTCTTGGTCTTCTTCAAAGTCAATCACATCCGGTTTATCAAGCTGTTCGGCGCTGACATAGTGGATGTGATATGGGTAAAACTTATGTGCTTCCCGGCCTTTCAGCGGATTGGCAAACGACACAATGTACAGATTTTCATTGATATGAGTATCCGTCAGCTGCGGCTTAATATCGGCAGGTGGAAATGAGATACCATACCGGAATCCTCTTCCTTTCTCTTTTTCACTCAGCTCTATTATTTCAATCGGTGTATCGAGATAATGATCGTCCGTTTCCTGTTGCTTTGTCTCCTGTTCCTGTGTGGGCAGGAGAATCCGGTTCATCTGCAGGATACGCAGGTCAAGCAGGTATCCGGGCTGGAGATTCAGCGCTTGCGGGGAAACCCCTTCCGGGTAAATGGCATTGTCCAGATTCCACTGAGTGACTTTTGTCAGGGCCGGGCCGGTCAGATTTATCGGATGAAGTTGTAACTCTGTTTCAAAGAAAAAGTGATGGTTGGACTCGTTGTAGCACCATTCGATCAGTTGAGCGCCAGATTCATTGTTTCCTTCTGTTGTTGAAACTTGCTTATCCTCTTTTCCGTACTTTCGATCATGAACTTGCTCTTTGTTGACATAATCATTATATCTGAGTAAAACCGCACCCTGACCATTCTTGCGAATGATGAATAACTCCTGTGAACGCTCGGTTAAATGGCCGTCTGGACCTACATAGGGTTCGTAATCTGAACTGGTTACTTTCATGATTTTTCCTTAACTATTAAAGATAACCCAGCTTTTTTGCCCCATCTAAGGCCTGATGAACGAACGGAGCGTTATGCGGGGAGTGTTGTGTTTGCCTGAGGGCAGTTTTCAGTGGTGCGATGATGAGATCGGGTAAGTCGTGCTGACTGACATCGGTCAGCATCGCCACGATTTCATCAACACGTGATTCCGGGGGCGCCGTAGCGGGATCGCCTGAAATCATCAGCAGATCCAGTTCAACCAGCAGCGCGACCCATTGCAGCGGGAACGGGAATTCACCGGATAAAGCCTGCCAGATGTGATGGCTGGTTTGCAGCAGTGTCCGGGCCTGTGAATACGCCTGGTGTTTGTAAGCGACCCATGCCAGATTGGCACTGGCCAGCGCGATATAATCCTGCATGTCAGACTTTTCTGCACAGGTCAGCGCCTGAGTGGCAAAATCTCTGGTGGCTTCGCAGTTGCCGTTTATCCGGCACAGCAATGCCAGATAGGACAGACAGCGGGTTTTTTGAGTGGCATCTGATTCTTTATTCGCCCGCGTTAATGCCTGATGGAGATAGATATCGGCTTCATCATAGTGCTGACTGAACAGGCAACAGACGCCGAGGCTGAACAGACTGTGGATCTGTTGCCCGTTATGGCTGGTTTCGAGCGAGGTTTGATAAGCCTTCTGCGCGATCTCAACATCATCCTCTGTCATTTTGTAACGGGTTTGTCTGAACTGAAGCTGCAACTGCGCATCATAAAAAAAGGCTTTGGACAGGGGGTCATTGATGTGTTCGATTTCCGGCGCTATGACCTCCGTCAGCCGCCGCATTGCTGCAACATCATTTCGCCAGTAATAGACATCCAGCCGGGCAACCTGAAGATGAAGCCAGACCTGCCACCATTCCCGGCCATGTTGTGTCTGGCGGTTGAGCTGCTGCTCAGCCTGATCATGTGCTGCCAGTGCCTGAGTATGATCGTGCAGTGTTTCCCACGACTTGCCGTATTTGATACAGAGTTTCGCACAGGTCAGCGGGTCATACTTTTCTGCTTCCTGAATCGCGGACCGGTAATGTTGCCTTGCCTGTTCATGGCGGCCCAGTTTGATGTAGTTGTCCGCCAGTCCGGTATCGGCGCTGCATTTTTGCTTGCTGATACATGGTTGCTTACTGACAAACGGTTGCTGGCTGAAACACGCGCTTTTACCGGCGGTTTCTGTTTGGGGGTCGGCCTTATTTATCGTCTGTATCAGCGCCAGAGCCTGACTGAAATAATGAATTGCGTCATCGACAGCAAAAGCGCCGGAAGAGACTTCTCCCGCCTGAAGATAATAGGGAATGGCCTGCTCCGGTGTTTCAGTGAGCGCCCAATGGTGCGCCAGCAGCGCGGCCTGCGGCGCCATTGTGGCGTCAGTTGCCATCGATTCAAGTGCCCGGGCAATTTGCCGGTGAACCGCCTGATGACGGGGCGCACTTTCATAAATCGCATCCCGGATTAATGCATGCTGAAATACGTACTGATTGTCGTCCACGTTGCGCTGAATCAAGATCAGTTCTGCCCGTTGCAGTTCGTCCAGATCAGCCTGAATCTGGGTTTTTTCTTTACCGGAAGCGCAAAAGAGCAGGGATTTACTGAAAGAGCGGCCAATCGCAGCGCCCAGTAATGCGGTATCTTTGGCAAAGGTCAGCTGATCGAGTTGATATTGTAATGATTCCCTTAAGGTTTCCGGTACATGAATGCCCGGATCATTCACAACAAATTCAATCCGGCCATTGACCTGACGAACCAGCTCCCGGTGACGGATGTAACTGATGAGTTCTTCTAAAAACAATGGGTTGCCGTCGCTGCGTCCGATAAGCAACGCAATTACTTTGTCACTGACCGGCTGACCGTCAAACAGGTAATCAATAAAATGCCGGCATTCCTGATGGCTGAGTTTGTCCAGTGTCAGTGTCGTGGTTGACTGACCGTCTAATACGGGCGGTATCGTTTCTCTGGAGGTGTTGATCCAGCAACAATGTCCTTCAATAAAGGGGGCTGATTCTGTGAAATCCCGGATAAATGCAATTGTGGCTGGGTCTGCCCAGTGTAAATCTTCACAGATAAACAGGCAGTGTTGCTGTCCGGAAGAAGAGGACCGGCGCGTTGACGGACACAAAAGATGACCGAGAGACAAAAATAAACATGCCCGCTGTTGCTGGAGTGGCATAGAAGCCAGTTGCTGACGATGCTGCTTTTCATCGGTGAGGCTGATTGCGGCTAAAGCGTGCGATTGCGGATGACACCAGATCCAGAGCACCGCCAGACTCTGACGTTTGCTGTCAGGTTCGAAGGGCAATGTTTCGATCGCCCGGCACAGCCGTTGGTAACCATCCGGGCTATCCAGCTGATAACGAAAGATCAGCAGGTTCAGTACCGGATACAGTGAATTATTTTGATATTCAGGCAGGCATTGCAGGATCAGTTGTGTCTGGTCAGGTCGTCTTTCGTTGAGTTCAGACAGCAACCGGGATTTACCAATCCCGGCTTCACCACGAAGATGGATAAGCCGCTGTTGGGTAGTACACGGCTGGTCAACGGCCTCAACAGATGCGATCAGCTGGCTGAGGAGCGTTTCCCGGCCAAAGAAAGCCCGGTGTCTGTGGGTGCTGCGCAGAAAACCAAACGCTTCCGATAGCTGCTCTCCCTGTAATAAATACAGAGGCGAAGTTTCTGGCGCGGGGCTGGCAGAGAGTGGTTCAAAAATCAGCTGGTTTTCCAGTAACACCTGTATCTGTTTTGAACACACAATCTTGCCGGGTGCGGCGCTACGGGCGAGATGCATCGCATGGCTGGCCACATGACCTTCAGGTAATCCGCCATCAATACTGCACATCATGCCGGTATGAAGTCCGCTTTTGATCTCACAGATCAGACCATGCCGGGCCGAGAGCTGCGCCTGCTTTGCATTCAGGTTTGATAGCAAATCCAGAGCTGCACGGGCACAAAGCCGGCTGTCATTGTCTCCTGCAACCGGATAACCAAAGTAAAACAGCAGGGTATCACCTAATGTGCCAACATGGGTGGCGCCGTAACGGACGGCAATATCAATACACTGATGCATTTGATCGGTATGCATCATGTCCGGAATGTCCAGTGAGGCTGGTGATAAGTCACTGACTTCAGGCGATTTAATCCGGTGATGGGTTAAAATGATACTCAGCACGGCGATCTGTTTTCTTTCTGTGAGCTGAGAATAGGATCGCTGAACCGGGTTGATCTCCGTCATCTCCTGGCTGATGTCTGCAGGGCGCGAAACCGTATGGCCGGGCTCTAAATCTGCGAAATGAAGCTGACAAAACTCCTGATAGACTTCCACCGTATTACCGGGGCGCTCCAGTGGTTTTTTATTGAGAATACGCCGGAAGAACAGCGCAGAGTGATGACCGGCCAGTGGCCCCAGTGGTACATTTGCGGTACTTAACTGTTGATGAAACACCGCGGCGACACTCCGGCCCTGAATCGTGGGGACGCCGGTTAAGCATTCCAGAAACACCAGTCCCCAGATATAGAGATCGGTCTGGGGCAGGGCCGGTTCTCCCCGTAGTTGTTCCGGGGCACTATAGGTGGGCGTGCCAAGCGTTTCCTGTGTCAGGGTCAGGGTTTGATAATTTTCTTGCCGGGCGTCAAGCCTGAACGTGCCGATTCCGAAATCCAGCACTTTGACGTGGCGTTTGGCACCCACGTGATAGAGCATGATATTGGCCGGTTTGATATCCCGGTGAATCACCCCCTGCTCATGGGCGTGTGCCAGCGCATCCAGTACACAGGCCATGATTTCAGCCGCTTCGGTTGGCGGTATCGGACCGTGGCTGGCAAGGTAGTCTTTCAGGGTGACGCCATCGACAAATTCATAAACCGCGTAGAGCAGATCGCTGCCTTGCTGACCTTTATCAATCAACGAGACAATGTTGGGATGATTCAGGCGGCGAATCAGGTCACACTCGCGGTGAAAGCGGGCAATATTCCGTTGTCGCTTTTCTGCCGGTTCTTTTGAATTGAACGTCAGAAATTTGATGGCGACGTTTTTCCGGGTACGGTTATGAATGGCTTTAAAAACTTGTCCGAAACCGCCTTCACCAATTTTTTCGAGTAGCTGGTACTCAGAAGATCGAAAGCGCACATCTGGTGCGACGACATCAGATATTTCATGCTCCATGTATTTACCCGGGGGAATCAGAGAATGTTCTGAAACTTAATATTCAACATATTTTATATTAAAATATTGTTTATGATGACCGGTTTGTAAAGTAGTGAAGATGGATTTTTATCCAACGGATGAAGGGTTATTCTCCCGGATTTATCAAATCCGGAACTGAATTATCTATCCAATCGTCTTCAGATCCAGCCTGCGACTTTTTTTCATGGTTTCGTAATAATTTTCGTGCGGTCCGATGTTCAGCAGATAGAGCTCAAGGCGGTCTTCAACCCATGAATACCCCAAAAGTATCTGTTTTCTTTCCAAATTAAATTTATGTACCCAAAGATGAGATAAATCTCCTTTCTTGCGTGTCCCCAGTTTGGGGTTTTCAATGATTAAATCAATTTCATCTTCAATCCGCTGAAGTTGTGTTTCAGAAAGCCTTTTCAGTTGTTTTTCAAAGCGGTTTGTTTGATAGACGGAGAGTTTATTTTCTTTTTGTTTTTCGCTCATAACGCGTCATGTTTCCTGATTTCACTTCCTCAGAAGCCAGCAGCGCTTCCCGGACAAACTCGTAAGGTAAGTCAGGATTATCAATCATAATCTGTCCGATTTTTGCCCAATACTCTATCTGTTTGGGGACAGAGCGGCTTTCTGCTTCAGCATGGATTTTGACATGTTTGACGAATGCATCATCCAGCCGGACACTGGTTGCCATAAGAGTTCACCTTTTTCATATTTCATGACCTTATAATCAAACAATGCGACAATTTGTTGCTTTTTGCAACCTGTAATCTCATTTACTCCGGGTTATCGTATCCAGTGAATAAAGCCCGGTAAACCGGTATTTGGGTCTCAGTAAAGCCCGGACGTTTGTTATGCGGGTTACCACATAAAAAAGTGAAATTTTGATGTCAGGGAAGGATGACAAACCGATAAAGTGGCTCGTTTGCAGGTAAGAAACAATCCGTCCCGGATTTATCAAATCCGGGACGGTTAAGTTAACAACGCGCTTTCATCGTACTATGACCCAAACTGGTAGCTCGAAGCCGTCACTCCGCCGAATAATCCTTCATCATGATAAATCCGGGTCGCCGTATCTTCCTCAGCAGCACCCAGTGCGACGAACAGAGGCATCAGATGATCTTCATGCTGATGACAAATCCGGGCGTAAGGCGCGCTGGTCCAGTCGATGACGGAAGGTGTCCGGCTTTCTGGTGCCTGAGTCAGTGTGTCATTCAGCCAGTGGTCGAATACAGTTGAAGGCTCTTTTGCCTGTGGTCCGAATAGTCTCAGGTTGTGATAACTCAGTCCGGAGCCGATGATCGCCACACCTTCTTCTCTCAGTGATGCCAGTGCACGACCGATCGCCATATGGATTGCCGGATCATAAGATTTCATCAGTGAGATCTGAAATACCGGAATATTGGCTTCAGGATACATCACCGCCAGCGGGGCAAATGTGCCGTGGTCAAATCCCCGTTTGTGATCCAGATGAGCCGGAATACCTGCTTCGGTCAGTAGTGACAGTGTCTTTTCTGCCAGTTCGGGCGCACCGGGTGCCGGATAACTGATTTGATAAGTCTCAGCCGGGAAACCGTAATAGTCATAAACCATCGGGGGCTTTGGAGAAGCCATGATCGCAACACTTTTTTCTTCCCAGTGACCGGAAATCATCAAAATCGCTTTGGGTGGTGTGTCCCACGCTGCAACCATCTCTTTTAAGGACGTTTCCAGATTCGAAAAAGCCGCGCGCATATCAGGAATCCAGGGCCATGGGCCGCCACCGTGTGAGATAAAGTAAGTCGGAAATTTTTTCATGCTCGCCTCCTGAAATGCTTCGCAGAATATAAAGTGTTTGTTCGCTGATGCGTTCATTCTTGCTGATGGTTTTCATTGATGCCGGTTGCGATAGCAAAACGGCGATACCAGTCAGTTGATGAGGGTAATCCTACGGCAAAAGTGATTTATTCACTAGACTGTAAAAACTGAATTAACTATCCTGATTTATGGATAATAAACGGAGAGAATGGCTGTGAACCTGGAACATATTGATGTGTTTGTCGAAGTTGTCGATGCACAAAGCTTTACACGGGCGGCAGCCCGGCTGGGGATGCCCACCTCGACGGTCAGTGCCAGAATTGCGCGTCTCGAACAGCGGCTGGGCGTCACGCTGATTCAGCGAACCACCCGTCAGCTGAGCGTGACAGCCGCGGGCCGTCGTTACTATGAACATTGTGTACGGGCACTGTCTGAAGTGGCTTCTGCCGAGCAGGAGTTATCGTCGATCACACAGCAACCGTCCGGTAAACTGGTGATTACTGCGCCTGCGGATATTGCTGATTCACTGCTGGTACCTTTGATCCATACGTATACACAAACCTATACGGCCGTGCAGATTGAGCTGATGGTCACCAACCGGCAGGTTGACCTGATTGGTGAGAATGTTGATCTGGCAGTGCGGATTGGTCCATTGTCTGATTCAGCAATGATTGCCCGGAAATATATAGATTCCAGAGTCGGCTTATGGGCTTCGTCAGCTTATCTGGAAAAGTATGGTACACCAGACCATGAAGACGACCTTGCGGATCACCAGATGATTCAGCTGTTGCCTGTCGGCAGAGACCTGACACTCTATCATCCGTCCGGAAGAGCGGTTGATATTCGTTTGTCCGGGGCGGTGATCACGGATGATGTGCAAAATTGCCGGAAATTTATTGAAAGCGGGGCTGGTATTGGCTTTTTACCCGACTTTATTGGTCAGAATGCCGGAATGAGCCCGACACTGGTGCGTGTCCTGCCTGAACTGGTCAGTGACACTTTTAGTGTTTACTTTGTCTGGCCTTCTCAACAGTTTGTGCCGCAAACGGTTCGCAAGTTCATTGATTTAGCTCTGTCTGATTGATTGGCAGAACAGGGATTGGGCAGAACAGGGATTGGGCAGAACAGAGATTGAGCAGAACAGGTAATATCACGTCGGTTTTTTCCGGCGTATCCGAGACCTGTTTATTCAACCCTTTGGAACATTCCATTCACTTTTATGTCATAGACTTTTAACGATCGTTCGGTCACACTTTGCAAAATGCCGGTTTGTCTTTTTACCGGCGTGTTACACGAATGATTCTCACTTGCCCGAATGACTGAAAGGACATGCTATGACCATCATGCAAAAGGTTTACTGGCTCATTGCAACGCTGGGAAACCTGGTTTTCTTTTCCCTTTATTTTCTGACTGACAGCCTGTTTGCCCTGACACTGGCGTGTATCACACTGACGTATACACTGGTTGGATTTTATGATCTCTTTTTTGGCCATCACAGCCTGAACCGTCTTTATCCTGTGGTGGCTTATCTTCGCTATTTTCTTGAGTCATTCCGGGTTGAAATTCAGCAATACTTCATTGCCAGCGATACCGAAGAGCGACCATTTAACCGTGAACAGCGCTCTTTGGTGTATCAGCGGGCGAAGAATGTCCGCGATACTATTGCTTTCGGCACACAACGTAATCTGCTGGAAGAAAATTATCTGAGCCTGTGGCATTCACTGGCTCCCCAAAAAGTACAGGCAACAGAGAAACGGGTTAGCATTGGTGGTCCGGATTGCCGGCAGCCTTACGAGGCATCTTATCTGAATATCTCAGCGATGAGTTTTGGTGCGCTGAGTCAGAATGCGATTGAAGCGCTCAATCTCGGCGCAAAAAAAGCAGGTTGTTTTCATAATACCGGTGAAGGAGGAGTCAGCCCATATCATGTGAAGCATGGTGGTGATTTAGTCTGGCAGATAGGCTCGGGCTTATTTGGCTGCCGCGATCAGGATGGCAACTTTGATGAAGCCGCGTTTCAGGCAACGGCAGGCCGGGAGCAGATCAAAATGATTGAGATTAAACTCAGCCAGGGGGCCAAACCGGGCCATGGCGGTGTGCTGCCCAAGTCAAAAATTACTCAGGAAATCGCCCAAATCCGTCAGGTGCCAATGGACAGGGACTGCGTCTCCCCGGCTGTCAATCCTGAATGCACCACGCCGCTGGCTCTGCTGTCATTTGTACAAAAGTTGCGTGAGCTGAGTGGCGGCAAGCCGGTCGGCTTCAAACTTTGTCTTGGCAATCCGGTCGAGTTTTTGGGAATTTGTAAGGCCATGCTGCAAACCGGTATCACGCCAGATTTTATTACAGTTGATGGCGCAGAAGGCGGCACCGGTGCCGCGCCGGTCGAATTCAGTAACCGGCTGGGAATGCTGTGTCTGGAAGGCGTGGCTTTTGTTCATAATGCGCTGACCGGTATTGGCCTGCGTGACCAGGTGCGGATCATTGCTTCGGGCAAAACCGCATCAAGTTTTGAATTATTGTCCAAAATCGCCATGGGTGCAGATACAGTGAATGCTGCACGAACCATGATGTTTGCTCTGGGGTGTATTCAGTCGCGTCACTGTAATACCAACAACTGTCCGACGGGCATTGCCACACAGGATCCAACCCGTTCGAAAGCGGTTGATGTGGAGAAAAAGAGCGAACGGGTGAAAAACTTCCACCACAACACGCTGGAAAGTTTTTATGAGCTGGTGGGCAGCATGGGGCTGAATTCACCGTGTCAGCTGAAGCCGCATATGCTCAAACAGTGTGCCGGGAATGGTGAGCTGAAATCGATCGTGACTAATCTGACATCACTCGCACCGGGGGCGCTGATTAACGATGCTTCGTTATTAAGTCCTGAATGGCGCACATGGTGGCAAAAGAGCAGTGCAGAGCAGTATGCAGAAACCGGTGATATTTATATTTTGCCGCCGGCAGATTGTGGTTAAAGAAAATGAAAAAGCAGGCTGGTGCCTGCTTTGTGTGAGGGGAGAAAACTAAAATGTCCGGGAGAAAACTAACTTGAGCTGGATTATGCGTAAGCTAAATTGCCGGTCTCTTTGGTTTTTCTTAGCCATACTTTTTCGTGGAAGAAATAAGCAACAGAGTTAATCGCGGGTTCAATCGTTGCCATCAGTCCCCCAATGAATGCATCGCCGGTCAGCAGGTAAGTCACAGTGAATGCTACGCTGAAATGAATCATGGCAAAACTGGCGGTTTTCACTTGTGTCTTTGCTTCATGACGTTTCAGAAACGGGATGTTTTGCCAGATTTTTTCGTGCGCGTAAAAGGCCCCTGTATTGATTGAAGGTTCAATCATGGCAATTAAGCTGCCCAGTAAAAAATCGCCTGTCAGCGCAAATGCAACTAAAGTGGCAATAGAAAAGTGAATCGCTGCAAAAGTCATGGTCTTGATCATCGTGCTTTCCCCGTGAACTGTGTTCTGTCTGTATGGAAATATTATTGAGAATTATTACCATTCATGAAAGGCGTTATTTTCTATGGGTGCGATAGGCATCAGCCAATCGATAGGTATCAGCTAATCGATAGGTATCAGCCAATGATCATGCTCACGATGAACCGAATTCTCGTTTTTCTTTGCGCTTTGACCAGAAAGGCATGGTCAGTAATGTCACTATACCGGCGGGCATATAACGCCGGGTTCCCGGCAGCCCGATGGTCAGCGCTGCATCCCCTGAATGTGGCTGGCGGGTATAACTGCCAAAGAGCCGATCCCAGAGACTCAAACAGAATCCGTAATTACTGTTTGCTTCTGTGGTGGTACGTGAATGATGAATCCGGTGATAGTCGGGTGTAACGATGATCAGACGCAGTGTACTTTCAAATGGTTCCGGAATCCGGACATTGGTGTGATTAAACATAGCACTGGTATTGAGGAGAATATCAAACAGCAGAACGGCTTCAAACGGTATACCGCACAGCAAAATCACTGTCGATTTCACCGTCAGGGACAGTAAAATCTCAACCGGATGAAAGCGCAGGGCTGATGTCGTGTCCAGCGCCGGATCGGAGTGGTGAACACGGTGTAGCCGCCATAGCCATGGCAGGGTATGAAACAGTCGGTGTTGCCAGTAAATGACACCATCAAGGATGACCAGACTGAGGGTGATAACCACTACATCAGGCAGCCAGGTCATCTGTAATAAACCCTGTTCTGAATGAAAGCTGATCACTGCAAGAAACAGGGGCTGAAGCAGCCGGACGACACCAGCGCCAGAGATAAACAGCAGCAAATTGTGCCATATCCGGCTATGTGAGGGGGAATGCTTTCTGTATGGCTTTTGCTTTTGCCACCAGAGCAACAGGAGAAAAGCGCCAAGAAAAACACCCATCCGGATTGAAAAATCTGTCATTGGGCAAGCTCCGGCACAAAATAGCTTACACCCACGCAGGCGCGTGGGTGTTGGGCCGGAGATGAAGGGTTACTGAATCGCACTCTCAAGAATCTTTTCAGATGCTTCCAGCGTAATCGCGCCGTTTTCACCCAGTGCTGTCATGCCATGTTTGTCCAGTTGCTTCACAACGGCACTGACAGCGTCTGCTTTGGTGTTTTCATATTCACTGAAGTGAGTCTCAACACCCAGCTGATGATAAAACGCTTCAATCGCATCAATGGTGGCTTCAGCAGTGGCGTTTTCCCCAAGGAAAAATACGTTTTTGCCCATCTGTTCCAGTTTTTCACGCTTGGCTTCAATCTGGTTTCTCAGCAGTGATGGCTGAACGATTGCCAGTGAACGGGCATGAGCCACACCCCATAAAGCGGTGAATTCATGACCCAGCATATGCGTCGCCCAGTCTTGTGGCACACCGACACCAATCAGGCCGTTGAGCGCCTGATTTGCTGACCACATCAGGTTCGCGCGCCATTCGTCATTGTCCCGGCTGGCGAACTGTTCACCCAGCGTTTTCAGGCTGCGAAGCAGGCCTTCTGCGTAGGCGTCCTGAACATAAGCGTTGGTATTGCGGGTGATATATTGCTCACAGGTATGCACCCATGCATCAACTAAGCCATTGAGCAGCTGATGTTCCGGCAGGGTTTTCATCACATCCGGGTCCATCACGGCAAAGCGCGGATGAACATGCGGGGTCATAAAGGCCAGTTTGTCATGAGTTTCTGCTTTGGTGATGACGGCGCCTGAATTTGACTCAGAACCGGTTGCTGGCAGGGTCAGCACCGCACCAAGAGGCACGGCATCTGTCACTGTGTGTTTTCTGGTCATAATATCCCAGCCATCACCGTCATATTTTGCGGCGGCTGCAACATATTTAGAGCCATCAATCACGGAGCCACCGCCGACAGCAAGGATAAAGTCGATATTTTCAGCTTTCACGATAGCGACTGCTTTATCCAGTGTTTCTTTGGTCGGATTCGGTTCGACACCGGAGAATTCGAGCCATGTGTGTGCGTCCAGAGCCGTTTTTGTCTGCTCATAAACCCCATTTTTCTTAATTGAGCCACCGCCATAAATCATCAGGACTTTTTTATCAGCCGGAATGGCATTTTTTATTGCAGCAATTTGTCCCTGACCAAAGAAAATAGTGGTCGGATTTGAATAAGTAAATTGCATTGTATTCCCTCTCTCTGACTTGATTTGCTTCTGTGTGATGTGCATATTAGTACTGAAGCTTCCCTTAATATAGAGCAATTTCTCTATAAATAGTGCCTGATTCTATTTTTCTGTGAGGTGATATGTCGTTAATACAGTGGTTAAACCAATATGTGGCTCAGCAGGATCTTCAGGATTTGGATGGTGCGGTGGAGACCGCCATTTCCGGTGTTTGGTTTTTCCGGAGCCAGTCCGGTAACCCAAGGCAGCCGATGTTGTATCAGTCCGGGATTCTGATTTTAGCGCAGGGGAAGAAACGTATACATCTCAATCAAAATCAGGTGTTGTATGGCCCGAATGATTATCTGGTGGTTGGTGTGCCTTTGCCTCTGGAATGTGAAGCGATTGCTGAACCGGGAAAGCCGATTTTAGGTATTTCGATCCGCATTGCTCCGGGAGTGCTGCAAAAACTGGTTCACCGGATCGAATCTGCCGGTTATCGTGCCGGGCAGAAAGCTTGTAAAGAAACCTGTGGTATCCGCTCTGTGGCGATGAACGCGGTGATGGAAGAGACCTGTATCCGGCTGGTCAAAGCCTTGTGTGATGAACTGGATACAAAAGTGATTGGTCAATCTATTCTGGAAGAGCTGATTTACCGGGTGTTAATTAACGATGAGGGCCGGGTATTGTTTGAACTGGCACATAAAGAGGGATATTACTCACGGGTCGCTGCGGTGCTGAACCGGGTTCACCGGGATTACAGCCAGCATTTAAGTGTGAACGATTTAGCCAGCGAAGCAAATATGAGTGTGTCTGCGTTTTACAATGCATTTCGCAGTGTCACGCTGGAATCGCCGGTGCAGTATATCAAGAAAGTCAGGCTCAGCCGCGCCAGGGAATTAATTCATCTCGACGGCCGAAAAGTCAATGAGGCAGCCCGGATGGTGGGTTACAGCAGTGCTTCTCAGTTTCACCGGGAGTATAAACGTCTGTTTCAGGAAACACCGGGAGAGGATAAGTATGTGCCTTGATCTGATCATGGCCAGTTCGCCTGAAAACCATTCCTTAAAACTATTCCTTAAAACAATTGATACCGGCTGAGTTGTCTTTCAGCCGGGTTATGTGGCTTATTTATACGGACATGTCGCCTTACACCACCCGCAGCTCATCGCTGATATGCTGATTCATTACGATGGTGGTTGCCCGCTTAAAGAAGTTAAAGTCGGTCGCTGTGGCACTGGTATAAGCGCCCATCATTTTAGCCACAATCAGATCACCGTTTTCCAGTTTGGGTAACAGGATATTTTGCGCAATCACATCAATACTGTCACAGGTTGGTCCGGCTAACACACTCGGATAGCACTGATTGTCCTGCCGGAGCGGAGTCAGCGGATAGTGCGCTTCATCAAACATCAGACCACTGAATGAACCGTAGATCCCATCATCGAGGTAATACCAGATTTGACCGTCCCGTTCGGCTTGTCCCATCACCGAAGCAACGCTGGTCACCGCGGGTGCCACGATAAAGCGTCCCGGTTCTGCCAGTACAGTTGTGGTGTCCGGTAATTTTGCTAAAGCCGCATTCACAGGCTCACAAAATTGGTCGATTGGCATCACGGTATGTGAGTAGCTGACAGGGAAACCGCCCCCGATATCCAGCGTACTCAGTGCAGGCAATCCCAGCGCAACTACATCCCGCATTAATTGATTGCAGACATCAATCGCATCGACATATTTTTGTGGGTTCATCGTTTGAGAACCGACATGGAATGACAGCCCTTTCACATAAATACCAGCTTCTTGCGCACAGGCGATGATCTCAATTGCGGCTTCAGGGCTACAGCCGAATTTTTTGGACAAGTCCGCAAAGGCTTCGGCATTTCTGAAACTCAGGCGCACTAAAATTTCTGCACGGTCTTTGTATGGGATGAATTTATTGAGTTCGTTGAGGTTATCAACGACAAACACAGTACAGCCATAATCGAGCGCATCCCGGATATCCTGATCACGCTTGATCGGATGGGTATAAATCGTTTGATCTGCCGGTACGCCCTGAGATGCGACCAAATCAACTTCGCCGGAGGTTGCCAGATCAAAACAGGCCCCTTCAGCCAGTAATGTGGTGACGACATCCGGATGAGGCAGAGGCTTGAGTGCAAAGTGCAGAATCACACCCGGCAAAGCAGCCTGAAGTGATTGATATTGCTGTCTGACGATATCACAGTCGAGCATGAGTAAAGGGGAGCCAAACTGAGCCACAGATGATTCAATTTGCTGGATTTCTTCAATACACAGTGCTGAAGCAGACACAGAGGAAATATTTGATATTGCTTTCATAACCAATCTCCGTAACAGGCCACTTTTCAGGGAATTTTGAAAAGTTGAGCGCCAATAAGTGCGGATTTCCGCAGTCAAAGTCACTCTTGGATAGTTGCTCTATCGCCTTGTCACAGACCTTATTGCCTTATCAAAAGCTGTGATGTACTCGGATTGGCTATCATCAAGAAGCGGAAAAATATTAGTTCCGGATATATATTTGTACAATCAAAAAGTTTTAATCGTCCGGATAAATATTATTTGTTTTTAAAAGCAGTCCAAAGCATTTAAGTTCGCGCGATATGAGCCTCATACATTGTTGAGAAAAAACTATGCGTATTGCCATCTTATCCCGTAATGAATCACTGTATTCAACCCGCCGTCTGAAAGAAGCCGGAGAAGCCAAAGGGCATCAGGTCGATATCATTGATACCCTGCATTGCTATATGGATATCACCAGCAGTAATCCCAGAGTCCGGTATCGTGGGGAAGAGTTACCCCAATATGATGCGGTGATTCCAAGAATCGGTTCATCGATTACATTCTACGGAACAGCGGTCGTCCGGCAGTTTGAAATGATGGGCACCTTTTGCGTCAATGAGTCGATTGCGATCAGCCGTTCGCGTGACAAGCTGAGATCTTTGCAGTTATTGTCCCGTAAAGGGATTGGTCTGCCCCGGACCGGGTTCGCCAGTAAGCCGGATAATATCCGGGACTTAATTAAGAATGTCGGTGGTGCCCCTGTGGTGATTAAACTGCTTGAAGGGACTCAGGGCATTGGTGTTGTGCTGGCGGAAACCAGTAAAGCCGCTGAGAGTGTCATCGAAGCTTTTATGGGGCTCAAAGCCAATATTTTGGTGCAGGAGTTTATTAAGGAAGCCGGTGGGGCAGATATCCGCTGTTTTGTGGTGGGCAATAAAGTCATTGCCGCCATGAAACGTCAGGCAGAAGAAGGCGAGTTCCGCTCGAATCTGCACCGGGGTGGCAGTGCAACACTGGTTCGTTTAACCAAAGAAGAACGCCTGACTGCCGTGAATGCAGCGAAGGCGATGGGATTAAATCTCTGTGGCGTGGATATTTTGCAGTCCAACCGGGGACCAGTGGTGATGGAAGTCAATTCATCGCCCGGTCTGGAAGGAATAGAAACGGCCACAGGAAAAGATGTGGCAGGAATGATTTATGATTTTATTGAGAAATCAGCCCGGCCACACGCGAACCGGACGCGGGGGAAAGGCTGATGACACGGGCATTGTTGATTGCCGGTCATGAGATTATGCCCGGAGAAAAATGTCAGCTTGATATCCCGGTTGCCCGGCTCTATACCGACACTGAACTATCAATTCCGGTTCATGTGGAAAGGGCACTCAGGCGTGGGCCGACTATCTTTGTCAGTGCTGCGGTTCACGGAGATGAACTGAACGGGATCGAAATCATCCGGCGCTTGATTGATTCAGATTTGCAACTCATCAGAGGAACATTGATTTTGGTGCCGATGGTCAATGTGTATGGTGTGCTGAATCAGAGCCGTTATCTGCCGGACCGCAGAGATCTGAACCGGAGTTTTCCCGGTTCGGCCAAAGGCTCTCTGGCTGCACGGCTGGCACATAATTTTATGCACAATATCGTTCAGCATTGTGACTATGGGATTGACTTGCATACCGGTGCCATCCATCGCTCAAATTTACCGCAAATCAGAGCTGATTTAAGTGATGATGAAACCCGGATGCTGGCAGAAGCATTCGGGGTGCCGGTTTTGCTGAATGCGAACCTCCGCGATGGTTCACTGCGTGAAGCGGCCACAGAAAACGACACCCGGATTTTACTTTATGAGGCGGGTGAGGCACTGCGATTTGATGAACTATCGATTCAGGCCGGGCTGAAAGGCGTGAAAAATGTCTTAAGGGCGCTGGGGTTGCTGCGGAAACGGCGGAGCAGCAAACGCAGGATTGAACCTTTTGTCGCCAACCGGAGTGACTGGATTCGTGCAGCAGGCAGTGGTTTTGTTCACGAGTACGTCAAACTGGGTGAACAGGTCGAAAAAGGACAGGCACTGGCTGATATTAATTCGCCTCTGGGAGAGTTGATTCAGAAAGTCGTGTCGACCCGGTCCGGTATTGTGATTGGCAAGCAAAATATCCCGCTGGTTCAGGAAGGAGATGCAATGTTTCACATTGCTTATTTTGGCAAAGATGAAGATGATGTGGCAGAGCATATTGGTCTGATGCATGAATCGGTGATAACAAATTTGACTGGGGGCTGAATGGATCGGTTGATTATTGGTAATCTGGAATTGTGCAATTTACCGGATTTGGGGATTTATGATCTGGAAGTCCGTGTCGATACCGGCGCAAAAACTTCTTCCCTGCATGTCGATAATATTCGCCGTTTCAGGAAAAAAGGCAAATTGTATGTTGAATTTGACCTTCACCCGGATATTTATAATCTGGAGCAAACCGTGAAGTGTGCAGCCCCCGTGGTTGATTCCAGAAAGATTAAGTCATCCAACGGTGAGTCGGAGCAACGATATGTGATTCAGACGCAGTTTGAAATTGGCGGTCAGGGCTGGCCGATCGAAATTACCCTGACGAACCGCAAAGATATGAGTTATATGATGCTGCTGGGCAGAGAAGGAATGGGTGACCGGGTGTATATTGACCCATGTAAAGCATTTAAGCTGGTGAATGAATCTTCAGGAGCGAATGAAGGAGACAGAAAGGATGACAGAACCTGAGACACAATCTGTAACCGGAAAGACTGTAACTGGAAATACGGTGACCGAAAATACGGTGACTGAAAACAGTCCGGAGTTGCTGGCGAACGTCTTTCAGGCGATTGAAACCAGTGAAGATTTGGGATTCCTTCGTGAACGGCAGGATATTGAAATTGCCCATTTGCTGGAATCTGTCGATGTGCCGCGCCGGCTGTCAGTGATTACCAGCCTGCCTGCAAAGCAATACTGGCAGGTGCTGAATCTGCTGCAATATGAAACTGCAAAAAATATCCATACCAGCTTATCAGAAGCCTTAGCCACAGAGCGACTGGCGCAGATTGCTGAAGGTGACATTATCACTTTTGCCGATTTTCTTCCGGCAGATTTTGTCGAAGAGTTCCTGTTATCGCAGAGTGCCGAGACGGTTGCCCATATCCAGCAGGCTCTGTCTTATGAGGATCACAAAGCGGGCCGTTATGCCGAACCCGCTTTTCTGGTCGCGAATGCTAAAAACAGTGTTGGCCGGATCAGAAATGAGATTCTGAAGCGGGCAGAGATACCTGTCCGGTTGGTGATTGTCCGTGATGCGGCCGGGATTGTCGGGACCGTTGCGCCAGAAAAACTGCTGAATCATGAAAACAATGTCAAGCTTGGTTCGCTCGCTGTATCCACGCCTGTCCTGAATGATACGCAGGATATTTACGAGATAAGCAATCAAATTCCTCTGGATGGTAACGCACATTTTTTCCCGGTACTTTGCGGGGAAAAAGTGATGGGGATTATGTCGTTAACCACGATTGCAGTGACGCTTCGGGAACTGAGCCTGAAAACGATTGTGCCTGAGAATGTGAAAAGTGAAGAGGATTTGTTTACCCCGCTCAAAGTGGCTACCCGTCTCAGAGGCGTCTGGCTGGTCATTAATCTGATGACCGCCTTTGCTGCTTCCGCGATTATTGGTCTGTTTGATAACGTGGTACAACAGGTCGTTGCTCTGGCAGTTTTAATGCCGGTGGTGGCCAGTATGGGCGGGATTGCCGGCAGCCAGACGCTGGCGGTGTCGCTGCGCGGGATTGCGTTGAATCACCTGCATCAGAGTAACCTGAAACTGCTGGTGCACAAAGAGCTGAAAATTGCAGCGATTAACGGTTTTGTGATGGGCGGCGCGATTGCTGCGATTGTGTGGTATGTGTTTGATTCCCTCGCACTCGGGCTGATTATCTGCTGTGCAATCGGTGTCAACAGCCTGGCTGCAGCGTTATCCGGTACATTGATTCCGTTCACGCTGAAAAAATTTAATATTGACCCGGCCGTTGCCGGTGCTGTGGTATTGACGACGGTGACGGATGTGGTTGGCTTTCTGGTCTTTTTAGGGCTGGGGGCTTTGTTTCTGATTTGAAATTTTTTGACACCATTTTGAATTCCTGACGAACCTGCAAGGTTCGTCAGGAAGTGATTCCTCAATTTGTTTTTTTCTTTTGTGCATACCAGAGAGCCATAAAGCGCTCAGTGATTTTCTGCTCCAGTTCATGCGCTTCTTCTGTCGGGCAGAAAATCGTAACAGAAATCACCTGATGCGTTTGATCCGTGGTGTGAATATCAATAAATGGCTCAATCGATGTAGCTTCTATTTCCAGTCGTTTACTGATCAGGCTGGAGTAGCGTGATGCCACTTCCTGAAAAGGCAGGATCAGTTCATTAATCACATCTGCAATCGGTTCGCGCAGCTCAAATAAATTCACACTATCATCTCTGTAAATGGAGAATTTATGCATCACATAACGACGCATGAAATTCAGGCTGATGACATGCTGTGTTAACAAAACACTATTCATCACCGTAATTGAGCGGCCGGTATAGGTGTAACCATTTTCAAAGTCGACTTCCAGCATCCGGAACTTAATCCAGTCAATATCTGCAACTTCTCCGTATTGGTCATTAATCTGAATCCAGTCCCCGACCCGGAACGGGCGGTTCATGAACCAGGTAAAAAAACCGAGGAAGCACTGCAATACCTCTTTGGTTGCCAGCACTATTGCTACCGTAAAAGCCGCTACAGAAATCGCAAAGTTCTGTAACTCGGAAAGCCAGATGACTGCAATCCCGATCAGCAGTGCCAGATTACTCAGATTTTTGACCACGCTGATCCAGTTTTTCTGCTTTTCTTCAAACCGGCGGCTGGTTCTTTTCAGGGCTGAGAGCCACAAAAAACGGATGACCCAGATCCCAAAGAAAAGGGCCAGAGTAATCAACACTTTTGGTGGAATAAAAACATCGTAAATTAACATGTCAGGCTGCTCTTGCGTGTGTCGTCAATGCGTATAAAGAATCGGCGATTATATATAAATATAGTCTCCTGTCATTACAGAAAATGACAGCAGAACAAAGATTTTTTTTATGGTGACGACAAATGATGGGGAGCTTCATCCTGCTCTGTTTCTCCGGTGCTTTTTTGGGGGGTGGGGATATCAATCATCAGGCATATGATATTTTGTGTCGGCGATACCAATCCGCATGGTGATTAGGATCTGTTGACCTTTCGGGTGCAAATCTTGTCTTCTGAATTCAGACTGAAATTTCAAATCTGAGGTTCATTAAGGCATTTGTTTTATATATAAAATGAATATATTTATTAAATATTAAATTTCATGAATATTATTGATGAATGTGATGCTTGTTCAGTAAATAAAACCTGTATCGATATATTTATATGATATTTTTTTATATAAATTTTTACGCATAATGGATGTGTGGTTTACAAACGGAGCTTAAAAAATAAAGCCATTGTCTGAGAAACAAGTATTTTGACTTAATTTAAAGCGCTGTGAAGTCCACATAATTACAGGCTTAATAATGAAAAATATCAATTTTCAGCTGACTATCGATGGCGTGAATGATGAGACTCTGGTTGTCACCAGCTTTGATGGTGATGAATCTGTTTCAGATGCAACTGACAGCGATGATCAACCACTTTTAGGCTATCGGTACACCATTCAGTTAGCCAGTCGGAGCCGTTTCTCCCTTCCGGTTGAAAAAGTGCTCGACAGCAAAGCATTGCTGGAAATCGTCAATCATGGAAAAGTGATCCGGAAAGTCCATGGAGTGATACGGTCATTTACCAGAGGTGACACCGGTCACCATCATACCTTTTACACCATCACACTGGTGCCTTCACTGGAGCGCTTATCTCTCCGGGTAAACTGCCGTATTTTTCAGCACAAGAGCGCACAGGATATTCTGATGATACTGCTTGAAGAAGCTGGAATCACGGACTTCTGTTTTGATATCCGGCGCACGCTGGCGGTGCGTGAATATTGTGTTCAATACCGGGAAAGTGATCTGACTTTCTTTCACCGGCTCGCTGCTGAAGAGGGACTCATGTACATGTTCATCCATGAAGCGGATAAACATGGACTCGTCATCACCGATCATGAACGGGGTTTTCCGGTTCTGGAAGGTCAAATTCCGTATAACGCGCTGTCTGGCGGGAGTGCTCCGGAGCGTTATATTGCGTCAATGACCGAAAGGCAGCAGTCAGAAATGACTACCATTGAGATGCGGGACTACAGTTTCAAAAAACCTGACTACGATTTTTCTCAGTGTTCTGATGGTGTGGATACCGGTTATCAGGAAACGTTTCCTGAGTATTTTGAGTTTCCCGGACGTTACAAAGATGCAGCTGCCGGAAAGGCTTTCGCCCGGATTCGTCTTGAGTATTTTCGGCGTGAGGCGCACACCGCTCAGGGAAAAAGTAATGCAACCCAGATTCAGGCAGGGCTGAAATGTGAGGTGACGGATCATCATGACGAGCGTCTCAACCGGTTATGGCTGGCAGTCAAAGTCAGGCACACGGGTTCCCAGCCACGGGCACTGGAAGAAGAAGGAACCGGTGGCAGTACGGATTACAGGAATGAGTTTACTTTCATTCCCGGAGACCAGGTCTGGCGAGCTGAGACTCTGACAAAACCCCGGGTCGACGGGCCGGTCATCGCCAGGGTGACAGGGCCTGAAAACGGGGAAATTTTTATGGATGAGTCCGGCCGGGTAAAACTGCATTTTTTCTGGGATCGGTATAGCCATCAGGATGATAAAAGTTCTTGCTGGGTGCGTGTTTCACAGGGATGGGCGGGCGCTCAGCAAGGTATGGTGACCGTTCCGCGGGTCGGAAATGAAGTGATTGTTTCCTTCTTGCATGGCGATCCGGATCAGCCCATTGTGACCGGCAGAACTTTTGATATCAGCAATACGCCACCTTATTCGTTGCCGGCACACAAAACAAAAACCGTTCTCAGAAGCCAGACGCATCAGGGGCAGGGATATAACGAACTGAGTTTTGAGGATCAGGCCGGCACTGAGAAAATTTATCTGCATGCACAGAGAGATTATGAAACCCTGATTGAAAACAATGCTATCACTGAGATTGGGCATCATCGCCATGAAACGATTGAAAATGATCGGTTTACATCTGTCGGAAAGATCGATCATCAAATGATTGAAGGCATTCAGTGCAGCAAAATCAGTAAAAACCGGGTGATGATTGCCGGGCAGGAATTTCATCAAAAAGTAAAAGGGAAACAAACGCTTGAATCGGGTTCGGAAGTGCACCTGAAAGGCGGTAGCTCAGTTGTTCTTCAGGCTGGATCAGAACTGACGGTCAAAGTTGGGGGAACCTTTCTCAAGCTCGACCCGGCCGGTGTTCATGTCGTTGGTCCGGCGATCAATCTCAACTCCGGGGGAAGTGCGGGCAGTGGTTCCGGCTGGTGTGGTCAGGAGCCGGGTATGCCCAAAACGCCTGAATCTGTGAAGGTGCCGGAAGCGATCGTTTCTCCTGAAATGACTGCCGGTATGGAAACCATGACGCCTGAGCTTTTTCCGGTCACATTGCCGGTGATTCAGCAGGCCCTGACAGATATTCAGGAAGGGATGGCGATTACACAAACCTGTCAGAAGACAGGAGACATTTGTCTGTTAGGGGATGACTGTCCGTGTAAGGGGAGTCAGTCATGATCAAACTGAAAAACCAATATCAGGGAACCGGGCTTGCCTGGTATGCATTAGTCAGTTATGCACCGGAAATGCGGGAACAGGTATACCAGTGGCTGGATGGACATCAGTGTGAGCCTCTATATCTGACATCGCCACTGGAGTCGCTTCTGGCGCAAAGCCCTTTGCTGATTGCACTGAAATATGGCAGTGATGATTCCCTCATGGCGCGTTTACCGCCTGAACGCACGCTGTTTTTCTCTGCGCCCGCTACTGTGGATTTTCAACAGGTGAGTACTCAGCTTCGCTGGAGAATGCTGGTGTACTTCTCCGGAAAATTACGTGGGTTACTGCATTATTATCATCCACAGGTCGCTTCCTGCTTTTTTTCCGCAGCAGATCAGGAAGTAACCAGTCAATGGCTGGGCATTTTTTGTTCTGTCGTTTTTTTGCGTCAGTCCCTGAGAGAGCCCGCCTGCTGGACAGAGACCGGAGATTTCACCAGTACACCGGATATGTCTGTCTGGCACCTGCATTCTTCGCAGGAAGAAGCCCTGAACCGCTTCTATGAGGAACGGGAAGTTCTGGCATGGGCTCAAGCGAATCAAACCGTCCCGGACTGGTCAGTGCAGATAGCGGTGACCCGGTTTTGTGCCGACTGGAAGATAGACCAACAACTTCTCATTGACCGGCTGCGCGATCTGGCTGACAAGACGGGTCAGCCGCTATCACTGCATCAGTATGACCCGGAAAAATTTGCCCGCCTGACAATGGATGCGAAAGTCAGCCACATTGAGTCAATGATTTTGAGAGAACATCAACATGATTAAATATGCTTCTGCTCCGGCCTGTGATGGCAAAATGTTTTTTATCGGTGTGACCGGATTTGATCATCCGACAACCCAGGATTTTCTGTTTTACAGCCTGGATAATATGTATGAGCAGGAATATCTGGGGTGTCACTTGCGTCATACTGAACAACAAATGAGTTGTTCATGGACTTTTGAACCTGTTGAAGAACTCCGGCATTTGCCATTGGAACAGAAAAAAAAGACCGATAAGAAGTTGTTGAATCATACCATTTACAGCTGGGACTGGCGTGAAGAATCAGAAGCACGCAATGTATGGCTGAAAGTCGATACTGAATCAGGAGAACCCATTCGTCTGCCATTGTTTGGCCATGTGTCGGCTACCGAACGTCAGGTTGAAGAACAACTGTATCAAATGCAGTCATTTATCCCGCTCTCTGTTTTGCCTTCAGAAAAGGGGACGGTCATCCTGCCGTGGAAAAACTCCGACGGAACCCTTCCGATTGTTGTCAATGACAATACGAGCGTGGATGGCTTCGCATATGATGCATTTGGGGAGCCAAATGATATGGATTCAGAGAATCAGAGTATCAATATGAATGAGGAGGAAAACCGTACCGTACCGGTACGTAATGGTTACGTTTATATTGCTTACAAAAACAGAATCTGGCGTGAGCTTGAGGTGACTTCAGAAGAGGGGGCACCTTGTTTTCGTGATATAAATTTATTTGCCTACAGAGGCAATAAGGATAGATTTCAAACAAATGTCGACCGGAAAGCTACGGGGAGTAAGCTGCAGGAGATTTGGTATCCATCCCGAGAGAATGGAGCTCAAACTAATGTTTTAATTGCATTTTCTGAAGTTCAGTGGAGTGGTTCCAGGTTGAATTTTCTGGAAGGTAACCTGGATGAAATGAAGAAAAGGATGATTTCGCCTCTGGACCAAATTCGGAAAATCGATGAGATGCCCGCCGTTCGTGCCCGTGAGCCTGAACTGGAATTGCAGCTTTGTGAACCGGTCATGCTCAGCCGGGATCTTTCCGGAAAAATCCTGGAGCAGGTGTTTAATGAAGCGAAGTGGGAACTATTTAATTTCTGTATTTTTGATAAATACTCTCCTCAATTGAACCAGTATGAATATTGTGCGCGATGCGCGGTTCTTGGAGAGAAGTACCGGTTAGATAAGGAAAAAGGTTTTCCGGGGAAAGTTGTATCCTATGATGCACCGGGAGAATGGCAGGCATCAGCGTTGCCGGACTATTTTGCGGATGCCAGGACACGCAAATTAACAGGGGTTATTCTGCCTGATCCTCTCTATAACTTAAGGCATCAGGCGACTGTGCTTCAGTCTTGTTCTAATTATCTGAATCAATTGCAGATGGATGCAATGAATCAGCCGTTTTATAAGAGTGCTCATTTGTTGCAAATCATGGTTTTTTCGCCTGAGTTAGGAGATATGGAAAACCCGGCTTATGAGCACAAAGATTTGGTTGATCTAAGTCCCTATGGTGTTTTTGCTAAAACCTTGCGGCTCAATCCCCGCAAGCAAACCCGCAGTGCAATGTTCTCACTTCAGAAAAAAGTACTGGCTTTGTTAAAAGAGCCTGAGTTCACCCATGCACTGAAAGATATTCTCAGCCTCGACGATACCAACCGCTATGGTGGATATATTCTGGTCAATAACTGCATTAATAATTTGCTTCTTTGCCCGGATATAGCTGATAAATTATTACCAAAGCATGATTACTGTATTAAGAATGATGATGTGATTCTTGAAGTCGCAAATCTATGTTTGGACGATAGTCCCGGATCTTTGTTTGAAGCATTGTGTGGTAGTAAACAAACCGGGAATTCTTTAATGCAGGCAATGCATCAATTTGAAACCGATAAACACAAGACTGCTATACCGGTGAATCAGGAAATATCAAGAGAAAATAATGGTTCGGGTATTCTCAATATCGATGAAATGACCTGGCAGGAAATCAGCCACTTAGCCCCCGAAAAACTGAAAGTCCCTGAAACGGCCTTACTACATTTAATGAACAATAATCAGGGAGAGAGTCCGGATCTGTTTCCTCAGGCGCGTAGAATGATTAATTTGATCGACTCAGCGATAGGATGCTTATTTAATACTGCTCAAACATTACATCATGTGATGCAAAATACATCGAACCATATTGTTAAATTAAAATTCAATAAATTGCATGCTAAATCATTTGTGAACATGAAATTTTTTGGCAGAGACGCAACGAAATCTATGCACTTCCGACCAGCCAATAAAAATATAGCCGGCTTTGAATGTCACGTAATAGGCATAGGTATTAATGGCAAGATGGAAGGGATTGATTTTGATATTGAACCCACCAAATATGGTGGTGCTGACCCGAAAGTCCTCAGAGCACATGGTCATTTTGAAAATGAAGCAGGGGATGTACTTGCAGCAACAGCAAAAAGCAAAGTGAATGAAACCATACAGATTCAGAAAAACGGAAAGCGGGCTTCTGCCGGTAAACAACATTTCAATAACGTTGAAGTTGTGATGGCGAAAGATGCAGAGGTTGCCAGGATGCTCACAGATCATAAAAGCACTGTCACACGTTATATGAATGGAAATAAGAAGGCGATCAATCCGAAAAAGTGGCAGCATATTGGTTTACCGGCCTTTTTTATGGCAATAGAAGCTATCAATTGTTTTTATGCATATAGTTATCTGATTAACAATTATAAAAAAGATACAGCTTATGCTCTGACGAATGTATTCAGTGCAACATTGGATATTTCTCTGGCCGGGGTGAATCATATTAACCGTTTATGTTCAAATACAGGGATGTTGTACAACATGTCTGAAAAGAGTGTTTGTACGTTTTCTAAAGCAGCAATTCAACGCTTTTCATGCTCCAAACTGGTGTCATTCCGGTTAGTCAACCAAATAACAGTGATGGGAGCACTATCTTGCCTTGCGGGTATTGTCACTGCAGGACTATTAGCGTGGGATGCCTGTCATATGTGGTCCCGTATGGATTACGATGCTGCAATTGGCTGTGGTATTATGGCGCTCGGTACGCTGGCTGGGGCGGTCGGCGGTATGCTGATAGAAACATCGGCTACTTTCCTCGGACTGGGGCCGGTTGGGTGGATTACCGGTTTAGTGGTATTAATCGGATTTATTATCTACGTCTGTTTTAAAGATGAACCGATTGAGATCTGGATTAAACATGGGCCATTTACCAGAGATGACCCAAACGACTATGCTTTTTTAAGAACTTCTCCTGATGATGCTTACCTCCAGTTACTGAGTTTGTTTGCTTCAATTAATATCAAAGCAGGTAACATACAAAACCTATTACCCAGAGTGGTTTGGCGTAACCCAACCACTCCCGACGTTATTCAGTCTGACCTTTTGCCCTATGACGATGTCATCGCGTTAATGAGTCAAAAATACTCACATTACGTGTATGTATCTTCCGGGATTGCACAGCTTTTGAATCCGGGTGATGATGAGTTAAAATTAAGCATTTATTTTGTTGAGGCTGTCAGGGAAATCAAAACGAAAGATTTTTATCGCTCAGATAATATAATAAAAGGACACAGAATAATGCCGGATCATGAGATTAACTTGTCTCAGGGAAAAGGCAGGTTATATTTTTTCAAAGAAAAACATTTTCGGTATAAACACTCAGCCAGGACTTTCTACAAAGGTCGCTTCCCGGATCAAACAAAGATTGAGCACCAGCATATCATCTGGTCATTTGCTCAGGTACGGTGGGGGGACTATATATTTCCTCAGCCCTCTTTGGATCAAATGGAAGAACTCATTGAAGAAAAAGATGCCGTACTGAATTCATGTCATATGTCTCCGGTTTTTCAAGAGGGATGCAAAGAGAACTATTACTGGAAAATATCGACAGATCAAATCGATTAGTGCCGTTCATCAAAGTGATTATATTCAGAAGACTGTCATGATGTCGTTGCTAGGGTCTGTTGACCTGTTGAGTACATTTTTGCAGCAATTTGTTCGGGCTTTATACAAGGCAGAGCCTGTGCGGTGTAGTTATTCTACATAAGCAGGCGATAACGCCGTAGAAAGCCCGAACAAATGCTGCCCTTTGGGTTCATCTAAAAGTATCTTGCGCTGCGTTATTCGTCGTTCGCATAGAATCACTATGCTTCTCTTCTCATGCCTTGCTCAAAATACTTTTAGATTGAACAAAATTCGTACTCAAAAGATCAACAGACCCTAAAAAAACGGACTGAACGAGGGCGATTTGTCTGGCCTTTGATTCAGTCCGTTTTACAGATGAAACATGCTCTAGTGTATAGATGATTTGATCAGCGCTTAACGGATATCGGTGATCTTTGAGATGACTTTGTTCACCAGCCCGTACTCAATGGCCTGATTCGGGTCCATCCAATAATTATTGTCTGTATCTTTCTCAACCTGTTCCAGAGGTTTTCCTGTCGCGTCACTGATCAGCTTATTGACCCGTGAGCGGATTCGCAGCAGTTCATTTGCCTCAATTTCGATGCTTGATGCTTTACCGTTCACCTGACCCAGTGGCTGGTGAATCATAAAGCGGGTATTTGGCAGACAAAAACGATTTTCTTTTTCAGCCGCGATATAAATCGTCACACCAGCACTGGCGACCCAGCCGGTGCCAATCACAACAACTTCCGGCCTGACAAATTTGATCATGTCATGGATTGTATCGCCGGCTTCAACATGGCCACCCTGACTGTTAATGTACAGATAAATCGGATCATCATTGATTTCCTGTAAAACCAGCAGTTGCGTTGACACTCTTTGTGCTAACTCCTGATTGACTTCACCAGAGATAAATATAGAACGGGTTTTGATCAGTTTTTCTTCCAGAGCCGCGCCCTTGGCTGTATCTTTTTGATGTTCAGTATCGTCTTGTTTGTCGTTTTGATACATAACAATGATATCCTTAATATTCTCAGAGAAATTATCATGTCGGTCTGTCGGTAAAACAGGCCTTGACCGGACATATCTGCTTTTGATTTGAAAAATCTGTATTGTGAAGTAAAGCATATGTTTCTTATATGCAATTAATCAAATCGTATCATACATTTTTACTGTGCCCAAATGACCGGACTGATGGTGCCGGGTTGGTTTCCGGAGGGGCTTTCTGTTCAGTGGCTTTCTGTTCAGGGAAAGCTGTTTATCAAAAGAGTTCAGGGAAAGCCTGTCCGGAAAAAGTCTGTTCAGGAAAATTCAGCATAAAGCTCAGGTAAAAAACCAGCTAAATTTGAATATTCTTCCAGTGCATGCAGGTTGAGTCCCTTCAGGAAAGCCAGAGGCACCCGGGCTTTGGGAGTAAACCAGAAGCGTGTTCTCAGCTCTGCGCCGGTTGCTGTGGGACGGAAAATATGAACCATATTGGCAAATCCTTTGGCACAAATCGCCGTACCGGTGCCGGATGCTTCATATTGCTGCATGTCGAATCCGAACTCTGCCGGTGAGACGAAGCTGATCGCGATTTCTTCGATACCCGAGCCGACATCTTCAACCACGTGATGTGTGGTTCCCCAAAGTCTCTCATTGCAGGGAATGGCGGGGTTTGTCAGTCGTCTTCTGTCTTGTGGGGAGACGGATACGGAATAATGTGCCAGCGGATCCCAGATTTTATAGCGGACGGGCTCAAGCGGATGCCACGCAAACCACCAGTCCAGCATTTCTGCCGTGACGTCCGGCATCTGCACGATAGAAGAGACATAACCGGTGCCATCGGTCATCTGTGTGTAGCCGCATTCAGAGGCCAGATATCCGGGTTTGAGCAGGTCATTTAAGTGTTCATTTTTTAAAGCGATATCCGGGTCAAGTGGTCCGGCTTCGACCCGCGAAACCAGCGCTTGATCCGGTTTTATCATTGTTCGGTTGAAATAACTGGCATAAGACAGCTGCGCTTCTTGTGGTGTCAGGGTTGGCGGGGCAGTCCATTCACCGGGATTTGTTTTCTGATCCGGAATCATGTGAGGATCAACAGCTTCTTTATTCAGGATTTCATTTTGATTTTTCATGGCATAACCTCTGTCAATTCAGTCACTCCACATCTGTCAGAGCGACATCTTCATCCTACCTGTCTGCTGCCGGTTATATCCTTTGGTAATGTCACAAAATGCATATAAGTCTGTAAAAATTTACCGCTCCGGTTGAGATGATTTATGGGATAAAAACAGCCGGAGCCGCTTCTCCGGCTGTTGTCTTTTGGAAAGGGCTCACTTTGTTTTTTTCGTCCGGACAGATTGCGCCCGGACAGACTGCACCCGGACAGAGAGGATTATTCCGCTTTCATACCATCAGCATCAAGTGATTCCTGAGCCTGTTTCAGTGTGGTTGTGCTGGTTTGAAGCATATAAAAGCAGCCGTCCAGACTATTGGCTTTCTGTACACCGACCACCGCTTTGCTGGTGTGATAGCCGGTATAATAGGTGCCGGATTGAAATACGAAAGTCAGGGTCTGGTTATTTTCAGTCCAGGTGCCGGAGTAACTGGATGTATTAAATGTGCCGTCAGCGCTTAGTGTAATGCTGGATGTACTATAGCTGCCATCACATCCCCAGTCATAATTCAGTGAATAGGTACCGACGGTCGGAACGGCCGCTGATACCATACCGGCAATAACCAGAGAACAAACTAAAGCAACTGACTTTATCATTGAAACTTTCATAGTGACGTTCCTTTGTTAGTGAATGAAGCACATGCTTCATTCATAATTTAGTCATGATTTTAATTAATCTGGTTGCATATTTTGCAAATATTGATAGTTATGTGAATAGTGTTTTGTTGTGGTGAAACTTATCTGGCTTCAGGGGTTGAATAAGAGATCTGTGCCATAAAAAAACACCCCGTTTCACGGGGTGCTTTCATGCGGAATTTTCTGGTATCCCGCTACTGTAGTACACCAGAGTGATTACTTACGGATGATCAGTTCGTAATTTCCGGAGCCAGTCTTCGCGCTGACTTCGACATAGTAGTAGGCTTCATCCGCCTGATAACGGATAAACTCTTCGGAACCACTGTATGTTGAGGCCGCAACCTTGACCCAGTCATCTTTATTCCAGTCAAATTTGAACAATGTCATATTGAAATCTGTTCCTTTAGGACCATCCAGCCAAATGTCTATTGTCCCGCCTTTATAATTAAAGAACTTGTCATTGGGCTCAATTTTTGTTTCTCCCTGCTTAATCGACCCATGATAATAGCCTACCGTCTTACTTGCCGGAACGGTAAATGAGACGGTTTGGGCTGGCTGTGATACGTCTGTGATGCTCAGACCGGATTGCGAACCATTCCACCACAGCGAATTGGTTCCTTTTGACGTCAATGCATTGGGTAGTGTTGCTGTAAATTCACCATATTGATCATACAAATCTTTATCATCGCCACCATTGCGGTTATTTTCCGGGTCACGTTTGCCATCTGCATGTTCCATCTGAATATACGGGTGCCATTCATCAGAATTATTGCCGCTTGGATCAACGTGCCAGATCGCAAGGCCTGAATCGGGCTGGTAGGTGTTTTGACCTGATTGATGGATGGTTTCAATGTAAAATGCTTCGCTGGTGTTCTTCGGATTGGACCATTTGTAAACTTTATTGTCACCGGATGTATTGGATAAGCGTCCGCTTGGTGCACCTGAGTTTACATCCGGGTTGAGTTCTGTCACGGTTTCCCATCCAACCAAATCGCGCAGTGGTGCAACGGGCGGGACAGGCCGGTGTCCTGAATTCGTACCCACGGCACCATATCCCATCAAACCAAAAGCAGCCACGGATCCCGCTGAGCTACCATCGTAGTCATACAAATCAGGCCAGTCAGCAATCAGATGACCAGACTCATGGGCAAAAGTACCGATGGCCAGTTCGCTGCCCATATCAGACATTTGCATCGCATTGGTACAAACGCCGTCAGCACAAAAACGTGGGTTCACACCACCCATATGTGGCCACAGGCCTTTCGACCATGGACTGTCCGCTTTACCGGCGTAAAAGAAGTTCAGACCACGAATTTCTCTGTTTCCATTGGTGGTTAACCGGGAGAAGTCATATCCTCTTTGTTGTTCGAGCCAGTTTAAAGCTTCGTGAATCAGTTCCTGTGCACGAACGCCAAACTGAACAGATGTATCGGTGTAATAAGACTTGTTGTGCTTCGCTGTGTAGTAAGGGGTGACTTCATTGGTGTAGTCGAGTTTGCCTCCTGAAACACTGCGCCAGTATCCACGGATGGACTGGAAGTTTCCAAACTCATGATAATTTAAATCGTTCAGGAATCGGTTAACCTGATCAATGGAGATTGTTCCTTTGTCGTCCGGAAACTGGATTAACACCGTTAATCCCTTCATACTGCCGGAAAGTTTGACATGCTGGGCCGGTGCAGGCTTTGTTGTACGTGCCTTGGCTGCACGCATTTTTTGATCCGCCTCACTGGTTTCAATATGCATTAAGCGATCATGCATTTCTTTGGCCAGTTTTGCTTTTGCCCCACGCGCTAACCCTGCTTCCGGTTTGCTTTTGGCTGCTGTGTTGGCAAATGTCTGAATACTGGTCCGGGTCACGAGTTTTCCCGTTGACTCCAGCTGTGATCCATCGTCAGCAACTCTGGCGTATGCCATCCCTTTGAGTTGTTCATCGTAAATCACCAGGCGGCCATTTTCTGTCCGTTGCTCCGCGTAATAGTTGTTTCCGTCTAAGGTTAACGTGATCTCGTCACCATTCGGTTGTGTGTACTGATAGGTTGTGTTGTGAAATGGTATTGCTGCCTGTGACGTATGGCATAAAATGCCGAACCCTACACCAATCAATAACTTTCCTGCTTTTATTTTCATTCTTTTATCCAATTATTATTCGAAATTAAAAAACACATTGCACTGCAATGTGGGGCGCAAAATGACAAATTATTGAATGGAGATCTATTATTGATTATTTTTTCAGGAAGCAATGTTTCAAAAATAGACATATATTGTTGACTTTTGTGTATAAATAATAATTTTTTATGATCAAAAATGGATGAATCATCAATAAATTTTATATTTAAAGTCAAAAAATCTGGGGTGAATATGATCGTGATCTTCCTGCCCGGATTTCAATGCTGTGAATTTCAAAAATAGTGTGGCACCTGATCCGAATTATCCGAAAGAAAAGGACAAGAACAAGCATCATCTGACTCTGTATGTTATAAAGAACTTATCTTTATACTGATCCGGAATTAGAAAACGATGATGAAACACACCCAACTATGTCTTTTACTCGCTGCACTGCCGGTATGTTCTGCGAATGCCGATGTACTTTTGGGCGGAGATATTGAAGTCAATGCCTGGAGTCAGGATTATGAACGTGACGGGCAGGGCGATGGTGATGATGTCAGTTATACGCTGGAAGCGTCAATTGAGCATCCGGTTCCTTTGATTCCCAATATCAGATATGCGCATTCATCGGTTGATGCAGATAGTTTTAAATATACCAAGCAGGACGTCACACTTTATTATGAAATACTGGATAATGATCTGGTTTCTTTTGATGTCGGGGCTGGTTTGACCTATCTGTCAGACGGTGAACTCGATGGTCAGTCCTTTGAAGGTTATGTCCCGAATGCTTATGCTGCGGCTGAAATAGGAATTCCGGGCACGCCACTGTTTATCTTTGGCAAGGGCTCCGGCATTTCATATTCCGATTATAAGATGTTTGATGCGTCAGCAGGGATTCAATATTCGATTGGTATGGGGATTTTCGATCTCGAGTTACAGGTCGGCTACCGGACGCAGTCATTTAATTTAAAAAGTTTTGATGACCTGCCCACAACACTGGATGCCGATGCATCCGGTTATTATGCAGGTGTAAATATTGACCTGTGATGTCAGTGAGGCTTTATTGAGAGTAAAGAAAACAGCCAGATTTAACTTTGGCTGTTTTTTATCACTGTAAAAATTTTAACCAACCCAACTGGTTAATGCACAGTTAATTTTATAATTCTTAATCAAAGAAATAATGCATGAATCGATTCAGAATATATGATTTGCCTATATATTTACCGTAGATATCCTGTCGCTTCACATAAGGATTTTTCCAGTGTCTGGAGTCCGAAGAGAGGGGAATATTATCTCCTAATACAAAAAAAGTATTTTTGGGGATGTTAAAAATACGGATATAGTCATCTGATAACAAGTTATCTTTGATACATATATTTTTAACTGCAATACAATATTGTTTATCTTTGGCATAGACGGTGCTACCACCAAGCGCAAATACCCTTTTTTCTACTTCGATATTTTTACTTTTCAGTTTGAATAGGATGATATCTCCCCGGTCGATTGGTTCTTGAGCATCAATATCCTTGTAGATTACAAATTCTCCCGATTTTATTGTAGGGAGCATACTCGTTCCTATTCCTAAGGTTATACCTAATTTTTTGGGAACATAGTAAGCACTGACATAAGATGCTATCAGCAATGGAACCAGGATAAGATAGCTTATTTTCTTTGAATAATGAGAGAAAAATGATGAACCAAGAAGCGCAATAAAAAGAACAAAAAACAGCCAGTACTTCATTTCGAAAATAGCTGGTGATAAGAAATCATTATTAAGACTACTGACTGTAAAAAAAAGTGGTGGAATACACCATAACAGGGCAACAGGTTTCGATTGAATCGCATCAGCGAATCCCAGTGTAAAGAGGTTGATAAAAGCGCGTAAGATATTTTTGAAGTTCAAGGGGGCATCCTGGTTAATCTGAATGAAAAAATGAAGGACTTCTGTTAATAACTGAAGTCATGGTTTCACCATATCTGTTGGTTATTATTGTTTACAACACAGCGCTTTCTCGATGGTTTTAATATGGTTAAACCTTTTGTAGTAATATTTTATTAAGTATTTATGATTAGAAATAAATTACATTAATTTACACTTACTTACAATGATACTTATCTGATTAAATATTAATTTTTTATGATGAGTCGTCATATTATTTCTTTGTAAATGATTTTATTATTTATATAATTAATGTTAAATGAAAGAAAAATAAACAAGGCGAATGAATTAAGAAAGATGATGGAACATTCTGTCCATAATACGTAATATAGCCCACTACAAAATATTCATAGGTTTTATAAAGTGAAAATAAAGCGGTGGTTATTCGTATTTTGGGTTTGTTTGGTTCTGTTACAGGCTTGTAGTTTAAATAGTGGGACTGATACCGATACCGAAGAGACATATATTCATCTTGATCATGGCCGTCTCTATTTCAGGGGGGAAATTACTGAGTTATCTGTCCGTCAGATATTCGCAGCGGTTAAAGATTATCAGGAGCCAGTGCACAAAATGACAGTCAACAGCACGGGGGGAGAAGTTCAGTCCGCAATGAAATTAGGCAGATGGGTATTTGACAATCATATTGACCTGACAATAGATCGGTTTTGCATGTCATCTTGTGCAAATTACCTGCTGACTGCTGCTCAATCCGTTCACATCAACAAAAATGCAATTGTCTACTGGCATGGTGGTGCAACACTCAGGGGAGAAGCTCTGTCTCTGGCCGATATTCCGTATTTCCAACATTCGATTGATATGGAGAAAGTATTTTTCAGGGATATCGGGGTAAACCAAAGAATTACTGATTATGGTCAGCTGGATGATTTTTCACTTCTTCAGACAACGGATGGGTGTATCAAAGCACACCAGAGAAAAGAATTACAAGGGTGGACATATACACTTGATGACCTGAAAAAATTCGGTGTTAATCATGTGACTTCAGATAATAAAAAGCCGCCGGTGATCTGGGAAGGGCAAATGTTGTCTTGTGTTATTCCGGTGACTTTATCAAAGATTGATTCTGATAAGGAATAGTTCCTGTCAGTATTACAACATGAGGAGTTATCAACATCACTTCAGTGATGCCAGATAAATCCTGACTCATTATTTACAGGGACAGGCACATCCTGTTTTTTGTCTTGCTGCTTTATGCATACGGATTGCCTGTTCCTGTATTCATTCCCTGCGCTGTCACGGTTTCAGCCGTAATTCTTTCCTGCCCGGAACAAACATTCTGTCATAAAAATCACTGTATATAACTTAGTCAGTTATTTCGATGAATAGCGTCAATTATTTCGGTTGAACAATTCAATTAATTCCATTTACATATTTGTAAAGAAAAATCAATGGCCTGAATAATACGCATTTCAAATCATGCCGGTAAGACAGAATACGAGCAAATATTAACCTGGAACTGTTGATATTTGCGCTTTGCAGTACAACACCAGTGATAATAACAATGAGGTCAACATGAAAAAAGGTAAGTCAGCATTTAAGCCCAGCCGCCGGCAGTTTTTACTGTCTTCTGCCAGTGCATCGGTCGCATTTGGTGCTTCAAGTGCATTTGGTGCGAATGCATTTGGCGGGCATCATCATTCTTATAACTCAAATAATTTTGTCAGTCAGGATTTTGAACAGGAAAGCCGGACGCTGGATGAAATCTATCAGGCAGCGATTGCTGAAGGTGGCAAACTGGTGATCTATGCCGGTGGAGACATCGACAGCCAGCAGGATCCGGTCCGGCAGGCTTTTCAGGCCCGTTTCCCGGAAATTGAGCTGGAAATTGTGGTGGATTACAGTAAATACCATGATGTCCGGGTGGACAATCAGCTAGAGACCAATACGCTGGTTCCGGATGTGGTTCAGTTGCAAACATTACAGGATTTTGAACGCTGGAAGTGCGATAACCGGTTGCTGAATTACAAGCCGCTGGACTTTGAAAATGTCTATCCCGGCCTGCGTGATCGCGATGGTGCCTGGTGTGCTGTTGGTATTATTCCGTTCAGTTTTGCCGTTGATCTGGAAGTTCTGGGTGACAATGCACCGATGAGCCCGAAGGATTTGATCAATAGTGAATGGAAGGGACAAATTGCCTCTTCTTATCCGAATGATGATGATGCTGTTGAATTCTTATTCAAAATGTATACCGAAGCATATGGCTGGGACTGGCTGGCAGCGCTGGCCGAGCAGGATCTCCAGTTCAAACGCGGTACGAACTCTGCCTCTGAAGCTTTGGCAAATAAAGAAAAACCGATCGCACTGGGTGTGGGTGGCTCTGCTGTAACGGCGGAAGGAAGTACCACTCAATGGGTGCTGCCGGAAAGTGAACCGTTTATGGCATGGGGCCAACGGGCAGGGATCATGAAAGATGCCAGCCACCCTGAAGCGGCGAAGCTATACATGAACTGGGTGATTTCTGATGAAGTGCAGAGTTTCACTTTCTCCGGATGGACTATCCGTCAGGATATCTCACCCCGTGGCGGTTTGAAGCATATCTGGGAATATCCGAATGCGAACTTCCCGCAGTTTCCTGAATTTATGAGAAACCGGATGGAAGTCGAGCTTTGGCGGCAAACCTTCTCGCTCTATTTTGGTGAAGTGACTGGTGATCCGTCTCCGGGATGGCTTGGATTACATCCGGGCGCCTGATAACCAAACGTTGATTCAGCCCGGCTGCAAACCATTTCTGGTTTGCAGCCGGTGTCGGTTTATGACGACCGGACAGTATCGGGATTCATGCGGGTATACCGGGTGTTTATAATCCTTTCCGGTATTGCCGATCGGTCGTATTCATCACCGATGCAGTCAGCTCACGCATCGCATCATCATTTCCCTGAATCATTTGCAAAAACAGACCAACCAACGCTGGTTTTTCCACATGTATCCGGGTTTGGGTCGGGATATGGCGCAGATCAATCATGATATCCGTATATAAAGCCGGCAAATCATGAAGCAGCGAGGGATTGAAGAAATTCACCTCACTGTATAAACGATTATGGCTGCCTCTCTGTTTATTGATGACAAAGGGGGTGTCTTTCAGGTTAATAATTGAAGCCGTTTTTTCACATCGTTTCATGCATCCGGTGTTCATGCGTTGCTTCCGGCAGCCGATGCTTTGAATGAACAGGCACTGACGGCTGATGAGCAGCTCAACCGGATGATACAGGCTGTAAAACAGCCGGAATTGTTCCGGTCTCACGATTTTTCTCATTTGCAGCGCATTAAGTTCACCGGAAATAAATGCGCCGCTGCTGCTGAGTTCATCAGCGAGGCATTTTACAGCAAGCGAATTGGTGATATTGAGTTGTGGCCCGGCAACCCAGGGTATATTCAGTGTATTGGCCAGTTCTGCAATGCCGAGATTATTGGTGATCAGCATGGGAGGTCGGGTTTGCGTCAAGAGTTCCTGTGCTGCCTGATAGTGCTCTCCGATCATAATGGCCGGGAAAAATGGACTCAGCGCCGGATGATGCTGAAACAATGCGACCATCTCATCCATCTGATAACTCAGGGCATCCGGGATTTGCCAGAAAAAACCGGCTTCCGGGTAATCATTCAACAGGTTGAGATCCTTGTGCTCAGCGATCAGAACAGACAGTTTGGGACAACCATTGGCGGATGATTCAGGTGATGCTTGCGGGAGCGGAATATCAATCGCCCGGCCATTGTTTTTCAGGCTTCGGCCGGTGCTGACCTCAACCGGCATGGCTTGTGTGATCTTTTCCACATGGTTCATGATACGGGTGGTCTTGTCATATAAAGACTGTTTTACCTGTCGGGCTTCTTCAGGTGTATGACATTGATATACTTCAGTAAAATGTGTCGCAGCGTGGTTGCGCGGATTATCAATATACATATTTCGGTGAATGTCGCCGCGCAAATAGCCATTGGAAAAATCACGGTTAAAGACGGAATAGAGTTCGGTCATATCCGTCAGCATTTCGCCGGTGGAGCAGAAGTGGTCAATCTGCTGACGCCAGTTATCCACCACGGTATAAACGTAATGCGGTTTTTTGATCCGGCCTTCTACTTTGAGTGAATACACCCCGGCGTTTGCCAGCGCTTCTATATCAGAAAATGCGGCGTTGTCTTTCAGGTTCAGCGGATAGTTTTTCCCGGCATCGGTCGTTTGATACTGATCCCTGCAGGGCTGACTGCATCGTCCGCGGTTACCCGAAGCGCCATTGCGCACCGAGCTGAAATAACATACCCCGGAAAATCCAATGCAATAGGAGCCGTGGACGAAGACTTCCGTCAGGACGTTGTGCCGGCGGCCAAATTGGGCCAACTGGGTGATTTCTTCCAGGTTCAGTTCCCGTGACAAGTTGACCCGACCGGCACCCAACCGGCTCAATAACAGTATCTGACCTTCATTATGGGTGTTCATCTGGGTTGAAGCGTGCATCTCTGATTGCGGGAAGTGATGCTTGATCAGGTAAGCCAGCCCCAGATCCTGCACAATCACACCATCGATGGCTGTTTCGGTCAGTTGTTTCAACAGCCGGATGATGGCCGGGATTTCATTTTCCAGCACGACAATATTCAGGGTTAAAAATATTTTGCAATCATGCTGGTGAGCCAGCTTTAATACGCCATCCAGAACATCAAAAGTAATGTTGGCCGCCCGGTTTCGGGCATTAAACCGGTCCAGTCCACAGTAAACCGCATCGGCACCTGCAGCAATAGCAGCTTTAATTGAATCCAAATCTCCGCCCGGTGCCAGTAATTCAAATTGCTTTTTTTGAAACCCCAAACCTTCCACCCTGTATTTTGAATCGTAGCCGGGGATTATAACGACCCCGGTCATATTGATCGAGTTTGTTTCCGGAGGGCTGACGCTTATCTTTTATGGGGAGGCGTTTATGGGGACAGACACCATTTATGTTTTGTGGGGACAGACATGTTTTGTGGGGACAGACATAACTATCGACACGTTTATGGGGACAGGCACAATTATATGATACTTGAGAGGACAGACATCACATCGGACATCACTATCGGGGCTCATTCATCGTTGATATTTGTCGGGACAGGCATGAGCGGCTGTCCCTGATGATCACTGCTGATTCGTTTTGCCCGGATTAAAACCAAAATGTTTCATAAATACCCGTGAAAATGCCGATTCTGACTGATAGCCGACCCGATAAGAGACAGCGCTGACACTTTGGCCCTTTTTCAACAGCCCCAGGGCCATCTGCATTCGCCACCAGGTCAGATATTGCATCACGGTCCAGCCGCTGGTCGCCTTGAAGTGACTGGCAAAGCTGGTCCGGGACATCGCACTGATCCGTGCCAGTTGTTCAATGGTCCAGGGTTGTTCCGGGTTGGTATGCATCGCATTCATCGCCGCAGACAGACGGGCATCGGCATACAGTGCCAGCAAAGATGTCCGGGCCGGATGGTGTTCAAGAAAATGTCGCAGTGCATAGATAAATATCAGCTCCGAAAGCCGGTCAAGAATTGCACTGGTGCCGCTCCGGTGTGTGGCATTCTCCGTCACGATCAGCTTCAGCAAGGGCTCAAGCCAGATACCGGTTTGTTCATTTTTCAGAATCAGCACCTCCGGCAGCGATTTCAGCAGCATATCAACACCCGCGTGGCCGAAGTCTACTTTGGCACACAGCAGGTCTGTATCTGTCATGGTGTCTGGCCGGGATGATGCAGATGACGCCATGGCATGATGCAGTTCTTTGGGGAACAGGATCAGATCACCATAGCCGAGCACAGTGTCACCGTAGTCCGGAATGGATAAGTGGCACTGACCGCCGGTGACCAGATGAAAACAGGTTTTTCCGGTTTGTGTCTGTTCAAGTTTCCAGTTTCCGCACAAGCGGGCATTGTGATACACCTCGGTATGAAACTGAAATTGTTGGATAAGTTCTGAGAAAGCTTCCATATGTACGATTGAGCAGATAATTGGCACGATTAAGCATTCATCATACAAGCTACGGGTTATAAAGTGTACCTGTCTTTTTTATAGTAAGAGTTCAGGAGTACATGATGACCGATTTTAAATTTCATACCCCAACCGATTCATCTGAGGCAGGGAAAGCAATTCTGACGCAGGTGCAGAACAACTATGGCTTTGTCCCGAATCTGTTCGCTTATATGGCCGAATCTCCGGTGACGGTTCAGGCCTATCTGAGTTTAACCAAACTGCTTGAAAGCTTATCGCTGACACCGGCTCAGTCCCAAACGGCGCTGCTGGCGATCAGTCAGGCCAATGGTTGCGATTTTTGTACCGTCGCTCATCATGCCATTGGCAAAATGAAAGGCATGTCGCCGCAAACCGCCAGCGAAATTGTGAATGGCGAAACCGTGACCGATGAGAAAGATCGGGCGTTGGTTCAGTTCTCACGGCAACTGATTGAAAAGCGAGGCTGGCTTGATGCGCAGGACTTAGATGCATTTTTTGCTGCCGGATTTGAACAAAAACATGTGTTCGAAATTATTTTGATTGCCGCGATCAAAACCCTGTCCAACTACAGTAATCACCTGACGAAACCGGAAGTAAACCCGGAACTACAGGCATTGCTGAATCAATAACAGGAGAATAATCATGCTTTATGACGTGAAACATATTGGTCTGAATGTCCCCTTTGCGCAGGCATTTAGTTATATTGCGGACCCGCTAACACTGCCGGAATGGACCAATGCTTTTGCCCGCACTGACAGCGATGGCCATGCCACATTGGCAACGCCAGAGGGTGAAGTGGAGATTTTTCTGGAAGTAATCGCCGATCCGGATGCCGGTACGGTTGACTGGAAGATGTATTTTCCGGATGACAGTGTGGGCACGGCTTATTCCCGGCTGGTGGCGCTGACCGGTGAAACCTGTGCTTACAGCTTTACCCTGACCCCACCACCGGTACCGCTGGAAGCACTGGAAGGTGCATTGTCGGCACAGTCGGAGATTCTGGCGCAGGAGTTGAAAACACTGAAGACCAGGCTGGAGGCTTAGCTTCAGCAGACGGGGCTGAGGGTGATGCCCCGTCTGGCATTTTGTGGGGACAGGCATCGGATGTTTTGAACTTGACCTGGTCTTGTGGAAACAGACACCAAGTCAGTCCCTTTTTAGCCGGGAAGATTTTGGCTGTGTGGGGGTTTGGTGCGCTGGTTTGTTTTGTTGAACCAAGCGGCTGCTTTGCTTGCGCCCCAGTGACTTTTCACGGAGGAAAAGTCACCAAAACTCCTTTTGGGTCAGACTATTGTGGGGTAATGCGGAACGGATTTATTCGCGTCCTGCTCAAAAATCCTTAAAAACCCATCCGGGGTTTTTATCCGCAGGGTATTGGATTTCTCTGGCTTTGAAGAGTGTGAGGGCTGTCCTTTATTTTTTATGTGCATTATTCCTTTGAATAAATTGTCGTCAGAAATTTATGGCAATTTTATGGGGACAGGCGCCTGTCCCTGGAAGATTTTGGCTGTGGTGGTGGTTTGGTGCGCTGGTTTGTTTTGTTGCTCCAAGCAGCTGTTTTGCTTGCGCCCCAGTGACTTTTCACGGAGGAAAAGTCACCAAAACTCCTTTTGGGTCAGACTTTTGTGGGGTAATGCGGAACGGATTTATTCGCGTCCTGCTCAAAAATCCTTAAAAACCCATCCGGGGTTTTTATCCGCAGGGTATTGGATTTCTCTGGTTTTGAAGAGTGCGAGGGCTGTCATTTATTTTTTATGTGCATTATTTCTTTGAATAAACTGTCTTCAGAATTTTATGGGGACAGGCACCTGTCTCTCCTGTCTCTTCGAAACCTCACTCAGTTAGTGAAATAAAATTTGCAGGGACAGACGTCGGGAGAAACGCCTGTTCCTGCCGGAGAAAAAACGAAGACGTAACGCTTAATCCAAAACTCTTGTCAGGAAATCCCGCATGAGTGCGGCAATTTCACCACAATGTGTTTCCAGCGCGAAGTGGCCTGTTTCCAGCAGATGAATTTCTGCGTTTGGCAGATCCCGTTGATAGGCTTTTGCTCCGGCGGGAATAAATGCCGGGTCAAATTTTCCCCAGGTCGCCAGAAGAGGAGGCTGTTGAGTGCGGAAGTATGCCTGGAATTCCGGATAGCGCTGCACGTTGCTGCGATAATCCAGAATTAAGTCGAGCTGGATGTCTTCCGCTTCAGGCCGGGACATATAAGCAATATCGAGTTCATAGCCGTCTGGTGATAACTGAGCAGGATTGACGCCTGTTCCGTATTGCCAGTCGCGAATCACTTCCGGAGCCAGTGTTTCCCGGCAGGCTTCCCGGTTCTCTTCACTTTCATCAACCCAGTAAGCCTGCCATGGAGTCCAGCCATCCTCACTGAAACCATCAAGGTATGCATTGCCATTTTGAGAGATGATAGCCGTTACTTTTTCAGGATGACGCATCGCCAGCCTGAGCCCGACCGGGGCACCGTAATCAAAGATATAAAGTGCGTAGCTATCCAGTGCCAGCTTTTGAGTCAGTTTCTCAAGCACATTCGCCAGATTGTCAAAAGTGTAGCTGAACACTGTGCGCGATGGTGCTTTTGTTTGACCAAAGCCGGGCAAATCCGGAGCGATTAACCGGTAGCGATCTGCAAGTAACGGGATTAAATCACGAAACATGTGGCTGGCACTGGGGAATCCGTGCAGCAACAGGATAACCGGCGCGTCAGCAGGGCCTGCTTCCCTGTAAAAAACATCTGTATTTTCAACGGAAACAAATTGATGCCTGACCGGGTAATGTTGATTGATTGTCATGTGTAACCTTTTATTTGTATTTTTAAAGGTTACAAACTAGCAGTGTGCTTGTAACTTGTCAAAGTTATTTTTAAAGGTTACAATTTTTCGCCTTCTATGATGAGTGAGACCGTTATGACTGATTCCCCCCGTTTCCCGGTTGAAGTTCTGATGTCAGGTGACCATTTAGCTCTTAACTTTCTGAATACGAAAGCGATGATTGATGGCAGTTTGATTGATTACTTTCATACGGATGAAGATGTGCTTGCCTGGTTGAGACAGCAAGGTATCAATGAGGATGATACAGGGACACCCTGTGACGAACCCGGCGTTTTACTTCAGGAAGCCAGACAATTGCGGCAGGTGATTGGCAAGCTGGTCACTGAGAAAAAAAATGATTGCCTGAATGATGTATCAGCGTTGCAAACGTTTTTACTTGAAGGTATCAGCTGGACGGGGTTGGTTGAACAGGATTCTGGTGACTGGTCACTGATAAAACACTATGGCCGTCAGTCGCCAAAACAAATACTGGCTCCCATTTCTGAAGCGGCAGCACATTTGGTCGCGGAAGTTGATTTCAGCAAGGTAAAACAATGTGAGCACAGTGACTGTATTCTTTGGTTTTTCGATAAAACCAAATCCCACAGGAGAAGGTGGTGCAGCATGAAGCTCTGCGGGAACCGGCATAAAGTGGCAAAATTCAGACAAAAGCAAAAATTATGAGTGCCGTACTCTCAGATGGCAGTGGCGGTTGATACCGCCACTGCAAAAATCCTCACCCCAAATCATCAGACTCTGTTTTGCCGTGACACAGGTTATTATCCCTGAATGACTGTTCGGGATGAAGCCGTCACCTGAAAGATTACTTCCAGCTGTTCAGCGATGCTTTTGTCCATGAACCATAAGCGGCGTTCGGGAAGACAATCCAGTCATAGCCAAAGTGAGCGGCATCTTTTTCAACCAGTTTCTGGTTATATCCGACCGGTTTTTTGTTCTTATACTGTGGAGCAAAATCAGGCAGTGAATCCCCAAGCAACATGATGATGTGGTGTGTCTGGCGAATGTGCTGACGGCGTGCTTCTTTGGAATCTTTGTAGAGTAACACGGTTTGGGGGCTGACCTGTGGCAGTCCGAGTGCTTTTAATGTCTTGATTGTTGAAGCTTTGGTTTCATCATATCGGTTAGACACGTAATAAATGCTGATTTTTTTCTGGTCAACTGTATCAAGGAACTGTTTTGCGCCGGGAATTAATGTCGGGTGGCCCTGTCTTTCCCAGTCTTTCCAGTGATCCCAAGTGGTGTAGTCCAGACAGTTGTTCATGTCACGAACCATCATCGGTGTATTATCCAGCACGGTTTCATCCAGATCGAAGACAACTGCCAGCGGCTTTTTCTGTGATTGATTTTCTTGAACGAGCTGCCCGAAACGAAGTTGTGCCAGCTGATAAGTCTGGCGCTGAAGCGCTTTGATTTCAGCGGAACGTTGTTGATAACGTAGTGCCATTTCATAAGCTTTGGGCTGACAAAGTTGCTCTGAATTTGCGGCAAAAGATGGCTGGCTGGTGAGTCCGGACAGGAACGCCAGACCACATAAAGTGTATATTTTTTTCATAAGTAATTACTTTTTATTTAAAAATCAATGAGAAAATTGAGTATGGCACTCAGGTTGAGCTTTCGGCGAAAGAGATTAACACACTTAGGTTACATTGATATTTCTGTTAATTGCCTGGGGTGGTTGCTGATCCTGTCGGGGGACAATACCTCTCAGGTATTGCACCGGTGATATAAAGTATTTCCCAAAAAAGTGATTAGCGCTTAATTTCATCAATACCTTCATCCACAGGCCGCCATTGAGTGCGGGCGGATAAGCCGTCTGACACAGCGGAAGCATCAGGGAGTAAGCAGAGTGAATGTCATAAAAATTGATAAAGTACGGTGTACCGGATGCAAGTCTTGCTACCGGGCTTGTTGGGTCGATGTCATTCGCTGGGATGAGGAAAACGACTGTCCTTTGATCGCATACCCGGAAGATTGCGTCGAATGTGGGTTGTGTGAAATTAACTGCTTTCCACAGGCCATTGAGGTGGTTCCGTCTTTTGATCGTGACTGGCCGGATATTTATCAGTCGCGCTATCTGACTCAGTCTGGTGTTGTCACAAAGGCGGTGCAGTGATGAAGACAATCGCTTCAGATGACAACATGTATCAAACGGATATCCTGGTGGTGGGGTACGGCTCAGCGGGGCTGGCGGCTGCGCTGGCAGCAAAAGATGCGCATCCCCGGCTGGCGGTGCTGGCGGCTGATAAAGCCTGTCCCGGCTTTGGTGGCAAAGCGAATAAAGGCGGTGGTCACTGCGCCTTTATCCCTGAAGGCGGGGAAGAAGCTTATGTTGAATATCAGGTGCGCAATCTGGGCGATTATCTCAGTGAGCAGCACTTGTTGCGGGATTATGCCAATGCGACCCGACAGGTGATCAACCGGATGATGACGTACGGTGTACAGTTCTACGGTCAGAAAAAACCGTTCAGCGGGCATCCGGTGATTCCGTGGAAAGTGATGACGGTCGATCTCGATTTTATGCAGCGTCTGGCCAGAAGGGCCAAAGCTGCGGGCGTGAAATTTCTGGAAAAAGTCTCAATTGTCGATCTGCTGACCAACGGGAACCGGGTGGTGGGGGCGATAGGATTTAGCCTGTTGACCGGTGAAACGATTCTTATCAGGGCTAAAGCGGTCATTTTGGCGAATGGTAATCAAAACTGGCGGATTATGCGGATGTGGGCCAGTGGCCGGGGAGATGGTATTGCTGCGGCTTACCGGGCCGGAGCGAAAATGCGCAATGCCGAGTTTGGCTCATTCGTTGGCATGACCAGTGTTGACCATGGACATATGGCATATGGTGCTGAGGATGCCTTATATAACGCCAGAGGCGAGAGCATCTCTGAATTTGCCCGTCCGTTTCTCAAAGACAATCCGAATCTCGGTACTCTGGGCGGTATCGATCTGGGCGGCAATCATGCTTTGTTAATGCATTGGGAAGTCAAAAAAGGCAATGGCCCGATTTATCAGAACAGTCGTGAAAATGGATTTGTGGTTTCTCCGGCCGGGCGGAATCTGGCACCGGAGGTCGGGCAGGCCGATCCCGGTTGGTATCGGCCGGTTGCGCATAAGTTCTGGCATGGGCTGTATCAGAAAAAAATACAGGGTTACCGGGACAATCAAGTGATGAAAGAAATTGTACCGGGATTTATCGGTGAGTGTAGTCCGGTGTATGTAGGCCGGGATATGGCAACCAGCATGAAAGGCTTGTACGCTGCCGGTGATATTTGTGCCTGCGGTAATGCAGCGACAGGTGCAGTCCCATCCCCACCGGGGCGTAACCGTGGCACGGGGCTGATGTGGTCGTGGTTTATGGGACTGCGGGCCGGTGAATCAGCGGCTGATTTTGCTGCTGCCACTTCCCGGCACTGTGCGGTTGATTACAATCAGGCCAGTGCATTGAAAGCCCGCTTTATGGCGCCGCTTGTAAGGACAGACGGCATTACGGTGGATGAGATTTTAAAACCACTGCAACATATCATGAGTGCGATTGATTTATCCGCATGGAAACATGAAAGCCGGATGAATCGTGCGTTAGCTGAAGTGCTGGCGCTGAAAGAAAAACTACCGGAGATGAAGGTTGAAGACGCACATTATTTGTCAGCAGCGAATGAAGTGACCAGTATGGTGCTGTGTTCTGAAATGTTTTTCCGGGCGGCACTGGCAAGAAAAGAGAGCCGGGGCTGGTTTATCCGTGAAGATTATCCGGACCGGGACGATCAGGCCTTTTGTCAATGGGTGGTGTTGCAGCACCGGTCCGGTGAGATGTCAGTGAGTTTTGAACAGTTGCCATTGCATGAGTATCGCTATCATCCCGGCGACAGGACGATAAAAAGCTCACCGATGCTGTCCGGTTAGCCGTTTTTGGCGGTAAAAATACGGGTCAGTTTTTGTGTTGCTGGTGAAGGATGATGACGGGATGTGATCAAGACCAGCTCACAATTCATATCCGGTTCCAGTGGTTTGATGACGACATGTCCGGGTACCAGTTCAGATTGAAAATCAGAGATGAAACAGCAGCCGCCACCGATGGATACAGACTGGATGGCTGACATGACATTATCACAGCAGATAGCGGCGGTCATGAGCTCAGTCTCTGACTGGTCCAGTAATTGTCTGATGGCTGCCTGATAAAAAGGGGAGTCAGTTTTTTTCGGCAGGCAGAGCGGAAAACCCGCCAGATCACAAAGGCGCAGACTGGATTTGTCGGCCAGTGGTGTGTGTTTTGAAATAGCAACCATAATCCGTTGCCGGCTGACCGGATAAGTATCCAGATCCGGGTCTTCAACCGGGCCGATCAGAAACCCGGCATCTAAGCTGCCATCTTTTACCCCTTTGACTAATTCGCACTCTTTACCGGATGTCAGACTGATGGTTAAGTCCGGGTATCTGGCTTTGGCTGGTTTGAGCACTTTATCGAAAAAAGGTGGCTCAGAACCAAAGACCAGCCCGGCGCTCAGTTCATTCTCTGTGATTGAGGCCGCTTTTAATGCCAGTGATTTGGCACGTTCAAATTCTTCAAGGATAATTTTTGCATGGATCAGAAACACTTCCCCCGCAGGTGTCAGTGCCAGCTCATGCGGCGAGCGGTTCAGCAACCGGGTGCCGACGATACTTTCCAGCCGTTTAATTTGACGGCTGATTGAAGGCTGAACGGTGTTGAGCTGTTGTGCGGCTCTGGAAAAATTCCGGTATTCAGCCACAGTAATAAAATATTGGAGATAGCGCAGATACATAAGCAGGGCTCCATAGGCGACATCAGCCTATTCTATACCTATACTCAATGGATTGAATACCCGGTATCCTTTGGTTTCCCGAAGACTTTGGTTTCCCGAAGAGCAATCTCGACCTGAAAGACCAGATCTGGCTAAAAACCAGAAGCGGCGAAGAACCAGAAGCAACCAAAGATTTTTCCAGGCTTTCAGGACGAATAGCGAAGAATTGCTGTTGGCACCGGGCTTGAAGGAATGATCTCCCCGGAGAAGCCTTCCCGTGCGGCTTCATCGATGACCTGTCCGATGCCAAAGGCGCGCCAGTCTCTCTCAATTTTAAACTCGCGCTGAACCTGATGATTGCGGATGACTTTATACGTCATTGTCCAGTGCATCATCGTTTGACTGCCCGGTTCACCCTGCAAATAGACTTCATAAGTCTGCTGACCAATCTGTTTGCTGCCAACTTTCATGGTTTCTACCCGCTGAGGATGATCGACCATCATGGTATCAACCAGAATGGCGCCGTCATGACAAATATTGCGGGCAAGTCGCTGCCAGAGCGCAGCTCTGTCCGTTTCATCAAAAAATCCGATGCAACCGCAGACCGTCGCAGCTGAGAATGAAGAGGGAAGATCAGCATCCTGAAAGCTATCGGCAATAACGGTGACTCTGTGCTGAATTTCTGGTTGCATCATTAGCCGGGTCATCAGCCCGACCCGCATTGCTGCAGAAGGTTCGATGGCAAACAGATGAATGTCTGGTATGGTTTTGGCTATCATGCTCAGTTCCAGTCCGGTTCCGGTCCCGATATTCAGCCAGTTTCCGCTCGGGGCGTTCATCTGCCGGAGGGTCTCTGTAAATGATGGTTGCCTTTGCTGCCAGTGCGCTTCGCTCAAAATATCATACATTTCTGCGGACAGGGCGTCGTAGTCAGTGATATGTTCGGTCATCGGTATTTCCTCATAATTTCAACTGAATGAGACTGTACTCAAACCATCTTCAGGTGGTTCGGATATAGAGACAGTCTGCATGACGGAAAATTCATCATGGTTGACTCCGGGGAGATTAAAATCCGGAAATATGGAAGCAGTAAAACAAGTCAGGCGTGCCTGTCCTGATAAATTTCTGATAAATTATCGCCTGTCCTCACAAATTCTCTCCATTGTGGAGGAATAATCAACACGATCTGAAAAGACTCATTACACTTGTTAATATCTATCAATTGCATATTTGTGGAATGTATGTGCCGTTTGTCCCAAACTGATGTGGCGCTTCCGGTGAGCGATATTGAAAACAAGCGTCGTGAATTTTCTCAGGGTGTCTGCTCAGAGGAGTGTCTGGCCGAAGAAACCGATAACTATTCCGGAGCCGGGCTGCTGTCACCAGATAAAACCAGCACCCGTGATGAGGTGATTCTGGCAACCCTCCGCCATGAGAGTGATGAAATCATTTCTTACTTTGATCTTTCTTTTCAGTCGGTATACGACGGTCCTGGTGTTCGGGTGGTGGTGTTTATGCAGGGATGTCATGCCGACTGTGTCTGGTGCCATTCTCCCCATGCGCGGCCAGCGTCATCGCCGGTGTTGTTTTTTGAGCAGCGCTGCACGTCATGCCGCCGGTGCGAAGCGGTCTGTCCCGGTTATGTGCACAAGTTTCAGGAGAACAGGCATGTGTTAAACCGGGAGAATTGCATTCAGTGCGGCCAGTGTATTGAGGCTTGCCCCCAATCTTCAGCCTATCAGTCTGTCAGTACTTTATCTCTGCCAACAACCCAAATGCCGGTTGGCTTGCTGTTTCAGAATATTTCTCCGCATCTGAATATGATCAAACGATTTGGCGGTATCACCCTGAGTGGCGGAGAAGCTTTATTGCAGAAAAAAGCGGCGATTCAGTTATTGTCTTTGTGTAAAGCTGCCGGGATTCATACCGCCATCGAAACTTCAGGTTTACTACCGGCGAAGTTATACCGGGATCTGGATGAGCTGGTGGATTGCTGGCTGTACGGTATGCGGTTTACTACCAACTATCCGCACAAAGACCATACCCGGCTGATTGAGCGTTCGATGGCTGAAATTGCGAAATATCACACTGACATTCTGTACCGGATACCTGTGGTGCCCGGTCACACGGACACCGACTGGTATCTGAACAAATGTCTGGGGTTGTTAACTCAATATCAAAGTGAGCGGATATTTCTCAGCCCGTGGAATGTCCACACCAGTCATTATTATCAGGCTTCCGGTATCCGGGAAAAAATGCCCCTGCCGGATGCGGAACAGTGTCGTCAAAGTGAGCAAAAAATCCGGGACTTTTTTCAGCATCATCAGATAGAAATCGCAGATATCTCCACCTGCTGATTTCACCCGGCAAGCACCGTTTTCATCAACGTCATATCTGCTTTGTACAGACAACAAACAGATGGCAAGGAGAAGAACAATGTCAGACGAATATAGCATCAAAGAGAAACAGCAGCAGAAACAGGACCGCGTGCTTTTTAGTTCGGTATGGAAGCAGCAGGGGCTGGCGCAGGAAGAAGCCTCAGAGCGGATAAAAAACCTGCATCAAACCTTGATTGATCTGGCGTTAACGGATCGCTCTGGAGAGTGGTTTGACCAACAGGAACTGGACCAGAAATTCGACATTGTGGGCAAATATGCAAACGACAGTGTGATTCTTCGCCGTGCAAAAGCGATCGATGCGATGATGCATGCACTGACCGATGAAACGTTAGCCCAACACCGCTACACGGACCGGATCCACGACGGTGAATTACTGTTGGGAAATATGACTATGGGGTCGAATGGTCTGGGAAAAGTTTTCCCGTCCTATCTGACTGAAGCGGAGCAAAAAGCGGGTTCAGCCACCAATCGCGGATCGCTGTCTTTATTTGGTCATAACACGATTAACTATGAAGATCTGGTTAACAAGGGCCTGAAAGCCGTGATTGAAGCGTGTGATGCGCATATCCGCGAGGTACAGACAGAAATAACGCAGAGTCAGGACAGGCGTGCGGCGTTGAAAGAATCGTCTGTGCCTGAATCTCAGTCAGTCTCCGGTATGATGGATGAGGTTGCGGTTTTGCTGGACAAATATCATCGTAAGGATGCGGAACTTGGCCAGCAGAAAGATTTTTATAAGTCAGTCAGAATTGCCTGTCAGGCGGTGATTGATTATGCCGGACGCTTTGCGGTGATTGCGGAGCAAGAGGCTTCCCGTCCGGATATTTCTGTACAGAGAAAAGCCGAGCTGGTTGAAATGGCCCGCATTGCCCGTAAGGTGCCCGGCCAGAAAGCAGACACTTTTCATGAAGCGATGCAAAGTATCTGGTTCTTCCATCTGGCGCTGCATACCGGGATGAACTTTATCTCTCTTGGCCGGCTGGATCAGGTGCTCAATCCGTTTTTAATCAAAGCCGGAAAAGACCAGTATCCCCGCTGTCTGGAAATCTTTGAATGTTTTATGATCAAAGCGGCCTGGCGTCTGAACCTTGACCTGACCCCGGCCAATATTAATAAGCAGGATCATGTGGATAACAACACCGTGCTGGGCATTAATCCTTATCTGATTGATCAGAAGGCCGGGATTAATAACTTCCTGCAAAACATCATTATCGGCGGGGTCAAACCTGATGGCAGTGATGCGACCAATGACTGTACGTATCTGATTCTCAAAGCTTATGCTCAGGTGAATTTGTCCACACCGGGGCTTTATATCCGGGTTGGCCGCCATACACCGGAAGGGCTGGAAGAGGCGATAGCCTCCGTTTGGGATGCGACCCGGAACAACCCGGCCATCATTAATGATGAAGTCATGATTCCGGCGATGAAACGCACGCTGGAAAACGGGCTGAAAGTGACACAGGATTACCTGATCCGGCTGGCGGAGCGCAGTGTCAGAAACTTAACCGTAGCGGAGCAGAATCATCTTTTCCATGTGCTGGAAAGCCTCATTGAGGATGTTGACCACGCTGCCGGGGCACCCGCAGCACTGAAAGGTCCGCTCCGGGAAAAAGCGCTTGATGGTTTAGAGAAAGTATTAGGTCATAATCCACATGAGATGATCAGCCGGTTCTATCAGAAAAAAATAGATGCGCTGGCCAATGATTACTGTGTGGACGGGTGCTGGGAGCCGATCTTAAATGGTTGCAGTGACTGGACCTTCGCTATGTTCTGCGCATTAACTCCGATGGAATGTGCGCTCAATCAGGGGGCATTACTTTCTGATAACCCGGAATTATTAATCGGGTCAAAAGTGGCGCCCAGAAGTGCCAAACCAAAGAATTTTTCAGCCCTGTTGTCGACGTTTGCAGAGCATCTGGATTTCTTTATTCATCAGTCGGTGACGTCCCTGTTCCGGTATTATCTGATTGACGAGTTTTCGACGCCGTCTCCGTTACTGTCCGCCTATCTGGACGGCTGTATGAAATATGGCCGGGACAAATCCTGGGCGGGTGCTGAATACAATATTGGCGGCGTGATTATGTCGGGTGTGCCGGATGTGGTGAATACACTGGCAGCGTTTAAAAAATGGGTGATTTTTGAGGATGACCGGGAAGCATTCAGCCGGGGTGAACTCAAGCAGCAGAAATACGATTATGATGTGGTGATTGAAGCGCTGGCAAAAGATTTTAAATCGGCCAGTCCGGATAATCCAAATGACCCGGTGCAGTCGTTATATAACCAAATCAAGACAGATTTTAATACCAATTCGCCCACGTTCGGCAACAACAGCGGCGACCGGGACGGCGTGGATGTGGATGCAATCTGTATCAAGGTCCTTGATGCGTATGAAGCATCGATGCAACGTGCCGCAACGTTTGCCATCGATACCTTCCAGAAACAGCCAGTGACCAAAGAAGAAGAGATGAAGAAAAGAGAACTGCGATGTATCGCCGGATTTTACGGTAAATCTCTTGAAGAACGGTTTGGCTATTTCAATATGATGATCTCTGCCGGACTGGGCACTTTTGAGCAGTATAACTGGTCTGGTCAGAATAATGCGGCATCTGCGGGCAGAGCAAAAGGGGCGCCGTTAATCCCGAATTTTTCACCCATGCCGGGAACAGTCAAAAACGGCTTTGCCGGGATTGCCGGCACCATGAGTAAACTGGCGTTACACCGGTTTGCAGGCGGGGTGATTACCGATGTGTGTATTGAACCGCCGACCGATCGTGAAAATGAGTTGTTAGCGGTGCTGGAATGTTTTATCCGGGAGAAAATGCCGATGATGACGTTAACGATTGGCGATAAAAGCCTGTATACCCGGATTTATGAGGAAGTTCATTATGCGCAGGAAAAACCCCGTGAAGAAACGGAAAAACTGCTGAAGAAATATGCCGGGGTCAATGTACGGATTGGTGGCTGGCAAACACCGTTTATCACGTTGCCCGTCTCGCATATGGAAAATTACATCGACCGGCCCATTAAAGCGGAAACTGAAGTGTCCGGTGAGGAGACCGAGTAAATATGAAACAGCTTCAGGCGGCAAAGCCTGAGTCGTTTACTGTTGATGAATCCCGGTCAGCCCGGGGTTCATTTTCGCTGCCTTGCTCAAAATGCTTTTAAATTGAACAAAATTTGTACCCGAAAGATAAACACGCTCTAAATAGTTTTCATTGAATAAATTCCGGATTAAGCTGTCAGATATCCTGTGTATTTGCAAAGATGGATACACAGGCATATTTATCATTATAAAAAACCGGAGAAAAGTCATGATCGAACAAGGAAACTCACTTCCTGAAGCCACACTCAGCCAGCTCACGGCTGATGGCATGCAACAGCACCAGGTTTCTGAATTATTTGCAGGCAAAAAAGTCGTTCTGTTTGCCGTACCAGGCGCCTTCACACCGACCTGCTCAGAAGCGCATTTGCCCGGCTATGTGGTACTTGCTGATCAGATCAAAGCGAAAGGCGTGGACCTGATTGCCTGTGTTGCGGTCAATGATGCTTTTGTGATGAAAGCCTGGGGAGAAACACAGAATGCTTCTGAGCTGATGATGCTGGCCGATGGTGACGGCAGCTTTACCAAAGCGCTGGGACTGGAAATGGATACGGCCACATTCGGTGGCATCCGTTCACAGCGGTACGCGATGATTATTGAAAATGGTGTGGTCACAACGCTGAATGTTGAAGAAGGGAAATCGTTTGAAGCCAGTAAGGCAGAAACGATTCTGGCGCTGTTGTAAACCAATCGCCTGAGCATTGAAAACAATCGACGGAAGCTGGTGCTTCCGTTTTTTATGTCCGGCGTTTTGTATTTTGTGTGTCTGTCCCTATAAGGGCGTGATATGTTTTTTGGGTGCCTGTCCCTGCAAGGGAGTGACATGTTTTTTGGGTGCCTGTCCCTGCAAGGGAGTGACATGTTTTTTGGGTGCCTGTCCCTACAAGGGTGTGACATGTTTTTTAGTGTCTGTCCCTGCAAGGTGACTGCTTTTTGGTGTCTGTCCCCACAAGGGGGTCACATGCATAGCAGCCAGCCGGCCGCATATGCATGTGAAGGGGGGAAGGGGGATACCTGTTGTCAGAAGAAACCTAATGGGTTCGTACTGTAACTGACCAGCATGTTCTTGGTATTTTGATAATGGCTGAGCATCATTTTATGGGTTTCCCGGCCAATACCGGACTTTTTATACCCGCCAAATGCTGCATGAGCCGGGTAAGCATGATAACAATTCACCCAGACCCGACCGGCTTCAATATTGCGTGACATCCGGTAGGCCTGATTCATATCCCTTGTCCAAACCCCGGCACCTAAACCGTATTCGGTGTCATTGGCGATTTCCAGCGCTTCAGCCTCATCTTTAAAGGTAGTAATAGCAATTACCGGGCCAAAGATTTCTTCCTGGAATACCCGCATTTTGTTGTGACCAAACATCATCGTCGGCTGAATGTAATAACCGCTGTGAATTTCACCCTGCTGGATGGCGGCTTCTCCACCAAAGAGGATTTGTGCTCCTTCTTCTTTGCCGATATCAAGATAGCTCAGTATCTTGTTAAACTGCTCCATCGAGGCCTGTGCGCCGACCTGCGTTTCAGTATCCAGCGGATTTCCCTGCTGAATCTGGCTGGCTCGTTTCACCACTTCTTCGACAAACCGATCGTAAATCGACTCATGAACCAGCACGCGGGAAG